>JAGWAF010000002.1 GCA_018302085.1 Candidatus Woesearchaeota archaeon | reverse complement strand
AAATGGTCGTTTTCTACTTAGAAACGGACAGTAATGCCATAAAAGTTATGTCCGTTTCTAAATAATGAGAAATACTCAAACTTCTCTAGAGAACTTTGCAAAGTTCTCTGTTCAAACTTTTAATAGATCACTTTGAAACATCTGAATTCCACCAGTCTTATGACTGGTAGTTTGCTATTCGCAAACCACGATAGAGTGGAATTCAGACTGTGCTCAAGAACCACTGGTCAAACGTGCTACCGGTGGTTCTTGACAAATCGTTAGAAAATGGGGTTTTTCAAAGTTCTCTACAAGCAAATAGAAACAGTCGTTACTCCAATTCTCGTTTTAAAGTCTTATGAGCCCGATTGATCTCTTTAAATTTTTCTGTTGCACCACCTGGCATGTCAGGATGATGTTTTTTCGCTAAATCTTTATATTTTGAATTGATGACACTCATATCTGTAACATCATGCTCAACTCCTAAAACACTTCGTGCTTCCTTACGTTCTTCTTCAACATCATGCCCTTCAGAAAACGCATTTGTAAATTCCTCACGAGTTTTTTTTCCCGCAAGTAAAGCATTAACTTCAAGATTGATCACCTTAAAAACGATATAGAGATTTTCCACATACTTCTTTGCGATCTTACAACTGTAATACAAGTGATGGCCATCCATAAACCAAGAAACGGTCGCGGGTGCACTTTTAAAAGCATTTACTTCCAGGTCAAGGTCAATATCATCTTCTGTAAGACCCATCTTTTTTAACGTCTCAATAATATTATTTCTATACTGCACTGCTCTCCGATCATACGAATCTCTAATTGCGGGAAGGGTGATATCATATCCTTTAATTTTAATGGTAGCCATTGTTATAACACTCTTAAAAATAAACGCCTCATTTATAAAGGTGAGTAATATCAACGTATAAACATGTTCTCAATTCCTAGCTCATGGTAGAAATTAGAGATTACACGGATTCTGATTATGAAGATGTGAAAATAAACTTGGAAGAAGTGGGAATGTTTAATCCACAGTTAGATACTAGAGAAAATTTAAGAATCAAGATTACAAAAAATCCCGGTTCTGTTATAGTAGCTGTTGTTGACAATCACGCAATAGGAAATGCCTATATTGTCTATGATGGTTGGAATGCCTTTATTTTTCGACTTGTTACAAGAAAAGGTTATAGGATGCAAGGTATTGGTTCTTTATTGATGGACGAGGCTGAGAGCAGACTGAGAAAAAAGGGAGCAAAGGAAGTTTCACTTTTCATAAAAGAAGCAGAACTAGAACATTTGGAACGGTACTACACAAAACGGGGCTATGTTCATAGAAAAGGAAAATACCAAGCAATGTACAAAATTTTGTAGGGGCTACTTTTTTTTGATGTCTTCACCTTCTCAATCCTTTCACATCTCCAAACTCCCTCTTGTGCCTATTTCAAGAGAGACATCACATTAGAAATTGCAGTCTGAGCTGTCGATCCTGACATGTAAACCAAAACACTACTCACTACATACTTCATTGCACAACCCAAGGCGACACCCCAGCCTCTTCTCGGAGTTGGTTCGATTCCAAAATCTTGTGGATCAACTCTTGTTTCTGTCGCGACTCTTAATTCTCCTTCTGGAGTACGCTCGTAAGTTCTGTGAATTCCGACAATGCCATACTTTTTATTGATGAAAGGCCCTTCGCTTTTAGGATTAGGATCGTGTTCGAAAAAGAATTCTTCTGCTAATCCCTCCGGGGTGATGCGTGTAACTTTGCCTATGCCTAAACTCAGGTAGGCTGTTCTTTTGATTTGGAGCGCTTCTACCCTTTCTTGTCCAGTTGAGTACGCCCTTGGTAATCTCAACGCAAGCCGCGTTTTTGTTCCGACATTGCTTACTGGCACATTCCCGTCACACGATAAAAAGTTATCTGGTAGAAGGTCGCTGAGCTCTAATGGTTCCGTGTTATCAGGGTTGTTGTTTAATTCGACTACGTGTGCAATTCTTCCATTAACAGTGTCCATCAAATAGGCTCCATCGACCCCGTCTTGGGATTCAAGATAATTTCTGAAGCTCTCCCAATCAGCTATCTTCTGGAATTCTGGTACTCCTCCAAGAATGACACGTGTTTTTTGTAAACGATCTGCAAGAGTTTCACCATCTGCGATGATAAGAAGTCCTTGCTGATAAGGGTTTTCGGTGGCACCCTCGACTGATAGTCCTCCGTTGGGTAATCTGAGTTTGCTGCGCCTCGTTACGTGGGGCAAACTTGGAGGAAGGTTGTGCTCAATGTGATAACGTACTAATAAGCTGAATAAATCGTTTCTTATCATAGGGGAGGTCAGTATACAAATACCTATATTTATATATAATGCCTGTTATTTTTTTACTTTTTTCCATTAACTTAAAAAGATTTATAAATAAGTAAAAAAATATTTGGCTATGGTGCCGAAAATTGATCGCGATTTACTATTTTTATCGTCGGAAAATGCGCGTTTTAAACTCAAGCAATTATCATCACTTTTGAAGAAGAGCTCGCAGCGCCTCAAATACGCACTGAATATGTTTGAGAAAGAGCATATTTTGTCTAATCCCTACTGCATTTTTGACTATTCCTACTTCGGATTAATGCTCTTCAGGGTGTACTTCAAAGGGGGCTATATCGGCGAAAAAGATAAACTTCAGATTATGAAAACTCTTGGGGAGAATCCGTACATTACTTCCATTTACGAGCTTGGAGGAGGATATGACTTTGTTATCGAATTTGAAAGCCCGAATCCCTCACGCTTTAATAAAGAATTGAAAAAAATTGCGAGTACGATACCATCATTGAACAATTACAAAATCACCCTCAATGTTGTTACGTACATTTATCCTAGAGAATATTTACTGAAAAATCCAAAGCTTATAGAAGAGGTACGGGAAGAAATCATCGTCGGAGGGGACAGAGAAGTGCAGCAATTTGAGCGCAATGAACTTAAATTGATGGGGGAATTGTTACAAAATCCTCAAATGAGATTTATTTCACTGGCTGAAAAATCAGATTTGAACATTAAAACTGTTATTGGATTACTAAAACAATTAAGAAAAAAGAAAGTCATCAAAGGGTTTAAGCAAATCATTGACACGACGCAACTAGGCATACACAAATTCAGACTTTTTTTGAAACTGCACAACATGAGCAAAGAAAGGGACGAACATTTGATGGATTTCCTCCTTAAATCTGCAGAAATTGTCCAAATGAGCAGGACTGTGGGAGACTGGGACATGGAAGTGGATTTGGAAACCCTAGACCCGATTAAAGTACGAAGACTTGTTGCAGCATTGAGGGAAGAATTCAAAGACATTATTGAAACGTTCAACAGCATTGAAATTTATCAGTTTTACAAGAAAACATTCCTGCCGGAATATTTATTTGAAGAAGAGAAGAAATGAGTTCGACAGATAGGTAAAAAATATAATGGAGATATACCCAAAAAGTATATGTTCCAAGTTAAGTCACAAAAAGAGGATATTCCTAAAAAATGGAAGCGACGTGCACAAAAACACAATGAAGACGTCGGTAAGTGGGTGTATGGTGATAGGTTGTATGAAAAAAATGAAGAGTAACCTTTATGCTGCTCGTTTTATGGTACGTTCTGTTGGTTTTCTTTTGACTGGTTTGTTTTTGAAAAGTTTGTCAATACTTTCAGCTACAACACCTGCTTCGCCTGGAAGTGTGCGACCCACAGCTACCAACTCCTTGTAACCCATACCCAAAGTCCTTGTTCGGCCATCGGAATAGGAGGGGTCCTGGACACTCTCGTGCATTAACCCGCTGATAAAACCGCTCTTGCGGAGCGAATCTCCCATACTAGCCACCTCTTTAGGATCAATTTGAATTGTGTCAGTTATGTCTGTAAAAGGACTAATAAAGCGTTTCAACCCTTCACTTTCAATTGTTTCTGTACGTCGTAAGGCACCGTCTTCGAAAACTTCTACTGAATATCCTACGCGGGTACCATCAAAATTTGTGTACTCAATTACTGGTTTCTCTACGGTCATGCTCTCAAACTCCCCTCACTAAGAGGCTTCAATGGCGCCCCTTCATAAAGCTTTACTTTTTACGCGTGGAATTAATATTGTTTATATTGTTAATATATTAATTTTATATAAAAATTGGATTTATTACAATATTATTATTAATCTAAAGAGCAAGAATTTCTGGATCAAAAAGGGAATGTTAGGCACTATCAAGTTCTGGATTTTAGCGTGTTGTACCCATCCAGATTTTCATAAAATGAGGGATTCCAATGTTCTATTTAAAATGCTCGCAAACCTATATAAATCGACGATTGTCATAAAAAAACCATGTGCGGAATCCTCGGCATTCAAGATGAAAAAATAAACCTAGCTGAAGCTTTTAACCTTATACAGAATAGGGGCAAGGACGCACAAAAAATTGTCAAAAAAACCAATTTCCAGCTCGCCCACTGCCTACACTCAATCGTAGGAGAGAAAGTAATCCAACCATTTGAGGGGAAGGGAATCTTTGCAGCAAACTGCGAAATTTATAACTGGGAAGAACTTGCTGGGAAATACGGGTCAAAACCGAGAAACGATGCAGAATTGTTATTTTTCTTATTAGAAAATGTTTTTGATGAAGCTGAAAAAAGCGTTAACAAAACTGAAAATAAAGATCTGGTAAGTAATGAACAAAATAAGAAAACGAAAAAAAACGAAAAAGCTAAAAATGATAAAGAAAAAGATAAAAAAATAAAAAATGAAGAAGAAAATAATAAAAGAGAGGTAACTGAAAAAATAAAAAAAATATTGAACGAACTTGATGGAGATTTCGCCTTTGTTTATAAGAGAAATGATATTGTTATACTGGCACGGGATGTTATAGGTGTAAAGCCGCTATGGTATTCCCTAAATCCCTTCGCTTTTTCATCAGAAAGAAAAGCTTTGGAAAAATTAGGATGCAAAAATATCGACGAATTAAATCCTAGAAAAATATTATTCTACAATCTCAAAACTAAAGAGATAATGTTTGAAGAACAAAATTTCTTTGATACAAAACCAGAGATAAAAGATTCAAAAGAAAAGATTAAGGTGAAAATTGCAGGGCTGCTAAAAGAGTCAATAAAAAAAAGAGTCCCTAACAGAAAAATCGGAGTTTTGTTCTCAGGGGGAATTGACTCATTAATTCTTGCAAAAGTATTACAAGACATGAAAGTTGATTTTACTTGCTACACCGCCGCAATTGCAGACCCTACTTTGACTGACGCCCCAGACCTTATTTCCGCACAAAAAGTATCCGCACATTTTGGTTTTTCACTCAAAGTTAAAAAAATAAAACTTGAAGAAGTTGAAAACTATCTGAAAATTATTGCCCCACTGATCGAGGATAGCAATGTCATTAAAGTAGGTGTCGGACTCACTTTTTACCTTGCTTGCGAAGAAGCAAAAAAAGATGGCGTTAAAGTCATGCTTTCAGGCATTGGAAGTGAGGAACTCTTTGCGGGATACGAACGCCATCAAAACTCATTGGACGTCAATGCCGAATGCCTTGCGGGATTACTAAAAATTTACGAAAGGGATTTGTATAGGGATGATGTCATTACAATGCATCATGGCATTGAACTGCGCGTTCCTTTTTTAGATCATGATCTTATTAGTTACGCTTTGAAAATTCCTGCAGAATATAAAATAAACTGCGAAAAAGAGGGTAATGAAAAAGAAGAGGATTATAATAAAGAAAAAATTGAAAAAAAGAATAAAACGAATGTAAAAAAAGAAACAAAAGAAAATAAGAAAGATGAAGAGGATGGAAAAGTCGAAAGTGATAATAAAAAAATAATTCTTCGAGAAACTGCTCAGGATGTTTTAAACATTCCAAAAGAATTTGCTTGGCGAAAAAAACAAGCAGCGCAGTACGGAAGCAAAACGGATCGTGCGATTGAAAAATTGGCAAAACGAGCGAAGTTTGATTCAAAATCTTCTTATCTTAAACAGTTTTATAATCGTCCGAATGTAAAATTAGGAGCGCTTTTTTCTTCAGGAAAAGATTCGACGTATGCAATCTATCTCATGAAGCTGCATAACTATGAAATTTCGTGTTTGATTACACTAAAAAGTAAAAATCCAGACTCGTTTATGTTTCATACACCCGCAATTGATTTAGCCGCACTTCAAGCACAGGCTATGAACATTCCGATTATTGAACAAGAAACAATGGGGGAGAAAGAAAAAGAACTTGTTGATTTGAAAACAGCGATACAAAAGGCTAAAGAAAGATATCACATCGAAGGAATTGTTACAGGCGCTCTCCATAGCAATTACCAACGCGAGAGAATTGAAAAAATAGCAGAAGAATTAGGACTAAAAGTATTTTGCCCACTCTGGCGCAAAGACCAAGAATTAGAAATGATAGAATTATTAAAAAATAATTTTAAATTTGTTTTAAGCAGTGTTGCGGCAGAAGGTTTGGATAAAACATGGCTTGGAAGAATTATTACAGAAAATGATATTGACGCACTTGTTAAACTTCACAAAAAGTACAGTATCAATGTGGCTGGGGAAGGCGGAGAGTTTGAATCACTGGTTTTGGATTGCCCCTTATTCAAAAAAAAGGTTAATATTGACGAATTTGAAATAAAAGAAGAAGGAAAAAACACCGCGAGATTGATTGTGAGAAAAGCAGGTTTGAAGGATAAAAGTTTATAAATAACTTCACTTTTAATGTTTCTATGTCAACAACAGACGTTTCAATAGCAGATCTTGTAGTACCAAATATTCCTATTGATTTTAGCATCCTAGAAATGATTTCTGAGCCTCTCTCCAAAACACGGAGTGCAGAAGCCTGGCAAGGGGGAGGCAATCCATTTTTTGATGAATTCCTTCAAAGAGTCTTCGATTTGGGATACTTCTTTAGCGAAGGAAGAGAGCGTTTCGTTCACCAAGTATATGACGAACTTATTCTGAATGCGGTAAGACATGGATCACAGTACAGCCCAGAAAAAGCAGTAGAAGTTACATTTTATTTTGGCAGGAATGTTGTTTACCTTCATTGCAGACAAGAACAAGGATTTGATCATGGCGGAAAGATGCAAGGGTTGCGAAAAAAGATAAAACAAGGAAAAATTTTTCTTGATGAAAATAGAATAGCAGTACAAATCGATGATCAAGGAGTTCAGAGTGAGGGGGGTACTGGCCTTTGCATTGTTCAACTTTGCGATGGATACCTCTATAACCCCACCGGAACCGAGGTGGCGGTTGAGATTCATATGGGAGCAGAAGCAGAAAAACGTTTTCAGGAAAGATGCGCTCGATTGGGTTGTCCTGACTCTTTTAAATATCAACCATCAAAAACCTTATAAAGTTTAATTCTCTCTTTTGTTTATGAAATTGTCACTATTTATTTTATTCATTTTTATTGTGGGGTGCCAAGCTGCTCAGGTAAACCAAGAAATTCCTCAAGTTTCAGAAGAACCTCAGGAAATAGCACAAACTCCTATAGCTGAAACTGCACAGTCTATAATCAGAGAGGAACCCAAAGAAACATTTGAAGATGAAGCAGAAGAAATAACAAAAGTTGACACGGTTCAATTTCTCTTAAAAACTGCGGAAACGACAACGATTGTTTTTCCTGAAAAAACTTATGAGATGAGGTTAGAAAAGGTTTACTCCGACGCAACTGTTGACATTATCATTAATGACAAAAAATATTTAAAAAAATCAAAAGAAGAAATAATTTCACTTGGCGAAAAAACAAAGTTACTTGTTTCTGACGTGCAATACGAGTCATACATCACCCAAACAGGAGATCTTGTCAAATTTTACTTTACAGCAAATGATGCCGGAGTTATCAGCTACCTCTACGAAGGGCAAACCAAACAATTTGAAATGAATGATGAAGTCTATTCTGTGAAATTAAAAGCTGTGAGCGATGCTACTGAGCAAGCTATTTTTGAAGTGAACGGAATAACAACAAATGCCCTTGCAGAGAAAGAGAGTCATCATTACAACCCTCAACACTTTGACGAAAAAATCCGCGTTCTACAAATCTACATCCAAGAAGGAATGCTGGAAAAAAGAGAAACGATTGCGGCGTTTGAATTGAGACATCAAAAATAAGTATTCTTTGACCAAGCTTTTTAAATGGAAGGAAATTTCTTGCATTAATGGAACCAGTACCATACAGTAGAGAAATCTTGCAGGCTATCAAGAGTAAAGGTTGGTTGGTCTATGTTTTAATGCAATTGACAGGGTCATACAAATTATCAGATCCATTTTTGATGGGACGAGTACCAGCAAATTTGGCTGAACCACCCCTTAACAACCTATTTACTGGGATGAATTACACTCTTCTACCACTGACCGTGGAACCGAGAGATCTTCTAAAAACTTTGTCCGTAATACCTCTTGTTTTTAAGGGCACTGGTTGGCCATATTTCAGGCATCATGGAAAACAATACAGATTTCGAATGATAACTTACCTCGATGGGTCATTGGTGTTTAGTGACCACAATGGGTTATCCCCAATTACTCTACCATGTGAAGGCCTTGCAAAAATAATAGAACAAGAATTCAGACCTGACCTCTCAAAAAAAAATCCGTATCTAATCGGATGATTTCTATAGAGAGGTTTGAATAACCTTAAAAATTTGTTCAAACCTGTATCGATTACTTTGAATAAATGATAAATCAGGGGGTTATTCAAAGTCCCCTATAGTACACACGAAGGTATAAAAAAATTGGCAATGTTTATTTTTTAAAGAATTATTTTTTAACAATTCTTTCTGGCGGACTATTTTGACGACTTGTGTATCCGTACACTACAAGGCCAACACCAATTAGAACAAAGATAACAATTAGATAGTTCCCTAAAGATTCAAGCTCCATCAAAAAGGCATACAATGGAAGCAAAATCAATCCCAAGCCAAGACCTGCAAAAAAATCAGTTTTCATTGTGTCACCGGAATCCTTTACGTGTAGAGATATTTAAATTTTTTTGTTTCTTATACGCTTGTCCAGAAAGAATTTGTAAACTAGATATTTGTATTATAAAGCATGGCAGTAAAAAGTGCGCCGGCGCTGGGATTTTCAAACCAACGGTACAAACCGAAAGCTTTTTGAACCCAGACATCCCGAGGGATACAAAGGTCTTAACTTTGCGGTATACCGGGTTAACCGACGCCGGTGTACCTTCTTTTTCATTTTTCTCCTTTTTATGCTTTATGTGAATTTTTTCGCAGAATTTTCGAATAATACGAAGGAATATATTACCCGAATGAAGTATTTACGAGAAAACAATTAAAAACCGAAAACGTTACATCTTTTTTATCGTGACTCTGCCTTTGTTGCATTTCAAGAGAACTTCGTCATCAATTGTTAATTGAGAAACTTTTGTGATGATTTCCGGAAGAAGGATTCTATTGCCTCTGAACTGCAGATTGGTGATAACATCCTTCACACCCTCCTCTGCTGTAATGCCTAAATCTGCGAGGATTTCACTCGTCTGTTTTTGCTTTCCATCCCAGTAATGCTTTGTTTGTTCAAAGAGATAATTTGAAATTGCGTCAGCAACATCGATGCCCGTTACAGTCGTGATACCCTGAAGTCCGGGGGAAAGGTTTACCTCAATAACCATCGGGCCTTTTACACCCTCAATAATATCGACTGCACACACTCCTATACCAACTGCCTGCGCGGATTGCACCGCAATTTTGCTTGTTAAAGGATCTAAAGTAACAGGTTCTCCTTTTCCTCCAGCGTGAATATTTGCTCGTTTTTCACCCTGCACTGCATGTCTTTTCATTGCGGCCACAACTTTATCTCCAACAATAATAACCCTTGTGTCAACGCCACCAGTTTCGATATATTCCTGAATCAGTACAGGCTGTTTTAACGCTGTTAACGCGTCAAGCAAGGAACTTGCACTGTCATAACTATCAGCAAACATGACACCCTTGCCATGGGTTCCTTTGGGAAACTTCATCACAACAGGATATGTCATACGTTTCAGAAGATCTTTGGCAGTAGCTGCCGTTGCTGAAACATACGTTTTGGGCATGGGAATTTTTGCATCTTGAAGTTTTAATTGAGTAAGAAGTTTATCATGCCCTACAGTAAAAGCACTTGCCTTGATGGGCATGTAACATTGCTTTCCCAAAATTGTTGTTAGGGAACGAAGAAGATCTGCGTAGCGAAAAGAACCTTTTGCGAAAATACAATCGTACCTCTGTAGTTCTTTACCTTCATAGAAGACTTTGGGCTTTTCTGATTCGAGGCTAATTTCTATATTTTTAATATCGAGATGGTCTACGTGGGTGAAATATTTTTTTAATGCTTCCGCAGTCCAATCCGAGCTAACACTTTGCTGACTTATTAGTGCAATGCTAAATCTTTTTTCCATAGTTTCACTTCGAAGGATCTATTAAAAATCCTTTTTTGAGAATGTCCCTTCCAATGAGGCATTTGTACTTCATATGTTCGCGGGCTATTAACGTGATATCAATGATGAATTCTCTGCCGTGAAGTAGGAGTTTTACTTTTGCAACGTGGCGTAAGGTGTGTCCGGAGGCACTCTTCACTTCTGCTTTAAAGCCTGAAGGGTAAATGCTGATACTCTTAGCTACATCTTCATCAAGAGAGCTTCTTGTAGCACCCGTATCAATCCTTGCCATGCACGTTTTCTTCGTGGGATGGCCATCCTTGTCCTTGCCAAAAATAGTCACTTCTTCAGTTAAACCCACAATGGTAGGCTCTTTCAATGGGCTCATGAAGAAAACTGCTCAAGATTGTTATTTAAATGTTTTGGATGAAAAGGCTCAAAACTTAACGTAGTTCTCCAGGCATTCCCGAGGTTCTTGTTACTATGGGCTGTTCTTTGACTCCTGCTTCTGGTTTCATTGTGGGAAAGAAAATGATGTCTCTAATGGTGTCTTTGCCGCAGAGCAGTGCAATGAGGCGATCTACGCCAAGGCCTAAGCCACCCGTGGGCGGCATTCCGTACTCCATTGCCCTGATGAAATCCTCGTCCATGGGCTGAGCTTCTTCGCCAATCACTCTTAACTTTTCCTGGGCTTCTAAACGTTTTCTTTGATCTAGCGGATCTGTCAATTCTGAATACGCGTTCGCCCACTCCTGACCATTTATAAAAAGTTCAAAACGCTCTGTGAATTGTGAATCTTTTCGATGAATTTTAGTAAGGGGAGAAACTTCCACAGGATAATCCATAATAAAATGCGGCTGAATCAGTTTTTCCTCAACTAATTCTTCAAAGAGAACTGTCATGACACCGCCCCGGGTGAGGTCTCCGTGATATTCAAGATTGTATGTTCTTACAAGATCGAACAATTCCTGATCTGTATATTTGTCCACATCAAGATCGGCATATTTCTTCAGTGCCTCTTTCATCGTCATTCTTGTCCACTTTTTAGAAAGGTCAATCTTATTTCCTCGATACTCTACTGTTAATGTTCCGTTGACCTTCTTTGCAATCTTTTTAATCATCTCTTCAGCCATGTCCATCATGTCGTTATAATCTGCATAAGCTTGATAGAATTCTAACATGGTGAATTCGGGATTATGAGTGTAATCAACGCCTTCGTTTCTGAAATTTTTACAAATCTCATACACTTTTTCATAACCCCCGATGATTAAGCGTTTCAAATACATCTCAGGTGAAATTCTCATGTACAATTTCATATTTAATGCGTTATGGTGAGTTGTGAAGGGCCTTGCTGCCGCTCCCCCATAGATGGGCTGCAATGCTGGAGTTTCTACTTCTATAAAGCCTTTATCGTCGAGAAAATTCCTGATCTCTTTAATGATGTGGTATCTTTTGATAAATGTTTCTTTGACATCCGGATTCATAATCAAATCAAGATAACGCATCCTGTACCTTAATTCTGGATCCTTCAAACCATGAAATTTTTCAGGCAAGGGACGAATGGCTTTGCTTAATATTAAAAATTCTGTTACTGCTATTGTAATTTCTCCAGTTTTTGTTTTGAAAATATGGCCTTGCACTCCGATAAAGTCTCCCATGTCCAGGAGTTTTAAATGAGAGTACTCTTTTGTCTCATCTTCTCTAAAATAACACTGAATTTTCCCATGACCATCCGCAATATGGAGAAACGTCACCTTGCCCATTCTTCTTAACGTCATAATTCTACCGGCGATGGAAACGTGATCTTTTGTATGCTCTTCCGGTTTTAAATTCGCATACTTGTGGGAAAGATCATTTGCATGATGCGTTTTATCAAAATGATAAGGATATGGATTAATCTTTAATTGCCTCAACTCTTCAAGCTTCTTCAAACGCTCCTTAACAAGAAGATTTTCTTCGTCCATAAGAAAAATGAATACTGTCTGGTTTTTAAAGGTTTTGGGGGAAAAATTAGGGTAGTCCAAACCTAAATCCTTTTGTTATGTCTAAACGATGCTTAACCAATTGGTTATCTGCTAACAAAAATGCATGCACTCTGCAGTTACCTTGAGTATGATAAACACGACCTTCATTGCACAGAAGATTTACGAGATAACTGTTGATCATTTCATGACCTACTAAAACATATCTCCCCGCTTTCGCTTCTGAAAGGTGCATCACAAGTTGTCCTAATCTTGCGTCGATTGAGTCTAAACTTTCTGGATCTTTAAAAGTTGCAGTTCTGTCAGCAACGTACACTTCTTGTAAACATTTTCTATGTTCACCCCCCCCAATTCCAAGTTGTTCATAGCTTTTTCCCTGGGCTGAACCGAATCCCCTTTCTTGAAGCAAAGAGACGGGCTCTATATTTGGGTGATCACTTAGATGATCTTCTGGATCTTCTGGCTTAAGTACACATTTTTGTATAATCTCGGCCGTCTGATATGCGCGAAGGAGCTTACTTGTGATAATGAGATCAACTTGGAGGCCCTCTGATCTCATTTGCTCTGCAAGAACCTGGGCTTGTTGTCTGCCATCAACTAAAAGCGATGAACCTGCGCTAATGTCACCTTGAAGCCTACCTTTAAAATTAAGGATTGTTTCTCCATGTCTGACAAGAAGATATTCTTTATGGATAGGCTCAGTCATATAAAAGTAGAAGGAACTCATGCTTTAAAAAATTGTGCACAGGAAAGTTTATAATATTAGGAAAATTTAAGATTTTATATAAAAAAGTAAAGATTTATATAAAACCTCCTTTTAGAAGAGAGTAATCGAGGGGTAGGTATTATACTATGGGACGAAAAATCATTCAGATAGCAGATTCAACGCAACTTGTTTCTATTCCGAGAAAATGGGCTTTAAAACACGAACTCAAAAAAGGAGACGAACTCGAAGTCAGTGAGGAAGGAAATCGACTTATTTTAAGCACTGGCAAAGTAAGCGAACGTGGCGCTGTCGATGTTGCCATCCAACAACTCGATCGAGATTCTATCATGTATTTTGTTCGATCTTTATACAAGAATGGGTATGATGAGATTATTATTCGATTTAAACAACCCGTCTGTGAAAATTTTAGAAGAGACAAACAGGAAAGAGTAACTGAGGTCATCGCGCAAGAAGTTGGGCGTTTAAACGGTGTTGAAATTTTCTCTTTGAAAGAAGATCATTGCGTTATCAAAAGCATTTCTGAAGACACAATCAAGGGATTTGATACAATGTTAAGAAGAATCTTTTTATTAACTTCAGAAGCCATCTCCGATATGATCGAGGGATATGAAAAAGGAGACCCCTCTTTGCTCGAGACGATCCAGCAAAAACATGACGTTATTACAAAATTTGTCGTGTATTGCCAGAGGATTCTCAATAAGGTTGGTTATCCGGATTATCGAAAAACTGCGCTGATGTATCATATTTTAGAAGTTATTGACACGGTTATGGACCTGATAAAGTACAATGCACGGGAGTTATTACAACAGAAAATCAAGGGCTCGAAAGAAGCTGTTACAATTTGCAAGTACATCCTAAAATCTTTTAATATGTATCATGATCTTTACTACAAATTTAGCCTTGATAAAGCATATCAAATTAACAAAAATAGATATGAAATTCTTAAGCTTATAGATGAAAATGAAAAAGAAATCCCAAAGAAAGAGTATAGCATCTTAAAGAACATGGAGCAAGTTTTGGAGTACATTCTTAACTTAACAAGTTCTCGTATGTCTCTAGAATATTAATTTGAAGGTGATTGAGGACATCCGTACAGTTTATGCAGTGTTTGAGCCCATAACAATGTTATCACAGGAATTTGTTTTGGCCTACTTGCAGAAAGATAATCAAATCTGTGAAGAAGTGGCCCAAGATTTTCCGGATGAAGTTTTACACTGTTCATTTCGCCGCAAAGACCAACATTCACATCGAGATCAGCCTCTTTTGCCGCGTCTACAATAAGATCCAGAGTTCTTTCCAAAAAAGCACGAATTGCTGGTTTAAGAAGCGGCGTACCGTCTGATGCATTTCCCACATATGCCAGCTGTCCGCTATATCTGTCCGCAGTTCCATCAATAAATGGAAAAAGATCATTACTCCCAATAGCAAAATTTTTGATTCTAAGATCTCTAATCATATCACCTGCTGCGATACAACCACCTATGGTCTCTAAAGTCACACCTAGCTCGTAGCGTATTGCATCACCAAATTCCTTTTGATTGATATCATCGGCCATCGCTTTTATTCGTCTTACTTGTTCGACATCTTCAACGTAAGGTATGAAAATTCTTAAATCAGAATCAACGCCCTCTTTGGTTATTACAGAATTGTATGCATCGAATAACGCCCGAAGCTGCGCCCGGTATATTCCTGAGAATTTTCCTAGAAGTTGTGCTCCACGCAGTGATTCTTTTCGATCAGTAAGCGCATTATCTGCGACCGAGCTACCAAATTTCCTCCCGTAAGATGCTCTTGTTTCAAGCGCGACACTTGCAGAAAACAGCTCATGAATAGGGGGATCCAATAGACGAATTTGAGTTCTTTCTCCTCTCTGAAAAGAGAGAATTCTTTCATAAACCTCTCTTTGCGATGCTATAAATTCTTGCTCTGGGACCGTGTTCGACTGATCATTTGCAAGTGAAAGTAAAAACCTGCCGTATATTATCAATGCTTCACGATTACGCTTGAGAATACCTTCGGAACGCACAAGACCGACTGAACAAACTCCCCAATCTCTTGCCTTTACCATTTGTTCTGTTGTGTCTGCGTTGATGAAAATCTGCTTTCCTAGATCAGAAAGGATTCCATCTGCATCCCTCAAAGCTGTTTGGTAACGTTCTGCACTCCCTCTTAGGTTTTGATCGCCCAATAATTTCGCGGGTGCTAATTGAGAGGGAACTGTCCTATACTGTCCACTAAATATTTCGCCAGTTGACCCATCGAAAGAAATTGGTTGACTCCGACTAAGAGTAAATCCGTCGATGGTAGATTCAAGTAGACCTTCTCTAAGCTGAATCATCGGGATCCCTGAGCGCCTAAGGTCAACGACATGATGATTTTCTTGGGACACCCTTCTAAAGATTAGTCCATCCAATCCACGAGCCATTTTTACTGTAGAAAGATCGAGTGATGCAAGATCCTCTACATACAAAATTACACGTTCTCCTCTCTGCTTTGCCTCCACCGCACTGCAAATTCTGTCATATGTTTCTGATGTAAACAAACGTCCGGAGGAGGCACCTGGATAGACGGGCACAGCTGTACACACGGGAGTTGGTTTTCCTTCTTCAAATTTGAATTGCTGACTCAATGCTCCTTCAAGATCAGATGCTTGTACTTCTCTAAGATGTTGAGATACATTACGAGTCACGCCTCTTATTTTATACACATGGGTATTTCTTAATCTTCCCAGGTATTTATGCCATTGTTCTGCTAATCTCTCAGCGATTATTCCCCTATTTGGTCTTGGCTCTACAACAACATTGCTCAATCCGTTTAGTACTAAGAGTACACTCTTATTGAGATTTGGGTGTGCGACAAAAAAAGTTGATCCTGGAAGTGCCTTGCTTAGCTCAATAACATGAGGAACTGCTTCGGCGTGAGCGATGTAGTAGTACACAACATTAGGTTGCCATGCTTCAATAAGTCCTCGATGTTCTTCCAATGTTTCGGCTGCGAAGTTGTTTATTCTTTTACCGATATGAGAATGCATGATATTTGCTCCAATTACCCCCAGGAGGTTATTAATGGTGCCGTCTAGACCATGAAATGGGGTATGCAAGAAAATGTAGGGCATATGTTGCCTAGCATATTCTCTAGCTTCTCTGGGGCTCGAACGATAAGCCAAACGACTTCCAACTGCACCGTGAATTGCATTAACTATCCGTTCTATTGAAAATAGAAAATCTCTTTGTTGTTTATCTTCTTGCGCAGTTGAATCGGAG
>JAGWAF010000001.1 GCA_018302085.1 Candidatus Woesearchaeota archaeon | reverse complement strand
GCTGGTCATTTCTGCGAGTTTTATGCGAGAGATTTTGGTTGGATTGTACAGAGCCTTATGAAGCTGGGCCAGGAGGATCGTGTGCAAAACACTCTTACATACGCACTCAAAAAATATCACAAGGCCGGAAAAATCACAACAACTCTCAGCCCAGAGGGCAGGGCCTTTGATTTTCCAACGTACGCTCCGGATTCGCTTGCATTTATGCTATTTAGTCTGAGAACTGCAAAGGCATATAACCTTGTAGAAAAATACAGGACGTTTCTCAACCAAGAACTCCAGCGTGCATATACTGTCTGTTACGACCCGGAACTTGGATTAATCAAAAGAAAAACCCATTTCTCTAGCATGAAAGATCATGCGGTTACTGACTCTAGCTGTTACAACAATGTGATGCTCGCAGTGATGCAGAGAGAAGCAAAACTCCTGAAGCTTGAAAATCCTTTCAAAACAAATTTTAAAAATAATTTCAAGAATACTATCAAAAAACATTTCTGGACTGGGGAATATTTTCTCGATGATCTTAGCGGCACAACCCATATTGCAGGGGACGCAAATCTCTTTCCATTTTGGACCGGAATTTTCGATGAAAAAAGCATGTTAAGGAAGGCGATCGTGAGCATTAAAAAAGCTCATCTTGACAGTCCCATCCCCTTGCGTTACACAAGTAAAACTGTAAAATCCCAGGAAAAAATGATTTATTTGGAAGCTTTTGCTCAAGCTTACGAAAGAGACACGTGCTGGATGCACATGGGCCCACTCTTTATTGAGATGGTAACAAAGGTCGACAGGGAACAGGCACGCCGGTACCTTTCAAAAATAAAAAAACTGATTGAACGCGATCAAAATTACCTAGAACTGTACTGGGAATCACTAAAACCTTTCTCATCTCCTTTTTATTACGCAGACGAGTCCATGTCCTGGTGTGCAAATTATCTTACCCTTGCTGAGGAACTTTATGGTTGAAAAAGAAATGAAAAAAAGTGTTGCGAGCTTTGACAACACAACTATTGTCTATGAGATACAAAGAAAAGAAAACAAGTCATGGATTCTCTTTCTGCATGGGGCATGGAGCAACAAATCAGTCTGGCGGCGTTGGATTCCCTTTTTTGAAAACTATTCCTGGATCGCTTTAGATTATCGTTCAAGAGGAGAATCGGACGATGGGAAAATCACGATAGAGAACTGCAGCAGAGATATTGAAAAAATATTAAACGTAGAAAGAATAAATAAAATAAACTTGATTGGAAATAGTTATGGCAGCATTGTAGCGTACGATTTTTTCTGCAACAACTCAAACAGGGTGCGTAGCATGGTTCTCTTCAGCATCTTTGCCAAACCTTATGTGCGTTATAAATTCTTATTGTCTCTTTTTTCAAGCTTTTTTTCATTCTTGGGAATTTTTTTTTACAAAAAAAGAAAAAAGTACGTCGACTATACCTCTCTCCAGCAAGTTTCCACAGCCTTTATCTGGTATTATGACCTTAAGGGAATCACTCTTAAAACCCTGTCGCAGGCTTTAAATAATCTGCTGCAATACAGGGTAGATTTAAAAAAGATTGAAGTTCCAACCCTCATATTAGAGGGTTCATTCGACCCCTTCATCAGAGGAAAAAGGATAAAAAAGGATGCCCCTCCCTCTGCAAAGTTTGAGAATCTTGAGGGGCAGCATCGTCTCATGTTTAGAGAACCAGAAGCAACGATACAAAGAGTGAGGAAATTCATCGATGATCAGCATAATTATCCCCGCATTGAATGAAGAGGTATACATCAAAACTATTTTAAGAGACCTCTCTCTGCAATCCAAAATTCCGGGAGAAATTATTGTGGTAGACTCCTCATCCGATGAAAAAACACGAAAAGCTGCTGAACAATATAAAAAATCACTTCCTTTATTGATCATAAAATCAAAAAAGAATGTTTCCTTACAAAGAAATCTAGGTGCAAAGCGCGCAAAAGGAAATCTTTTGATGTTTTTGGACGCAGATATCCACATTGTAGGCAGAGATTTTTTGTTAAAAGTTGAAAACATGCAAAGAAAAGTTATTTTTCCAAAGATAAAAATTCAACATCCAAACTTTTCAGAAAAAATGGCAGGAGCTGTAATCTCCTTAACGATGCAATGTGCCAAGCTTTTAGGTATTCCAACGGCCAGGGCGGGCTGCATGATCATCGATAAGCTGGTTTTTGAAAAGGTGAAGGGCTTTAACGAAAATTTGAGAGTGGCAGAAGATGTCGACCTTGCCAGGCGACTGAAATCGTTCAAACCCTGCTACTCAAGTCTGATAGTGTACGAATCTCCCAGGAGATATAGAAAGCAAGGTGTGATCAAGACTCTTTTTGTGTGGACTATACAAGGCCTCTCTTATTTTTTTGGAAAAAACCAGAGGTCCTATGAGGAAATACGATGAAAATCATTTATACTATCTGTGGAGAAGGAATTGGTCACGCTGCGCGGTCGAAGGCAGTTTTGGATCACATATTTGCAGATCATGAGATACAAATTTTAGCGGGGCATCGTGCATACGAGTACTTAAAACGTCACTATGCGCACGTGCAAAGGATCGCCTCTTTCAGAATTGCATATTGGAGAAATCGCGTTACATCTATAGGCACATTTTTCTTAAATTTGTATTTCTTTCCGCAAATCATTTTCTCTTTGGTCAGAACAATTTTACTGATTAAAAAATTCAAGCCGGATATTATCATTGACGATTTTAGTTGGGTCGGTGGTTATGCGGCGCTCTTCACAAAGACCCACATGGTTACTATAGATAATCAGCATATTATAACAAACACACAACAAGAAGAAAAGAAGTTTTTGCTTGACCGCTTAAAATCCAGGATTGTGATAAAATGGTTCGTGCCGCGCGCAGATAAGCATTTGATTACAACTTTTTTTAATCCAAAAATAATAAAAAATAATGCCATCCTTATTCCACCGTTATTGCGCAATGAAATTCTGGATTTGCATCCAAGAAAAGGAGGTTATGTTTTTTTATATCAGACTTCTAAGACAAATAAAAAATTACTTCAAATATTGAAATCTCTTAATGTGCCTTGCATCGTGTACGGTTTTGATAAATCAGAAACCGATGGATCGCTCATATTCAAGCGTTCTTTTCAGCAATCATTCTATGAAGATCTTGCGAATTCAAAAGCTATTGTCCTAAATGGCGGTTTTACGCTGATCACCGAGGCTCTTTATCTCAAAAAACCTATTCTCGCTTTTCCAGTTTCGCATCAGTATGAACAGATCCTTAACGCAATGGAATTAAAAAAACTTGGCTATGGAGAATATTATTTGAAACCAAGCGCGGAAGTAATCAAAACCTTTATGAGCAAGCTTTCTATTTATGAGGAAAACCTGCATCGTTTAACCTTTGATTACCAGAAGCCATTCAGGGTTATTGATGCCGCACTGAAAGATACTTTAAAAGAAACCAAACATGAACAGACTTAAGGTAATTGCAACTTCCGGGATCATACTATTCTGTCTTTTAATGGTTCGAGCTTTGCTAACGAAAGGGTACTCTTGGTTTTTCGACTCGATATTTTCTATTCTGGTCATCATATTCTGTTTTTTTTATTCTGAAAAATTAAAACTGACAAAAATATCGTTCTGTCTTGTCATTTTCGCACTTTTTTTGCATAATGCAGGGATCTTCGGTTTTTATGGCAGCTCTCCTGTTTCACTTCCATGGGATCATGTTACTCATTTTGTTGGCCTGTTTGCCGTAGGCATTTTTTTCTTTAATTATTTCAAAAATCAAATTAATTTCAATCATCTCTGCTCATTTTCAAATTTTTTTATCCTGTTCATCATTCTCCTTGCCTCATTAGGAATAGGTTCGCTTATTGAAAATATAGAATTTACCGGCTACCTTACTTTAGGAAATGGGGAAGGGGTGTTAATGTATGGAGAAGGTGATGGTATCATCGACATTGCGGATACTGATATGATCAATATTGCCGGCGGAGGCTGGTTTAATGCCATGCGGGATTTAGTCGTTAATCTTCTAGGTGCCCTGCTAGGAATTCTTATCATGGTCTTGTCTGAAAAATTGAAAATAAAGTTTAATAAAGTTTAAAACAAAGAAGTCACTTGCTTGACCTCTCAAGCATATCTACAATTTTCCTTCCTTCCGCTTTTCCTCGTAATTGTGCCATCGCCTTTCCAATGAGTGCCTTTGCCGGCATATTTTTATTTTCTAAAATAATTTTCTTAATCTGCCTTTCCAATTCTTCGTCGCTCATTAGCTCATACTTTTTTATGACATTTCTGATCTCTTTATGTTCCTTCAAAATATCGAGGATGCTTTCTTTAGCAATTTTTCCCATATCAAGGGCTTCAAACAATATTTCGTATTCTTGTTCAGTTGGCTTGATCTCAACATTAAATTTCTGCTTCACTTGTTTTGGTGCCGATAACAACGTATCCGCAATAAAGCTTGGCTTGAGATTCTTGTGTTGTGCACAGAGGCTTTTGAAGAAGTCTTTTTGTTGCATCTTCACAAGATTTGCTGCAATATCTTTGTCAAGTTTGTAGGTATCGACAAGATCCTGAACAAGATCATCAATGAGTTCTATTTTTTTTTCTCTGAGCAGTGTTGTACTGACAAGAACTGGAGGAATGTCCGTCTCTGGATACATCCTTGCTGCTCCTGGCATGGGCCTCAAAAAACTTGTGGTTAAATCAGGCTCTGCCTTGCGTACTTCGCTTTCTACTTTTTTCCCTTCAGAGATGAGTTTTTGTTGCCGTTCAATTTCAAAAACAATAACTTGAGGAATACTTCTTAAATCTTGAAATCCTTTAATCTCAGTTCTTGCTCCGCCCGCAATAGAAACATTCACATCCTGCCTGATCGTGCCAATGCCCCTTTTCATTTTTCCTGTAGAACGTAAGATCATGCCTATTTTCTCTGCTGCTTCTTTCACGTGTTCAGGATCAGCGAGTTCTGGTCCTGTTGAAATTTCAATGAGGGATACTCCTAATCGATCAAGGCGATATTTTACTCCTTGTTCCGTTGTTTCAATTTTTTTTGCGGATTCTTCCTCAATATTAACGCCAGGGATGCTTACTCTTCCTCTAGAAGTTTCAATGTATCCATTGACGGCAACAAGCGCTGTGCGTTGAAATCCTGAAACGTTGCTTCCATCAATAACTATTTTTCTCATAACTTGGATTTCGTCAATAATCTTTGCGTGGACAAGCTGCGCAACTTGAATAACTATTTGGAGCGCTTCTTCGTTCATAAGGAGAGGTGGTTCTTCGTCCGCTTCAACGAGACAGGAACTTGTGGAGCACGCTTCGTAGGAGAATTCTTTTGCCTTCCTCATTTCTGCAAGTGCTGCAACGTCAATTTTTCCTCCTTCCCCTGCCCTTGCAGTGAGGCGTCGCTTAAGATGAATATCAGGATTTTTATCGTGCACAATACTGGGGCATCGGCAGAATAATTTCCCTGTCTCGAGCTGTTGATGAATTTCGATACCTGCCTTGAACCCAATCTTTTGGTACTCAGTCATGTTTTGAAAGGATTCTATTTTGTTTATATATCTTTTGGATGACAACATCACTAAGTTTAAAAATATGAAAGAATTCCTTTAAGCATGCTCAAAGTCTTTGAAAATATCTCTAAAGATATCTATTTTTCAGGAGAAAAAATAAAAAACGCTCAAAAAGTAAATATCCCCTTGCCAGGTTTTGTTTCTTATAAAGAAGATGTTGACGCGATAAAAAGAGAGCTTGGCCAGTTTCAGCATTATCAAAATATTATCATAATTGGTCATGGCGGAAGCAGAACTTCCGCTTTGGCGTTCTATCATTCTCTTGCAAAGAATAAAAAAGATGCAAAAAATGTGATTTTCTTGGCAACAAATGATTCTTTATATCTTCATGAGTTAAGAACTAAATACCAAAAAGAAAATACGCTCATAGTTGTCATTTCAAAGTCTGGCAGCACAGTTTCTCTTTTAGAATCTTTGTTTTATTTTAAAGAATACACAACGATTGCTGTAACTGGAGAGAATTCAACGTTGTATAAAATTGCAAAAGAAAAAAAATGGAAAATAATGCCACACCCCGATGTTGGTGGAAGGTTTTCTGCATTTACAAGTTCCGGCCTCGTTCCGGCATACCTTATGGGTCTTGACATGAAAAAAATTTTTAACGGTGCAGAAGAGATGTATAAACAATGTGGCTCAAAAAAGAATGGGAATACTGCTCTGCAGATTGCTTCATATTTATACCATCTTGAACAAAATGGATATTCTGAAGTTTTTGTTCCCATTTATTCCCAGCACCTTTCAGGCACCCTTCCATTAATTATTCAGCTTATGCATGAATCAGTGTGTAAAGATGGCAAGGGACAGACTTTCTTTGGTGACGAAGCACCTGAGTCCCAGCATCATTCAAATCAACGTTTTTTTGGCGGTAAAAAGAATTGCGTTGGCTTGTTTATCACAAGAAAAAAAGTTGAAAATACAGAAAAAGTTGTTGTTGAAGAAAAAGTAAAAGATATTTCGCTAGGAAAAAATAAAATAAATCTCTTAAACAATCTTTCCTATGAAGATGCTTTTCATGCAGAATTTGTAGGAACATGGGACGATGCGAAGCAAAATAAGATTCCATGCATAAACATCGAAATTGAAAACATTTCTGAAGAGTCAATAGGAGCTTTCATCGCATTCTGGCATTACGTTGCAGTGTATTCTGCAATTCTGAGGGATGTTAATCCTTACGATCAGCCACAGGTTGAAGGAAGTAAAATCATAAGCTTGAAAGAAAGAGAAAGGTATACTTCTTCTCAAAAAAGTTAGTTTATTTTGGTTCTTGATCCTTAAGAGAATTTTTTAAACCTTGAAGTGTGTATCCAAATCCATCCGACAAAACATATAAGGGTTCAGGCCTTCCGGTTTCCCAGGTTATCTGTGTTCTAACTAACCTTAATCCTTCTCGTCTACACACTTCTTCAAGAATTGGTTGTGCTTCCATATCTGCACCTAGAACTTCCAGTTCTGTCTGGGTCAATTGAGTACCTTTTTTATTTTCCATTTTAAATTAAAAAACGTTCGGAATAATAACTTCGATCACTTATCTCCCCTCGTAAATTTACTGCAAATAATTTTTTTGTTTCTTCTTTTGTATAATTTGATAAAAGCCATGCTAGCTTGATAAACGCTGTTTCTGGTGTCATGTCGTGGTAATTTCCAACAATGCCATCTTCAATATTGATCCTCCCCTCGGAGTAAACGTTCATGTCAGTTCTTCCATAAATTGTTTGTGGCGCCCATACTGCAACTGTTTTCTGTGCAATTTTTTTAATCACTTCCCTATTCTTTTCATTGATTTTGCCGTGCTCGTCAAAAACAGTATTTGGCAGTTGTCCTATTCCTGTTCCTTCAAAGACAACCCCATCAAAGTGTAAGTAGGGTTCAAATTGTTCTGGCCACATGTTTGTATGAGTCTTAACAATTCCCACTTTAATCTCTGGTTTAAATGGTTTTATCGTTAATTCACCGTTCACTTCTTTTTGATAAGGATAAAGATATTTAATTTCTTTTTTAATAAAATTAACTTGGGCAAGTGGTGGAATATTTATTGGTCGAAACGCGTCCCTTCTGGAAGTGTGCATTTTGCGTACTTTACAACCGTGCATGATAATACAATTTTCATCGTCGGTATTTTCGTGCATGCAGACGGCAACTCCTTTAAAATCTGTATGCGCGATAAAGTAAGCGGCATTCATAAGGTTAAGGTAGGCGTCCGTTGAAGGCCTGTCGCTTGATCGTTGGGATCCTACTATAACAATTGGCACGGGAAGATTTTCAAACATAAAAGATAGCGCCGCACTCGTATAATGGAGGGTGTCCGTTCCTTGCGCTAAAATAATTCCTTTCGCTCCCTTTTTGATTTCTTTTAAAATTTCTTGAGCAAAGAGATTGTAATGTGCAAACCTAAAGCTTTCGCTCATCATTTGCGCGATCATTCTTGCTTCAGGATTGCAAAACTCGGTCAAAAGGGGATAATGGCCGATAAATTCTTCTGCTGTAATGTCTGCCGAAACTGCCCCTGTTTCGTAATCAATTTTGGAAGCGATGGTTCCTCCGGTCGTAAGGATTGCGATTTTTGGGAGTAAATGATTGATGATTCGTGGCTTTTGGGGTGTTGAAACCTTTTCTTCCTGCACTGCCTTCTTAACCGTTTCTTTTTTCTTAATGTTGCTTTCCAAAATGCCAATGTTATATCCGTTAGAAAGTTTAAGTACAATAACGTCTTTATTTGGACTCAGGAGTTGTAACCCTTCAAACACCGCTCCATCCTTGCGTTCTATTTTAACAAGATCACATTTCATAGCTCGAGAAAAGTATTGAGCATTAATAAGCTTTGTGCTATGTTATGACTCTAACTTTGAGATCTTTTACATTAAGAAAGTCCTTATCGAGTGTGATCAGGTTTCCATCGTGAGCTTTGCATATTCCTGCAGTGAGAATATCTAAAATATTTATCATCTTTCCTTTATTCTTCAATTGATGGTAAGTTTCTGCACTTTGCAGGGCTCCTTGTTCGTCATGTGGCAAAAGAGAAAGTTTTTGATAAATTTGTTTCCATCGCTCTTTTTCTTTCTGCGAAATTAGTCCTGCTTCTATTTCATGAAGGCAGATGCTGGTAGTCCATAATAGTTCGCTTCCATACAGTTTCACAATCTTTTCTCCGATGAGAGTCCATTGCAGGATTTCAATTATTGCGCTTGAGTCGAGAACGTATCTCATTCATTCTTTCCCCCATATCTTTTCTTGATTCTTCTTTCATACTTTTGATGCGTTTTTTTAGCGCTTCCGCTTCTTTTGACTCTTGTTTCATGGCCCCAAAAATGTCTTTTATCCTGGCAGGTTGTTTTCCTATCCGTTTAAAGAGTTCGCTAAAGCTTTCCTCTTCTTGCTTCATGCCCTTAATAACCTCGTATGCCTCTTCCGTAACAGTAATGGTTTTGATGCTCATAAACTATGTTTATGTTTAAACATATATTTAAAGCTTGCGCCAGAGCAAAGTTTTAGAAAGTTTTATATATATCATGATATATCTCATTTATATGGCCGAAGTTGATGTTCAAGTGAAGAAATGGGGAGATTCCCTAGCAGTGATTATTCCCAAAGAAATAGTCGAAACAGAAAAAATTCATATCAAGGATATGGTTCATATTAAAATTGAAAAGGAGACGGACCTTTCTGATATATTTGGCATACTGAGGAGCAAACTCAAGAAGACCCCTCAACAATTAAAAAATGAAGCAAGAAAAGGTTGGAACTGAAGAGAAGGTTTTTTTTGACTCCTACGCCCTGTTTGCCATTGCGATCGGTCAAGAAAGCTATAAACCTTATATCAAAATAAAGATAGTTACAACAATAATGAATCTGTACGAGATGTATTACATTCTTCTTCAGGAGAATCACTATCTTGAGGCAGAAATTTTTTTTGATAAATTTTTGCAAAACTGTATTTTGATCGAACCACACCTTGTGAAGGAGGCTGCACAATTTAGAATGTTGCATAAGAAACTGAAATTTTCCTATGTTGATGCATTGGGGTATATTTGTGCTAAAGAGTTAGGGGTGCCTTTTTTAACGGGCGATGATGGCTTCAGAAATTTCGAGCACGTTCTTTTTGTAAAATAATATCTAAAAACGTGTCGTTTTTTTTTTAGTACTTTGAATAACTCTTCAATTCATCATCCGAAGTAATTCGGGCTTTCCTGCTTCATTGCCTTTGCTTGTGCTGCTGAGAATTGGTCTTTAATGGATTCGTATGTTTCTTCAACTTCTTTGCTGACGGATGGCCGTACTTTGTTCAATGCAGCTTCAAAGTGTTTTTTCGTAATTTCTTTTGCCATGATATCTTCTCGTAAGGCAAGTATCGCTGCTTCTCTGCACACGGCTTCAACATCAGCTCCAACATAGCCTTCTGTTTTTTCTGCTAATTCTCTGAGGTTGACATCAGTTGAAAGGGGCATTTTGGCTGTATGTACCTTGAAAATATTTTCTCTAGCTTCGGTGCTTGGTACTGGTGTTAAAATGATCCTGTCAAATCTTCCCGGTCTTAATAACGCAGGGTCAACGATGTCAGGCCTGTTTGTTGCGCCAATAATGACAACATCATGCATTTCTACAAGGCCGTCCATTTCTGTGAGAATTTGGTTGACCATTCTCTCGGTGACATGGCTGTCTCCGCTTATGCCTCTGCGTGGTGCAATGCTGTCAATTTCATCAAAGAAAATAACTGTGGGTGCACTTTGTCGTGCTTTTTTGAATACTTCGCGTACCCCTTTTTCGCTTTCTCCGACCCATTTTGATAGTAATTCTGGCCCTTTTACCGAGATAAAATTCGCTTCGCTTTCATTAGCAACTGCTTTTGCAAGTAAAGTTTTTCCAGTTCCTGGTGGGCCATAAAGAAGGATTCCTTTTGGGGGTCGTACTCCTAATCGTTTGAATGCATCAGGGTGTTTTAAGGGCCATTCTACTGCTTCTTTCAATTCCTGTTTGACCGTTTCGAGGCCTCCGATATCTTCCCATTTTATGTTTGGGACTTCAACGAGAACTTCCCTCAATGCACTAGGTCGTACAAATCGTAGCGCCTCTTTGAAATCTTCCTTGGTGATACGTAATTTTTCAAGAAGCTCTTTGGGAATCGCTTCATCTTTGTCGTAAATTTTCGTATCAGCTAAAACTCTTCGCAAGACAACCATTGCTGCTTCTTTTGCTAATGATGCGAGGTCTGCTCCGACAAAGCCGTGCGAGATTTTTGCAAGTTCTTCCAGATCAACATTCTTTGCCAGGGGCATGTTTCGGGTATGAATTTTTAAGATATTGAGTCTTCCTTCTACTTTTGGAACGCCCACTTCAATTTCTCGATCAAATCTTCCTGGTCTTCTCAATGCGGGATCTAGGATATTGGGAACGTTCGTTGCTGCAATCACAACAACTTTTCCTCGTGATTTTAATCCGTCCATCATTGCCAGCAATTGTGCAACGACGCGTCGTTCTACTTCCCCTCTTGTTTCTTCTCGTTTTGATGCTATAGCGTCAATCTCGTCAATAAAAATAATTGCAGGAGCATTTTTTTCTCCTTCTTCAAATTTTTTGCGAATGTTTTCTTCCGATTGGCCATAAAATTTGCTATTGTGTAGTATTACATAAGGTCCCGCCACAAAGCTATCATCGTCAACAGTAAAGTCATAGAGCTCCTGTTCCCCCATGTCTTGAATGCTGGTGATTTGTTCCCATGCAATGTCATTTCTGGAGAGTATTTCATACTCCTTTCGAAGAATAGGGGTAATGCAATCGTATTGTTTTGCGATGTCATAAAGCTTTTGAAGTGCGTGCAGTGTAAATTTTCCTTTATTATAAATGTAATAATCGTTATTGCGATATGCTCTGTACGGAACTTGAGCACGCAGAACATCCACGAGGAGTTTGGGTGGTGGTATATTCGCCCACGTCTTCTTTCCTTGCCGTAGTTTCGACAATTTTTTTTGTTTTTCAACACTTGCAGGTTTAATCCATTTGCAGAACTCTTGTCTTCCTTCATTTCCTCTCATACTTAGCTTATACATCATTCCTTTGGGTGTGTTATGCGATTTTAGTGAGACAGGAACATTGAGTTTCAGGAGAAGTAGCCCTTGGAATTCTTGGAGAAATGCTCGTGAAGCGCTGTACAAGATCGGTGTTGGGTAATTGCCCGTCATGGAAACAGTGCCGTCTCCGTCGAAGTATCCTCGTGTAAATGCAGCAATCTCTTTTTTTGGGAGATTGTAAAAGAGTGACGGAATCTTTGGCTGTTTTTTTCCAGGGCGTAAATCAAAAAGGCTGAGGAATGCCACTAGAGTTTTGGAGTAAACAACAACTCTTCCATCCGCATATTCTTTTGTTTTTGTAATGGCAAAGAGATTCTTCAGTAAAGATTTGAATAGGTTTCGCAGTGTCTGATCGTTATTGGCAAAGGTTACTCCATCTTCTGCAACGTACCCTTCTGAAACAACCAAACCAAGAAATTCTAGAAGTTTTGGTGAAGTTTTTTTTGGGATTTTGATCCAATTACTTCTAGACAGGTTTCTTCCTTTCGGAGCGTAAGATCCGTTACGATGTTCAAATCCTCCTAATGTGAGCTCTTGACTTTTCTCTGGCAAATCGAGTTTATTTAGGCGGGCAACAAACATACCTTGCCGTAATTTCTCTAGGGGCTTCCAGACTAACTGGCCATTTTCATATGCTAAAAAGGGTTGATTTTTTGATCCAGTAATTGCATTTCCATCACTGAGTTGTACTTTGTAGGCTTTTGCCTTAAGTCTTGCAACGTGGGTGATTTGTGACTTTTTAATTTTGTTATCGGAAAACGCAAATGTTTTAACTGGTTCGTCAAGGGCAACGATTTTGACATTGTCATCCCTTTCAACTTTTCCTTTTGCTCCATCAAAGACATCCTTGGCCTTCACATAGCCTTTAGGATTTGTGAATATTTTTGTATCGCCATCCACACACATAATTTCCGGACCATTAATAACAATGAAGTACGCATTTGTTTCATTCGCAACTGCTTTCGCAAGCAAAGTTTTTCCTGTTCCCGGAGGGCCATGGAGAAGAACCCCTTTTGGGGCCTCAATGCCTAGCGCCTCAAACAGTTCAGGGTGTTTTAATGGAAGTTCAATCATTTCCCTGATTTTTTTAATTTCTTCATCCAATCCGCCAATGTCTTCGTACGTAATGTCTGGTATGGCTTCTTCTTTCACTTCAACAGCTTGGGGATTAAAGATGATTTCAGTAGCGTCAGTAATAATCACGGATTGTTTGGGGTTAACGTCTGCAACTACAAATTTCAAATCTCCGAATCCGAAGCCCATGAGGTTTTCATCTAACATGGAAAACACGTCGTCGAAGAAGGGACTTCCTGTCATGGTCGTTCTTCTTCTTCTCGTTCCCCCGAGAGAAATAATGTCGCCTTTGACAACTGCCCTGCCCAAGAGGCCCTGTTTAAAGATTTCAGGAGCCGCCTTAACAATGATGCCCTCCCTTGCAGGTGCGATCGTGATTTTTTTTGCTTCTTTCACATCTACTTTTCTTATTTTTACACGTTCTCCGATTCCTGATTTGCCATTTCTCCTTGTTAATCCATCCATGCGAATAATGTTAAGTCCTATATCCCCGGGATAAGCTCTATCTACAATGCCTACGGTTTTTCTCTGCCCCTCAATCTCAATAATTTCCCCGGGCTTAATGCCTAGTTCTTTCATGAATGTGCTGTCTATCCTGACAATGCCCTTGTTGACATCATCCTGAATAGCTTCAGCCACTTTCAGTTCAATTTCCTTTTTCATTGGATATGCAGAATTGCTGGTCTTTTAAAAAACTTATGGATCAAACTCGTATTTTGATGGGTAAAAGGGGTAAAGAGGCAAAGCGCTCAAAAAAGTAAAAGAACATAACACCCTTAAAACCAAAACTTACTGCTCCCCTTTTGTATGTATTCTGGGTAGGGGAATGGGTGGTGGTAAATTAATTTCTCTGCTTAAGATCAGTGCCTCGATGTTGCATTTGCTGAGAACATTGTTGATGATAATCTCCATGAGCTCTTTAGAAACTTTTTTCTGTTTTTTCCATTCTTCAAGGGCTTGTTTGGTTTGTTTTTCATCTGCCATGTAGAGGACGTCGCCATTCAATAAAATCTGTCCTACTTTCGGGGTGTATTCTGCCTTAAATTCAAAGTTGAATCGTAACGATTCTTGCTTATTCGCCCCAAAATTTAATGCGGTTTTATCAACGGATAAAATAGAAACATTATTGCTAATATTGACTTTTCCTTTGATAGGACCTGTCTTTTCTACAAGGATCTTGTTAAAGCTGAATCCAACGATCATATTATCACCGACACTACAATTCCTGTAGCCTTTTTAAATGTTTGGAAAAGCTTTTTATACTTCCAATTCCCATTACAGTCGGGGAGAGGCAATTTTTAGTAAGAGTGAGTAGCGCGGTGAAGACACATGGGAGAACTAATGAAGGCCTCTAGAGCCATAGAGATAGCTAAGGCTCAGGCGCGTGCAACCGGGAGAATGCTCGGTGGCGGAGCTAGGGAACTTAGAACAAGGGGTGACCTTCAGGAAATTATTTCTAAAGAAGGCACATCTGTAGCGCGGGAAAGCAATGGCAATGGTTTGTGTGCATATGCACTTCCTGATGATATAGTAAGATACCTTGGAGAATACGCGGTTGAAGCGCGAGATCTATTGAGGGAGAGTTTAAGTCCACATGAAGTATTAGCATTTATGGGTTATCGAACTGAAGGATGGCAGAGGAGACCGGTGTATGCAAATAACGGATCAGAGCACAGTAATGTAGACCCAAAAAATGTAACTCTTTTGATCTTGCTTTCAGGAGGAGTTGTATCAGATAGGATTAGGAACTTGAGGCTGCCAAAATCACCTGGCGCTCTAACAATAAAAGTTGAAATAGAATTGATGGATGTTGTAGCCAAAGCCAAAGATATGTCACCTCAAGAGTTTCAAACAAGGTATGTACCAGTGTATGAATCAAAGTATTTTAAAATGCAATATGAACAAGCACGACAAAGATGCCAAAGTGATATGCGACCATGAATATGCCATGATTCATCCAAAACATCACATCCAAATTCCATAATTATTTTGTCTAGTTCTCAGAATTTTTACAAAGTCGTTTGTTTTTAAAAAGCTTTCTTCAACGCAAAAAGTGTGTGTGCTAATTTTGCGAGGGCGTATGCCTCTGCACGAAAGTTTTCAAGATTGCCCTGTGGAGCAAATTCAGTAATATCCGCACTAATCACTTTTTTTTGTTTAAAGACGATCTCCAATAGTTCTATCATTTCGTTCCAGAACAGTCCTCCTGGCTCTGGGGTGCCTGTGTTTCGGATAAGCGAATGATCAATGACATCAATGTCTATAGAGATGTAAACTTTTTCTGGCAGTCTTTTGAGCTCTTCTTCTAACTTTGTTTTGATGTTTTCGTGGGACTTAATGATTTTGACGTTATTTGATTCTTTAATAAAGTCTTTATCATCGACATCCATAGACCTGACTCCAACAACGATTGTTTTGTGATCCTGAGATACTTTTCTTGCAGTGCACGCGTGATTAAACTGTGAGTTGTTCCAAGAAAACCTCAGGTCGCTGTGAGCATCAAATATTATAATGCCATAATCTTTGTCGATTAAATCAAGACCTTTTGCAATGCCAATCGTTACAGCATGATCCCCCCCTAATGAAATTATAAACTCTTGTTGTTTTGCTAACACTACAATCTCTTGCGCGATTAGATTCATCGCTTCTTCAGGCGTTTTGTTTAAAATATTGAGCGCCTGCAGAGTTAGAATCCCATCAGTAAATGGTTCGGCATCGAACCGTTCATCGTAGTACTCAAGGTGATGCGATGCGTCGATAATCGCTTTCGGGCCATTCGCCGCTCCAGCGCCGTACGTTGGATCTTTCTCATAGGGAATTGGAAGAACTGCAAACCTTGATTTTTTCGTGCAGTACTCATCTGGAAGATTCATGAATTTCATCTAGATCACCACCGTTTTCAATGGCTTCAGACTGCAAAAGTCAGTAGAAAAGTTATAAGCGCCTGCGTTGAGGAACACAAGGGTATCACCGATTCGTGGCGTATCTTTGAGGTATACCCGGTACCTGAATATGTCGCGTGAATCAGGGGTTATTCCCTTAATAGTAAAAGGTCGTCCATTCTTTTCATCGACCTCCCCCTCAACCAACAGTCGTGTATTTACTATGTAAGTATCCAGCGCACCGTTGTATATTGATGCGTTGATAACAATCGTATCTTTGTAAACCAGAATGATCGAACAGAAGAGTTTTGTGGAAGGCCCGGCTATAAATCTTCCAGGCTCGATCCACAATTCGATCTGTTCTTGTTCGAGCCATTGTTTTAATTCCCGTACCTTTGCAAATACGCTTTCAGAAACATCTACGGAATAATTCTTGTAAACGCATGGAAACCCCCCTCCAATATTAACAACGTCTATGCAGTCCAATGTTTTCCTGCTTAAAATCTGTCCAAGCTCAAACGCGTACGACCATTCGTTGATGTTTTGTGTTTTTCGGTGAAAGTGAATGCCGAGTGTTTGAATACCTTTGAGTTTCTTCAATTCCGGAATAAAACGATTAATACCATCACTCAAAAATCCGTACACAAAGTGATGGCCTGTCTTGATCGTCTTCTCCGCGAGTCGCATACGGAGGAAAAGGGTAATTGGAACTTGAGAATGTTGAATAATTGTTTTTACTGTTTCGAGATCTACGGGGTTATCGACGACGAACGAAGTAACGCCATGATTGATTAGTGCAAGAAGTTCATCACTGGTTGTCCCTTGAAGAAAAAAGAGGATCTGCCGCTTGTTTGAAGTCTTCTCAGCCTCGCTGAGCAAATGAACGCTAAAGTGGCATTCTTTGCGATGTTCTGCAAGTATCTGTGCAACAGTATAATTTGTTTTGGTGCTGAACACCACCCGATCAGCGTTTGTCTTTTCTCGAATCAGATCGTACTGTTCAAGCACCTTCGCGGCATCGATCTCAAAATATGCTT
>JAGWAF010000089.1 GCA_018302085.1 Candidatus Woesearchaeota archaeon | reverse complement strand
CTTCTGTCCGCAGCGAGAATAATACCCTCCTTGCATACAATACCTACTGTAGTTGTTCCAGTTTTCTTAACGTTCTCTTTATCCACTGTATCACATCTCAGAAATATCTTTTGATACACTACCTATATGGTGCCTCTATTTAAAGGTTGCGGTTGAGCGCGCGCCTTTGGCGATCGCATTGACCGGTTCGAATTGATCGCGATGCAGAAGGGGTTGAAAGAAGAACGCTCATTCCTTTGACAGGTGGCTTGAAAAAATCCTCAAAAAATAGGCCGCAACCTTTATAAATAAACCACTTCTAACAAATAACATGGTTAACGTCGAATTCGGAGCAAGCACAAAAGATATGTGGGTCATTGAAGATGTGTACCCCGAAGAAGAAGCTGAAAAAATAGTTAATGCACAAAAAGGGAAAATCTTTGGCGTTGTTTCCGGCATTATGAAAGCATTTTCTAAACAAAAAGGATCAATTTCTATCACAGGAAAAGAAAAAAGATACGAACCATTCTGGCACGTTCAAGGAAAAAGCACTTTCGAATACAAAAGAAGTACGGGATATTCATTTCAAGTTCAACCTGAAGTTATCGGAGTCAAAATCAATGGTAAGGAACTTAAAACTCAGGAAGGAAAGCCAGAAATTAATTTTTCAGGAGAAGATCACTGCTTCGAACAATACGAAAAAGAACTTATTCAAAGCGCAGTCACAGGAGAAAACAAAGGACTTAATTTTTACTTAAAATCAAACAAAAGAAAAATAAAAAGCACAAGCGAATTAACCAAAAGCGGATCTATTGTTCCTATACAACATCGTGCTTCCTTCCTTGTTTCAACTCTCGTTAAAGATATTTTAAAGCCAATCCAAGCGGATACAATTCTTCAAGAAAAAATTGAAATTTCACAACTCGATCTTTATTTTCGGCCAGTTTATACTTTCGAATTAACTGAAAGCGATACCAAAAGAACAAAAATTGTTGAGGTCGATGCAGTTACAGGTCATGTTGAAAAAGTGAACACATGGATCAAAGGTATCAAAGACAGACTCACAACAGAAGCTACATGGTTTGACGTCGGAACAGAAATCGCCGGAGCAATTATCCCAGGAGCAGGCGTTGCTGTAATTGGCGGAAAATATTTGAAAGACAAACGTGCAGAAAAGAAAAAATTCGGTAAAGCACGGAGGATGCAAGTCGCATACGCTAAAAATAAGAAATAAAAGGATTTCCTTTTGTTTGAGTTTACTTCGTAAACTACGATGGGTATGCGGAATTTTGGCGTGCTCAAAAACCACTGTTTATAGTGGCATGTTACACATGCCACCAATCTATTGATTGGCGGTTTTTGACAAACCCAGAATTTTAACCTTTGTCATAAAACCTAAAACTTTACTTTGCCTGTGGTCGTGTGGTTGCTTTGCTTTCTTCATACAATTTTGTTAAATAATCAGGACCGCATAACTGGTCCAATTCTTTTTGAAGTTCGCGATCTCTCCACCTAATAATGCTATACGCAATTAGCCCAGCACCTAACGAGTCAATGTTTAATGCAGCCCCTTCGATGCTTGACTGGGTGTTATTAGTTGTGTCAAAAACTCCTGCCCCTCTCAGTCCAAACTCAATTGCAGCAATGCCTGTTAACATAGCAATGTTAGCAGCATGATAAGGATGTCTTAAAAATTCACGAGCTCCCTTCCAAAAATCACCCTCTCTTTTTACAAAATGATAAAGCCCGCCAAAGGCTTGACCCCAGTTATCTCCATTCGAATACGCAATCGCAATCAATCCTTTTGCTAATGGGGGAATCTCCGTTCCGAGTATGGAGTATGCAGCATAAACAAGAGCGTGAATTCCGATTGCGACACCGGTGCCTACAAGTGCGCCCCTCATCGCAGTTCTGATGCTGCTCCGTTGTTTTCGTGTCGCGATGTAGCCTCCGATAGAATCGCCATTTCCAGCTACAATTCTTGTGAGGCCTTCCGCGATAGGACTTTTTGCTAATCCTGCAGCGTCAGCAGCGATACCAATACCTAAACCAGCAACTACGCCAGCTCCAATTCCCCCAATTACTTCTTTGACATCCTCAGTTTCTGAGCTACTGTGCAAATCTCTTATTCTTTCACGAATGGAGCGGTACTGTGCTGTCCATCTCCTTAGAAATTCCTTTGCAGTGCCATTTAAGGTATCGTACTTTTTTCCTGAGAAAAATCCTTCTGTAAATTTGAAATCTCCTTGCACCAAATTTAGCTCGTCTTGAATTTGATCAAAGGCTAGAACTTGTGCTACCCGTTTATCTGCATTCGGATCAACTTTGTCGTTACTCACAACAACTTCGTCAAGACTCATTCCTTCCCCCCGGCTATGGAACGCTACTTTCTTTATAAGTCTTACTGGGCTTTGAATTTTATCAGTATGGGATATACAAGAACATAAACGCTAAAATGGCGTATACCGCGAGAAGTTGCGCTCCTTCAAGCCAGTCACTTTTTCCATCAATACTGACTAGGGTGAGCACAAAAATAGAGATGCCTAGCCCAATAATCATAAACATATTGAATACCAGGTCCATAGGATTTCCAAACAAATAGCTTACAAAGACAAGCATGGGCACAACAAACAATGCCACCTGATTGCTACTTCCGATAGCTATATTGAGTGAGACATCCATACGATCTTTTAGCGCCATCATAATTCCTGTGGAGATTGCGGCAACGTTTCCAATACCTGCAACGATGACTATACCAATAAACAATTGTGACAATCCTAGAATTTCAGAAACGTGCTCAATAGTACCAACAAGGTTACTTGCAAGATTTCCGACTAAAAAAGTGCAGACGGCAAGAATGAGCAGTGCTTTTTTCTTACTCCAAATAGGCTTTTCTTTAACGACGTCATCAGGGTTGAAAACATCTTTGTGCGTGTATAGGGCAAAGAGCAATCCTAAAAAGTATATCACAAAAAGTACGCTTGAAACTTCTAAACTTAACACAGTTTTTTCCTCTTGAAGAAGAAAATGATACATTGTTGGGATAATAAGACCAATCACGGCCATTGTTAACATTGTTGAGTTGGTTGTAGCGCCTTTCAAGCTAAACTTTTGTTCTTTGTACTTGATTCCGCCGATCAGAAAGCATAATCCGTTCACAAGCAAAAGATTCCCGATAATGCTACCCATCATCGAAGCTTTGACAAGTTGAAACAAACTATTTTTTACAGCAAAAATTGCAATCATAAATTCAGTTGCGTTTCCAAAAGTAGAATTAAGAAAAGCACCCACTAATTTTCCTGAATGTTTCGCGAGCTCTTCTGTTGCCTCACCTAATTTTTCTGCCAGTGGAATTAATCCTAAAGCAGAAGTTACGAACAGTAACAAGGGATTATCAACTGTGTACCCTAAAATAATGCTAACCGGGACAAAAATCAGCAAGAACCATAAAACGCTGTTGTACGTAACCTTTTTTCCAAAAATCTTCATTGTCTTCCTCGACAAAGCCTATGCTTGGCTATTTATAAAGTTTGTGGAACTCCGGATTTAAAGACCATAACCTTTTTATATAGTGTTTAATTTGTCTCTCATGAGAGTGAAGGCATAGGTTTCTGGGAGTCAATTAGTTTTGATTATTTTGATTATACCCAAGTCATAGCAAATTACGCAAGTGAGGGAAGAAAAACATGGCAGACGAATTTTCATTTGATCTTACACCACCGACTCGAGAAGAGGTTAGGGATGTGATTCTTCCAAATTCTTTAGTTGCACCAGGGAATGTTGGTAAAACGTTTGAGAATTATGTTAGAAGGCTAAGGGCAGAAGGTGCCATTAAAGGTTTAGGCGTATTATACCGAGTTTTACCGGCTGCCCCAGGTAACCTTAGAGAATTTGTCGTCGAATACGTTACTGGCGATAGGGATATGTTCAATGTTCTAATGGGACGTCAAAGAAAAACAGCGGCACTTCGCTTTGATGAACAGGGTGAAGTTATTCCTATTCCTGTTAAATCTCAACTCAATCGAGGTTATAGCACTCTCGATGACAACTTAAGGCCTACAAGGGGTGCGCGTTATAACCAAATCGAAGGATTAATTTTTGCAAGGCCAGCGGAGCAAGAATTGAAAATCACAGGAGTTTCTGGAATGGAAGTTGTTGCATATCTCTTTAACAGTTCTATGTTCGGTGATGAAGCGAGAAGATCAAAACCAGTGTGCATAGAAGTTGGCACCGCGGTTAATATTGATATAAAAGATCCGTTCTCTTTTGGAACAAGACGTGAGTTAGGGGCTAGGTTGGGAAGTTCGTGCCAGAGAATCGAAGGCAAAGAGCCACTTGTGGTAACTCTTAAAGCTCTGGGTTTAGAAAAACTTACGGAAGGTAATAACTATCATCTTATCGTCGATGGCGTTCGTGCCGATATGGAAACTGGTAATAATAGGGTACTAGAATACGCTTTTGTACCTGTAACGGATAAGCATCGGCTTATTAGACACTCTGCGGTGCTTGGATCAATTGCTGCAGCACACCGTTTCTGGACTCCAGAATCGACAATGCTCGTCACAGATAGATTAAGCGAATTGATTGTCCAAGCTGAAGGAGTTGCCACCGATCCTACAGGATTAAAACTGTACCAACCTAAGGATTTGATTGAAATTAAAAGGACCGTTGCAAGATTAGAAGAAGAAGGTAAACGCGTCATGTTGCTCATGTCTTGTACTGATTATGGGCACGACTTTGATGGCAATAACAGTCTTGCTGTTAAACTCGGCTTTCCTGATGAAACTTCTCGGAGAAGCGGAATGCTGCTCATTAATAGAGAAGTCGCAGCCGTTGAATTGGCGTGGCTCGGTCAAAAAGCACCAGGTTCACTTATTTATAGAGCAGATAAGGAACTGTCTGGATCAAGAAGGCTGATGGTTATCGGATACGATCCAAACTCTATACCTACTATTTTGTCAAGAACTTTAAGAAGTGCAGTGGCGAATACGTTGAGCGTTGAGGGTCAACGCAGACTCAACCTGCTCCTGCCCTTTCTGGAAATCGAATTTATGTGTCGCACGTTGGTGCAATTGTTAAAGGGCAGGAGCAGGTTGAGTCTGCGTTGAACAAGATCAATAAAGGGGTAGAAGCGCTCGCCAAAAGTCAGAGTGATGTTCATGGCTCATCCACAAGAGCCCAAAGAGCATTCAGATGGTATGATGTCACAAATGGAATACCCGAAGAACTTCAAAAATATGCTAATGGCGGAGATCCTTCTTCAAGAAAAACAAATTTTGGTACATCACGTTTCAGTTAAGTGAAGAAATAAAGGTGAAGACGAATGACAGCATATAACGGGTATCTAAGAACAGGGACTGATGGGCAGTTAACTGTGGATCTGGCATCTCTTTTTAAATTTGGAGGAGTCACAAGTGTCATGCATCGTGATCCTCAAAAAAGACTTGTTCAAAATCTTAAAAATTTACAAGATCGTCTTGTATTGGATGACATTCCAGTTGAAGATTCTCCACCTCATAAAATTACTTCTGGCATTGCTGCTTATCGTCAAATCCCAGAGAAGGCAACAGGATCTGATGGCAAGAATTGCACACTTCTTGAATGTGTGTATGGCGAGAGTACTTCATTTGGTAGTTTGATGGGCAGGCACATTGCAATATCGTCTGAAACCAGTTCTACTCCTCGATTGCCACACTCGGTTCGACTTAATGATTATCATGATCATTTAAGAGAAGTTCTTCACATGGCTCTTGTATGGCACATTCTTAACAAGTTTCCAGAACAGTATGTCGCAGAAATCAACCATGATTCTAAAAGAACGGTTGGCTATTCCAGAGCTTTTATTAAACCGATAATGGAAAACTAGAATATGTTGGTAAAATGCTAGACTCAGGCCTTTTTGTGGTACTCCATGATGTTTCTATAAAAACGGATTTGGCAACCCCAGAAGGTTCATCCAAATTTTTTATAGCACTCAACACGGCCTTCGGAGAAGGACATTTGGATAGTCATCCGAAATAAGTTAGTAACTTCTCCCAAACAGCACCATTGCTTTGGCGTCTTGAGAACAAGCGAAGCATTTTTTTGCATTTAATTTATTATTTTCAAAAGGAATGCAGCGTGAAGTAACTCCTGCCGTTTTTGTTTTAACTGCTTCTTCGCATTTCATGTCCAAGCAGTGCGGCATCTTGGCTAATTTTGCATCAGCAATTATGTTTGTAAAATCTTCCCATGTTCCGCCTTCCTTAACAGAATTTTTCAAATGCTGCAGTGCCTTGGAGTATAAATCATGATGCATCTTTTCAAGAATGGCAGGAACTCTTTCCTGGATTTTATCAAACATCACAAATTCTTTCTCACCAGTATCTCTTCTCACTATAACGACCTGATTTTTCTCAAAATCTTTCGGTCCAACTTCAATTCGTAAAGGAATCCCTTTCAGTTCCCATTCAGAATACTTAAAGCCTGGCGTGTGTTCATCTCTATCGTCAAAAAGTGGGTGGTAATCTGATACCAAATGCCGCACCTTTTTTGCGTACTCCAAAATTTCTTTTTTTGATTTTTCAAACACAATCGGAACAATCACAATTTTGTTTGCACACACCTTAGGAGGTAACACTAATCCCTTATTATCAGAGTGCAGCATCACTAGTGCTCCGATTAAGCGTGTAGAAATGCCCCAGCTTGCACTATACGGGATGTGAGGTTTTTCATCTTCTCCGACGAAGGAGACACCGAAACTTTTCATAAAACCTTGACCAAGATTATGGCTGGTCCCTGACTGCAATGCTTTACCATCGGGCATGAAACTTTCCATCGTGTACGTGTTCTTTGCCCCAGCGAATTTTTCTTGCTCCGTCTTTTTTCCTTTAATAATAGGAATAGCCAGAACGTCTTTTAACAATTTTTCATACTCATCAAGGAACATTAACACTTCTTTCTCACATTCTTCTTCCGTGCTGTACACACAATGACCTTCCTGCCAGAGAAACTCACGGGTTCTCAAGAAAAGTTTTGTTGCTTCCGTTTCCCATCGTACAACATTGCACCATTGATTGATGCGCATGGGCAAATCACGATGACTTCTCACCCATCGTTTGAACGAATCGCAAATGACAGTTTCAGAAGTCGGGCGTACTGCAATTCTTTCTCCCTCGTACTTATTTGCGATCCATGCAACTTCGGGAGCAAATCCTTGGGCGTGGCTTTTCTCTTTTTCAAAAAAGGTTTCTGGAATAAACAATGGAAAGTAAGCATTTTTCACGCCGAGCTTTTTTATTCTCTTATCAAACTCACTCTGAATAGTTTCCCAGATATTGTAACCTCGAGGGCGAATAATCATGCAACCCTTTACAGGAGCATAATCTGCTAATTCTGCCTTTAAACATACTTGACCGTACCATTCCGCACTATCTTTCTCTTTCAGCACGGTAATTCCCAAGGTTTCTTTAGGATCAACACCCGGACTCCGTCTCATCTCGTGTCTCATTTCTTGCTTTTTCTCTTGTCTCTTTTCTTCCTTCTTTGCCATAGTCAAGGATGCTTCTTCTCGGTTTATATAGTTTTCTGAGAATCGTCCTACATAAAACTAAGAATTCCAAATAGAATAAAGAGCGCCGCAGTGAGCATTTGCATCGTTTTTCTGGGAAGTTTTTGTGCAAGTTTGCCCAGCAAGAATACATTCAGGCCAATGGCAAGGATGAGAGCCAGCACAACCCCGGCCAAGATTGTTAATGGCGCGAGGTACTGCGCAGCTAAGAGCGCGGCTGCAATTTGCGTTTTGTCACCAAACTCACTTACCGCAATGAGGAGAAATGCAACGATAAAAGGTGAACCCGCTTTCGTCTTCTCCTCTTTGTCTGATTTCTTTTTATAGGCGCCTACCCATTTCCAGATCCCTAAAACAATAAATAAAGTTCCTACGACAAGGCTCACTTCTTTCTTGGGAAATTCAAATCCGAAAAAACTTCCTGCAACAATTGCGAGCACATCCATAAAACTATGCGCCAATAAAGCTCCTAAAAAGATCTGTAGTGGAGAACGATACCTTACTGCAAGCCCTGCTAAAACAAGCTGTGTCTTATCAGCCACCTCTGAAAGAAACGTCGCAAGGAAAGCTGCGATAAAAGCATCAAGCATAGAATGTTTATTCATGGTGGATTATAAAAAACTATTGAAAACTCGGCTCTGTAGAAAACTCGCCTTCGCTCGGGGTCGCCAGCTTCTCGCTTTTTTATCCTTTTTCGTTATAACTGACATTGCCCGACGGGCCCAACCCCTTTGTCAGTTCTTATTATCTTTGCTATGAAGCTCGACCTTAGGCTGGCGACCCAACTTTTCTACAGAGCCGAAAACTTTGACTTTGTAGAAAACTATGAAAATGTTTATAAAGGAAAAGAAAAAAGAACTGTTAAGGTGGTTTTATGAAAAAAATAGTTGTGTTCGCACTCTTTATCGTAGTACTCTTACTCGTCACCGCATGTCCGAAGCCAGAAGAATCCGGGATGCGAATTAAAGAAGGTACAGAAAAACAAGATGTTAAGGAAGTACCAATAGAAGAGAAAACTGAAACTGGAGTAACTCCAACGCAACAGACACCTAGTACTCCATCCACTCCTTCACAACAGGCACAGCCATCTACACCTCAACCTTCACAGCCAACTCAGACTCCTACAGAAACAAAGCCGTTAACAAAAACACAGGAGATTCTTGCCCCGATGTATGAAAAAATAAAGAAGGGAATTAAATACGAACATCGAGGAGATATAGTGTATGTGAAAGGAACTCCTGACAATATGAAAATGGCAATTGAATTTTCTCAAATGTACACACTTCCAGGAACGCAGAGCTTTGAATTTCCACGAGCCGCACAAATTGACGTTGCCTTCTTTGACATGACAAAAAACACTGGAAAAGGATACTGTCTTGGCAGGGTTAAAGGCTCAGAATTTTCATGCAATGACCTGCAAGGAAGAGCATTTAATTTGAAATTCAACGAATTTGTCGAGCAGTATTCTTTATATTATCTTGAAATGTATAAAGACCAAGATCCGGACAGCTATGCTGCAAGGGCGGAAAGGGTTAACAATGTAGCAACTGCACGAGTTAACTATGGCGGAGAAGATGGAATCACCATCTGGATTTCCGACTTCTACAAGATGCCAATCAAGGCAGCAATGAGAAGACAAGATCCATACACCAAAGAACTTCATTACGCCAATTATGAATTCGGAGTTCCAGACGAGAAGTTTGTAGATCCGTTTGCTTAGAATTTTTAAATTATTTTTGATCTTTTTTTATAAATTCCAACATTTTTTCGATTTTTTATAGTTTTACCGAATATTTTCTCGAGCTTTGAGGAATAGTTTTACTTTTTTCGTAATTCTTTCACTTTTTTCTCGGCAAATTATTTTAAGAAGAAAAAAAGAAAAAAGCATACGCGCCGAGGTCGGCTAACCAGGTAAGCCGCGAAGCTGAACCCTTCGTATCCTTCGGGACATCTGGGTTCAAAAACTTTGCGTTTGCGCGAAGAGGAAGAAGCCGTAGCTTCGACAGCTTTCGGTTCATACCGAGGTTTTGAATATCCCTGCCTCGGCGCACCTTTCTTCTCCGCAAGCTTTAAATAGCCCTCCTTTTTCCAACACTCTATGGGATCGCGCTACTATACAATCAGAATTCCTTTTAGAAAAGGTCCTAAACGCAGGCTGCGCAACAGGCCGAAGACTTTCAAAACAATGGTCACTGCTGAGAAATACGCTAAAGAGCACAATCTCAAAGATTGCCATTTTGAGAATATACGAATCTCCACAGGAAAAAAAGATAAAATCAGAATTATCTCAAAAAAATAATTTTCCTGTTTCTTTTCACGTTTTTTTCACGAAAACTATATAAATAGAATATCTCCAAGCATTCTCAGGTGGTTTAAGTGGAGTATTGGCAAGCATGGCTCATTTTGATTGCACTCTACTTTTCTCAGCCTGCCGTTCCAGAAGTGCAGGAACCTGCCATTGTTGAAAAACCTCAAGTGCAACCGCCTCAGGATCAACCAAAGCCAACACAGCAGGTACAACAGCCAACTGAACCGAGAACACAAGCAGAACTTTCTGAAGCACAGAAGCAAGTCAAGAAAATTATCGATACGTACGATGCGAGTGTCAATGGCTTTCTTTACTTCTATGAAGGAAATAAATACTATGTGAAGAAAAACAAAATAAAAATTGAATATAATGACATGCAGGGCCTTTCAAGCAATGTACCTTACAATACTGTTTATCTTGATACCATCACTCGAGAAGCTGTTGCCTTCTGCCAAGATTTAGACGATGCTTCAGGACGACGATGTGCAGGAAGAGAAAAAACGCCTGTTCCAATGCAGTTTAACCAATTTTATACTTTAACACCCAACGATTGGATTCAAAAACTGAGAACAGCAACTACACCCACTGTAAAACTTAAAGCAAAAATGCTCTTCAATAGAAACGTGCACGAGGTTACCTGGGACAACATCATTCTCTATGTTGACAGCACCTTCGGAGTACCCATGCAGGCAATTGAGGGAAGTAATCAATATTCTTACATGCAAATGGCCGTTAATCAGGTTACTGCAAAAGATGTTACAAGGCCAGATCAAGGATAACCTTTTTTAAGTTACTCCTATCCCCATTCTTATGGATTATTCTCGCGATGATCTCCGAGATCTGCAAAGGCTTTGTGATGTTGCATACAACAGACTTAAGAAAGCTGTAAAAAGCCTGAGCGATGATGACGCTGCCTCGGCAGTAGCTGGATATCATGATCTCCATTGGAAATTAGCAAAAATCACCGATGTACACAGATTTATGGTTTGGGCAAGGCAAGTTCCAGAAGGTCCCTTAGAAAATATAATTCTCCAGTATGCCGTTGGCAGGGCGTTGTCCAATAGTCTTCGCCTTGCTACCAATTATCGTGATAACAACAATGAATTACATCCTCCTCTAATAGGACCAGACCTTACCTGGAATAGTCCAGAAATCGATGTAGGCTGGGCAAGTTACATCACTCTTTATGAGCATACAAAAGAATTACAAAAAAGGAGTCGAATGGATCTCATCATGGGTATTCTAAGAGAAATACGACGCCCTAAAAAATCTAGATCGAAACGTTGACAACGTAAACAATCCCATTTTTATCGTCTGAGATATACATTTTTCCGTTGTTAAACAAAATGTCTACAGGTCTCCCCCACTGTCCGTCAAGCCATCCTATGATGAAATCTTCCACAACAGGTTGGGATGCAAAGTTGGTAATTCTCACAACCTTGTAACCTGTAGGAACTTTCCTATTCCAAGAGCCGTGATATGCAACAAATAATCCCTCGTAAGGAAAGTTTTCTGCAACGCGCAATCCCAAAGGGGCGGAGTGCGCTTGGAGCGCGATGGAGGGTTTGACTTTTTCTGAACATCTTCCAGTACCATATGTAGGGTCTTCTACGTTGTCACCGTGGCATTCCGGCCAACCATAATCATTACCACATTCGACAAGGTTTATTTCGTCAGGAGGAAAATCTTCACCCAGCAAATCAGCACCCATGCCTGTTGCCCACAATTGATTATTCACAAAAATCATTCCTACACTATTTCTCAATCCACGAGCACAGACTTCTTCATGACTTCCATCAAGATTATAGACTAAGATGACAGCCCTTTTTTCTTCATCTAAACAAATATTGCAGCTTGAGCCTACAGAGAGATAAATTTTATCATTTAGAATTCTTAAACTTCTTGTGATATGATTTCCTCCTACGGGAATATCTTTGACAATCTGCTGTTTTGTTTCATAAAAACCATCGGAATCGTTATCTTGTGCTCTTATGATACCATCTTGCACTGCGATGTATAACTCATTGTTATAAAATTGAAAGCCATGAGGATAAAAAAGGTTGTCCGCAATAACTATTGTTCCGTCCGTCTTATCGTCAGAGTTATTATCCAAAAATTTCACAATCTTTCCTTGCTCCGGAATCGTTGCGTAAATATTACCCACTCCGTCCTTTTCTAAAAATCTTACTTTTCCAAGATTTTCTGCAAAAACACTTATTTCAAGATCTGGAGGTAGAATGAGAGTTTTCGTGAGCATCCCTCCCACTCTTTTTATCGTTCCGTTTGATTCCCTCATTGGGGTGAGAGTCACATTTGCCAGATTTTCCGGCTGAAAAAAGTTGAGAATATCAGAAAGATTTGCGTAAAGAACAAGGATTATTAAAATTCCGATAAAGAAAATTAAAAATAATTTAGTTAAGGGTTTCATTTTTTTAAGGTATACAAGATTTTCTTAAATAGGGAAGCGGCCCTGCGAGGATTTGAACCCCGGTTTACCGGTGACAACCAGATCTTTCCTAAAAATCTGTCCGAAGCCGGCCGTACTATCCAGCCTATACTACAGAGCCATACAACTCCCAAAACATAGGGCTTTTTTAAATGTTACGTAGGCTTTTCGGTCGGACGTTCTTTTTTCGTTTGTATTTCGAATTTCTTCCGTTATCCTCCGGATTTTATGTCAGTGAGCATATTTCAAACTTCTCTATTGCTCAACTTCAGAATTAGGTAATTTTGTCAAGACGATGTCAATGGTGCTGACTCTGACTTCCCTTCCTTAGTTGTTTTTGAATTCATCCGAATTAATGGCGATGCTTTTTATTGCTATCTGATCCGCAAGAAAACGTTTTGTAGTGACTTCTGCAACGTCTACCGCTCGAGAAATAAACTTGCCCCTTGCTTTGATGATGACCTCATCAACTTCTTTTGTCGTGAACTGCATAACAACTCCTGTCACATAATTCATGAACGGCTTTGCTCCGATAAAAATGGAGTTGTCTTCTGTCATCGTGCCTAGACTTTCTGACGCGCCATTCTACTAAGGTACCCCGCAATCATATTCCTAATTTTCTTGGAATAAATCGTTGCGATTTGGGCGAGAAGCTGCTTATTTTTTCCGAAATCTGGCGTTACTTTCTCTCCATAACGCTTAAAGATTGTTGTTGTGATCCTTTTAACTTGTTGTGTCTTTATCCTTCCCATGATGTCACCACTGTCTTACTCGGTATGAACTACACCTCGTTTATAAAGCTTACTAAAAATTTAAGAGGATGCATCTTCTTTCAAGATGTGTTATCCGGTTATTATTTCCCTTCGATAGTGTTTTTGGTTTCATGTTTATTAAGCCTCTGCTTTCATTTTTCTTATGAATGCTTGTTGTGGGGTTT
>JAGWAF010000012.1:3790-21515 GCA_018302085.1 Candidatus Woesearchaeota archaeon | reverse complement strand
TCCCCACATAGGATGGAGCGCCTAAAAGTATCATTTCCGCCCCTTCTAGATCCGTGAGGGGAATTGAGCCAAAATCGAAGATTATTCCAAAAAGGGGTTCCCTAGCTTCAAAAGTAACATCTTCTTCTTTCAAGGATAGGGCAGGGTCGACAAGATGTTCGCGCCCAAGGAAAAATACTTTTTGCCGCACTGTGTAAGAAGATTGATTCGTTGTGATGGTTGTTGACTCCACTTTGCCCATAATGCTGAGCTGAACTTCAGAAGTAATACCAGGGGTAGTAGTTGCATTCTCCAAAAGTGTCCCAGTACTTTCTCCATCGGGCGTTTTTTGATCTCTCCCCTGTTCCTTTTCATTTGAGACTTCTTCAACGTCCTGAACTTCTTTTTTCTCCTCAACTTGTTTTTCATCCTGCTTTCCAATAGTAGTTTCCCCCGATTTGTATTTGACGAAAAGAGCAACGCAGAGCAAGAGAAGTAAAACAATGCAGAAAATTCCTCCTGGTCGTTTATGGAAAGGCTTTCTTCGCACTTCCCATCGCTTGTGAGGGTTGAAAAATCTATCGTTAAAAATACGAAATCTTCGACATTGAATTTTAATGTGATCCCAGAGTGGAATATCCATGCCTGCTTTAAACAATCTGCACTTTATAAACATTTTTAGAGAACTTTGCAAAATGTCAAAAAAAGGAGTGTTTTTGGCAAAGTTCTCTAGAGAAGTTTGAGTATTTCTTATTATTTAGAAACGGACATAACTTTTATGGCATTACTGTCAAACGGACATAACTTTTATGGCATTACTGTCCGTTTCTAAGTAGAAAACGACCATTTAGTCCTGTTATTTGTGTCGTTTTCTAATTTCAAACTTCTCTATTATTTCAAACTTCTCAATAATCTTCCAAAAAACAAAGAAAAGTATAAAAACATGGGAAAAAAACCTGAAGGTATGCAGTGTGAAATGTGTGGCAAAGAAAGTCCTTTATTTCTGGTGAGAATTGAGGGTACGCAAATGAACGCGTGTAAGACCTGTGCTTCTTTTGGACAGATTCTGAAGAATCCAGTAGCAAGAGCAGTTATCCCAATAAAAAAAGCCCCCCCTAAGGATGAAGCCCTTCCAGTCATTGTAACTGACTATGCTGCAAAAATTAAAGCTGCGCGCGAACAAAAGGGGATGACTCAAGAAGAACTTGCTAGAAAACTGAATGAGAAAGAATCTCTGATGCATAAGATGGAAACGGGCAGCTTTGAACCCCCTATAGCCCTTGCTGAAAAATTGGAAAAGTTTCTCAACATTAAACTCATCGAAACGGCTGAAATAACTACAGTTCTTAATCTCCCAAAAGGCAAAACCGAATGCTTCACCCTGGGAGATTTCATAAAAAAGAAGTAGCAAAGGAGAGCGCAAGAGAACGCGGCGTTCTGCCTGGCAGTATTATTGAAACGCCCTGTATTCATCCTGCTTAAATCCTTTGAGATTAATAAAATTACAAGCGCTTTCTAAAAATGGGGATGTATGAAATAAGATAAAGCAGGGATTTTGGTTTATGTGGTATCCTTGTAAATTAAAGATGATACCATCCACTTGTTGCAAATACGTATCATCAAAAGGAGCAATGGGAAGACAGGTAGGGGAACCTACGATCACATAATCCTTATTTTCAGTGATGATAGGTAATGATTGAATAAACGAGCCATTTTTGACATAGTCAGGTTCAGGCACATGCTTAAAGAAGACGAGGATTTGACCTTGCGCAAGGCTATCATTGACAAGTTCGAATCTTGGGAAGGGCAGGGAAGGTCTTTCCAAATAGCTGAGTATAATCCATGAATTGGACATGACTGAACAAGTAGAAAGATTAAGGTGATTGAGCGAATTGATCGCTGAATGATACATCTCAGGAGTTTCGTATTCTTGCTGAGGTAGCTGAATCAACACGAGGGATAAGTTAAGGATGAAAATAATTAAAGCGACTGATAGTAGTACCTGCTCATGCTGCTTACGCTCTTTAAATTTTTTGTATTTTTTTATTAAAAAGATAATACCGATGTAAGAAAAATAAAAGGTGGGTAATACCAAATTAAATAGGTACCTTACACTTTTTATAGGGACAATATAATAGCTAGAGATTGAGGAAAATAATAAGAAAAACATAATTATTTCTATTTTTAATTTGTTAACCAGACCTAATAAAGAAGATAATTTTAATTTTTTTGAAGATATAAAATACTTAAAAGAGGTGTAGAGTGCAAGGAGAACTCCTAATGCGAAAAAAGGAATTAAAACATTTTGGACTTGTAAAAAATGAGCTAATTGTATGGGCTGCATTAAATAACCCCTGTATAGAATGTTATTGGCATATTGGTCCGCAAGGCTTGTGAAGAAATTTCCAGATTTGTAATAGTTATAGAAAAACCATAAAGAAAGAGTTGCCCCAAAAGCAAGTAAACTTTTGAATATTTTTTTTATGGAGAGATGAAGAAAAACTAGGGGTAAAAGCGCCAAACTAGTATACCTCGATAAAACACTGAACGCTAAAAAAAAGCCTGAAAGAGAATTATTTTCAATCAACAAACTTATGAAGAGTTCTAAAAAGACAAGGGATAACAATTCTGTACCATTGACCAACCCCATGTTTAATAAAGAGAGATTTAAACTGATGGCATAAAAAACAGTGGAGTTAAATGTAAGTGCTTTGGCAAGCCTGATACTTGAATACATCAAGGAGAGAGAAGTTAATATAATAAAAACAAATTCTGCAGCTCTCCAGCCAAGAAAACTGAATAAGCTTATAATCAAAGGCATGAGAGGGGGTCTTAAAAGCTCAAAATAGCTACCATTCGCAAACCAATATCTTCCATTAAGAACATAGGAATTGAAATCCCAAGATAATGAGGTGCTATGCTGGTATATAAAAAAAGAAGTAGAAATTATAAAAAAGATGAAAATAAGTTTAGAGAACTTTGCAAAAGTCAAAAAAAGAGTGTTTTGGGCAAAGTTCTCTAGAGAAGTTTGAGTATTTCTCATTATTTCAAACTTCTCTTTATGTTCTTTGATAGATGCCTTGAGTTTATCGATCATCGCACGCATGTTGTAATTCCCCAAACCGTGAAAAAGCTATTTTAACCCAATCAAATAAATAACCACCGAAAAGACAACCACTGAAAAGATGCTTATTAAAGTATCGAAAAACATGGTCCTATCGATGGATTACACCGATGATTACACCGATTTTCCCAGTAGATACGTGCAGCGTGGCGTTTCCTCCTGATAAATGAGTTTGGTGTTTTTTTTAACAAAGGAAAAAATCTCCTGATTCATTGCAGAACATTGCGCATCCCAGAGAGGGCAAATCATGCCACCACTGCAAGTGTCGAGATATACGATAAAATGTTCATTGTTCTGCGACAAAACCAAGAGGGTATCTAAAAGCTGCAAAGCCAGGGTATTGTTGTACACAGGGTAATACGCAGTAACAACCCGTCCTTGATGAAGTGTTGCAAGACGAGGATGGGTTGTCAAGAGCGTTCCTGAAAAATGTTCCTCAGAAAAAAGATGCGCGACTTGATCTTCAGAAGAATTTTTTGAAAGAACAGCACGTTCATGCACGTCAGCATGTGCAAATAAAATTGAAACGAAAAGAATGAGGATAGCAACCCCACAAAAAGATTTTTTTATTCCTTGAGTGATCCAGGCAATCCCTTCGCCTGCAAAAAGCGCAATAAATGGAAGGAAAAATAGTATGTAACGTTCATCCTTGCAAGGCAATGCCGTAAAATAAACAAGGGGTACTACAAAACTCAAAATTAAGATCCCGTTTTTTCTCATAGCAAAGGCAACAATTTTTCGAACATCAATCTCGCCTTTGCTATTACGAGAAGCAAGCAAATGTTTGAAAATTATTTGCTTTGAGTATAATTTTTTAAATAATTTTTTAAAACTTAAAAAAAAGCCAATGACACTCAGATAAAGTAATGGTTGTGCATGCCAAAGCGCTTCAACGTAGTACCACCATGATTTTTTGAAAAGAGTGTTACATCCAAGAACTTGGTGAATAACATTGTTCCCTTCTACGAAAGGCAAAACTATCGAGCCATAAAAAATAAAATTCAACAAAAAATAAGGAAGCAGAGGCAGAAAAAAACCTGCGCTCAAAAACAGGGAGGGAACAAAAAAATGCGATCGGAAAGTAAAGAAAAGAATCAACAAAAATATCAAAAAAAACATTCCGCTTGGAAACTTTGCCAAGAATGCTAATCCTAGAGACAAACCTGAAGAGAAAAAATATTTTTTGAGATACAGAAGATACCCCAAGAGAATAAAAAAGACCGCTAAAATTTCAGTATACGCTTGACTTGTCAAAAAAAAGAAAATACTGCTCCAAGAAACAAGAATAAAAGCAAAAATTCCCGCTCTAGCGGAAAAATGGTGTTTTGCAATAAGAAAGGTAAAGATACAGCACCCTAAGGAAAGCAAAACCTGAAGAACAAAATTAAAAAAAATGGCATTGCCCACCAATTCCCCCACGGAAAGTAAAAACGGCAGGAGTGGTGGACGAATATGCTCCCACAAACCGAGAGTTCCTGCACTAGCAAGATATTTTGCCATGCTCAGGTATACAAAACTGTCCCACCAGAGTGAAATGTCCTGAAATAAAAGAAGCAGGCGAGATAAAAAGGCGGTAATACAAAGAAAAAAAAGAACTTTTGTATTCATGGAAGAATGATCAAAGAAAATTGTTTTGACGCTATGATGGGAATGCCAATTTCAGGATGCCCCAGTTCGATACGGCAGAAATACGTGGAAGCTCGTGCACTAATGGGCACGGCCAAAGTAAGAGAAACTACTTCAGCTTTTCCTAGAGGAACATGGGCATGGCTTGGGAAATGGGATAGGGTAAATCCACCTTGTTTTGAAGGAGTATACTGGTCGACGCAAGATAATCCCAAATGAAAGTTGCCATTGAGATACGCCTGATTGAAAAGAGCAATGTTCAGCTCCGTTGATTTCCCCCGGGAAAGAATAATTGTATCATAGGGCACAAGCAACGGGCTCCTCGCTTGATAACTACGATCGATAAGCGCCTCTCGACTATCAGGCGACAGTTCATCATACAAACCGAAAGCACTGTATACAATAAGTAAAGTTAAAATAATAAAAAGGATAATTCTCAAATCATTTTTCAAACTCTCACCAAGGTTAAGGAATTCTATGGGATTTTTAAGAATTGTGTTGTTGAAACCAGTGATAAAATTAGCTAAACACTGGTTGGAGATCCCCGAAGGTTGTTTGCTCTGGAAATTCTGCAAAAAGTGTATAACCGTATGGATAAGGCATGGAGTGAAATAGCACCGCACGATTGCGGGGATCTGAGGAGAGCCAAGTTTTAAGCTGTGCGTAATCATCCTCATTGAACACTCGAGTGGCAATGACCCTGGCATGTTCACGTCGCGCTTTCTCAACAAGTTTTCCAGTTTGATTGAAATCTGTGAACGTAACAAAAAAGAGGTGTGGAAAAACTTCGCCTAGTTTTGAAAAATAGGAAGCTGGAGTTTGGTAATACCACAATGAATAATGTTCATCGGTTGCGTTTGCAACGACAATGTTTTCTTCAAGAGAAAAGCGCAAGGGCCTATTTCCCATGACAGCATGGCTTCCCTCAATGACATACGGCGCGGACGTCATAATACGGTTGGAAAGGGAATTCAGCAAAGCTCGGGGAGCTTCTTTATCTGTAAAGCAGATGGTAGAAATATTATGCACTGCCAAATAGAGTGCGGCTTCTATTTTTCCTGGATGGTCACAGCATCCTACTACAATGCTTGCATTCTGATGCAGCGCCTGAGAAACAAGCATATTGATGCCGTGGGTATCGGCAATCAATGCGAGGTCCATACGCAAGAATCGTGTCGTGGGATAATACACCTTATCGATGGTGACTTCAAATCGAAACACCCCTTGTTCATCAGGAGCAAGCCATGTACCGTTCACATTTTTTACTAGAGTTCCAAACCCAGGAGTGTGTTGAAATCCAACGGACGAAAGCTCTTGAAGCCTTGCTCCCTCATGCCACCCTATTTCTGGCAGCAATGCAGAAGTGGGGTATGATAAACGTTCAGAAAACACCCTGAGATACTGGAGCTTGGAGGGTGAAACATTAATTTGTCCTGAAAGCCAATCACGATTAACCCTGTCCACTTGACTGAGTACATGATCCTGCGAAGTTAACTTTAAACTAGATCTTCCTATGGTAACCATCTGTGCAGTGGTTGGCAAAGAAACATTTTTCATAAAACTTGTCCTGTTCACGGGAACTTCGATAGAAGTTTTTCCTGTGCTCAAAAGGTGTGCAATGTTTTCACGATAAGGAATTTCTAATTGTTTCCATATTTTTTCTGCTTCCTGGTAGAATGCTCTTTTATTTCTTCCACATCCTAGAGAAGCAGAAGTTTCGTAGAGCAATGCCTGTTCATAAAGATCAGTAGTGTTTACTTTGTCGTAATGTTCAAGCGCATCGCAGATCCTACTCTGATTTCCGCTGATCCTCCCCATGATAAGCAAAAGATCGCCGCGTGCAAACTCGTCCTGAGTTTTTTCATATTCCTGCCCAAGGAGTTTGACAAACTCGGGGATATCAAATCCTGCACGCTCAAGCACAAGTGTAAAATTAATGCCCTCAGCGTATGGATCTGGCTTTCTCAAAATCTTCAGAATGCTCGCATTAACTTGCCCAACATAGTGGATGCCTTCGAGAACAAGGGAATCATCAACGATGATGGTAGGTGCTTGAGAAATTTTATATTTTCTTTTCAAGGTATTGAGCAGGGGTTCGTCTTCGTAATCCTTATCGAAGGAGAAGATGAATACTTGATTTTTGAAACCTTCGCTAATTTCATCTAAGACATAACCCTGCCTCTCACTAATTTCGTCATCGACCTGATAAAAATAAATAATTGGAATAAACTGACTGTCGCAAACTTGATTAATGCCAGTAATAAGGTTGAGGAGTCGTAATTCGAGCAAGAAATATTTTCTTTTCAAAAAATCAAAGTCCCCTTTATGCAACCAGCTGCTCGTACTGTATGTTGAAAGGTCGATGCCTACCTGCTTCAGTTCTTCTTTGAGTTGTTCAATACGCCTGGAAACGTGTTCGCACTCATTCCCTTGGAACACTGTTAAAAACAGTTTTTCTGTAAGATATGCCTCGCGATGAAGCTCATGATCTTTCATCACCTCATTAATCAGAGAAAGACGGGGAACATCGAGAAGGGAATTCGCAAAAACACCGACAAGAAAAAGGAGAAGCGCAATGAAAAAACTACGAATAAAGATTTTCTTAAGTGGCAACACTTCAGACATCCTTACACCTTTGAAGATTCGAGAACATGAATGATGGTGGTACGATCCGTTTTTCCAGAAAATACCCTGCCAAAATTGATCACGAGGCTAGGAGTTTGAGTGATATGATAGTAGTCTTCTAAAAAGGCAAGTTCTGAAGAGTAGCGATATTCAACGGCGAAAACAATGATATTGCGTTCAAGAACAAGCTCATCCAATATTTTTCCTTGCAGCGCGGCATCCTCATTATTTCTGCTGAAGTAAAAAAGGACAACGTTCCGATCCAGACCACATTGCTGACTGAGCTTCTTATAGAGGGTGTATGTTCGAATTTGAAGAAGATGGTATTTTTGTTTGAGAAAAGCATAATTTTTTGCCCCCAAACGTTGCTCCGCGTCAGGACTATCGAGTTTCTTCCCAATGTGGAAGAGTTCATCAGATTGTTCCTGAACTCTGAGGTTTGCAAGCTCGCAGCCTGAACTTCCTAAATCTGCAATAAGCTCCTGCTCAAGCAATGTGGATTCCGTGGAGAGCTCACTCTGCTGTAATAATTGTGTAACCTCGTCATTTCCCTGCAAAGAGCGTGCAAAAAAGATCCCGGCAAGGAAAGCGATGCCGATGGCTACAAAAAACACAATGACCCAAAACTTTTTTTGTTGAAATTTTTTTTGTTGCGGAATGATCATTAGTTATTACCACTTATTACCATTCTATTACCATTTCTTTTTACGGTGCAGAATCTCTTGAACAATGGCCTGGCACCAATGGAAGGCGGTGAGATAAGGAAAAATAACAAAATACAGCCAGAGGGAAAATGGGAATTTGATCATTTTTTCCTTCACTTCACGATGGGCAAGGTAGAGAAAGTAAAAACCGAGGATTGATGCAATAGCAATGGGAAACATGATTTGCAGATCCTGTCCTAAAAAAATTTCCCCAAAACTTGGAAAGGTGAGAACATGGCCGAAAAAATAATCGTCAATAAAATAACTTCGGACAAGGAACTCGTACAATGTGGAAAGAAATGAAAACAAAAAAATGCTCGTTGATGCTAAGAGAAGAACAACTCCTAGCACATTTAAAGGGAGTTGAAAAAGTCCAAAAAATGAGTAACGTTTATTCAGAAACATGGATTTGTATTGGAGATGATTTGTGATAAAGCCCCTAAACCAGCGTATCCTTTGACGCTGTAACTTTCTGAAATTTGCAGGAACACTTGTAGAAGTAATGCTCTTTCGTTCCAGAACAATGCGATACCCATAGTATTTTAGGCGCAGTGCAATTTCGAAATCTTCCGTCATGTTTCCTTCCGCAAATCCCCCCACATTCTGAAGAACCTCTTTACGATAGACACTTAACACACCTGGGGTAACTGCTAATGTATCGATAGCAGACATGAGGCTCCTGGTTAGCGCGCTGATCGCGTACTCAATGCGTTGCATCCGTGCATAAATCGTGTGGGGATTATTTACTTTGATAATGCTGATGACCGCGCCTACCTTCTCATCTTCAAAATGAGGCACCAGAGCAAGTAATGAATCTCTGCCAACAGTTGAATCAGCATCCACACAGCCAAAATAGGTTCCCCGCGCTTGTGAAAGAGCATGGTTCAGTGCAGCTGCCTTTCCTGGATTTTTAAGAGTAAAAAGTCTCAGGGCAGGAGCATTTCTTTGCCGAAAAATAAACTGAGAAATAAAATCTTGTACGTTCTGCACCGTGCGATCTGTGGAACCATTGTCTATAACAAGGAGTTCAAGCTTATCAGGAGGGTACTTCAACTCGAGAAGGGAATGAAGAGTTTTCAGAATTGTCTTCTCCTCATTATAGGCAGGGATTGCAATAGTCACAAAAGGTAATGATCGATGGGGGATTTTCTTTCGCTCCTGCAGATAATGGGAGTAGTATAGGCACTGGAGCCAGACGATCGTCAAGTACAATCAAATGAAGGAGATGCTCCAAAGGATAATACGGATCATGGTTGTTCACGGGAGTATTCCCAGATTGTTACAGCATTATTCTCGTATATCTTTTTAAACATTTCCCTGTTTCCGAGAATAAAAAGAAGTCCTGAAAGGTCCTTTTCTGAAGAGGAGAGGAGCAAAAGGTAACGAACCCCATACTGATCAAGGAGGCGTGTGGTCAATGACAAATCCCTCGATTGCACAATCGTGGCAAGGTCCTTCATTCTTTCTTCAGAAAAAGGAGAGAAAACAGTTTGCGTGTCAAGGAAGAGCTTACTTCCCGTAACTCCAGAAACCCAAAAGCCATAGGCAGGTTCTGTCAGAACTTTCCCCTCTCCAATTCCATGCTCTTGAAGCCAATGCATGCCCTGGAATACCTCTGAAGAGGGCAGGTCTAAGGAAACATGATTAAAATTGGAAAGTCCTGTGAAGAGAATCCCACAAAACAAAAGTAGGAGTGAAATTTCCTTGAGGGAAGGCAAACTCCAAGCGCGTTGGGCGAGGCGCAAAAAAGTGTAGCTTGCGAAAATGCAAATAAAAAGATTTTGGTAAACAAGCAGAGGTTTTACAAACAGGAAGAGGGTAAAAAGCGCCATAAAAAAAAAGAGACGATGTTGTTTTTTGAATTCTGAACCGAAAGCGATACCCATCGCTGCAAGAAGCAAGGTAAAAACGCCATATCCCTGAACATTGCCCAGGTCTGCAAAAAGGCTGCTGAAAGGAATTCTCAAAGAGAGAGCAGGAAAGCCAAACGTCGCCGAAATCCAGAAAAAGTAGAGTATTGCAGGCACAAAGAGGCACAACGCTTCTCGCAATGTAGGTTTTCTCAGGAGCAAGAGGGCGCAACCCAATAAAAATGCCCATATCCCGAAGAATGGAAGCAGAACAAAAATGATGCAGAGCAGAGCTTGATAACGTTGTGTGAATCGGATCCAGGCAGCCAAAACACAGAGGAAGAAAATTAGGATGGATGCGTTGGGCATTGCAAAAAGGTAAAACGTCAACGGAGAAAGTAGGAAGATAAATAAGAACAGTAGTTGTTGTGTCTTAGTGCTTTTAAAAAAATCAAAACATAGGAGGAGAAAATAGAGGCTTCCTCCCAAGAGGAGTAAATGGAACAGCACAAAACTTGGTAGAAATCCGAAAACGCGAGCTGCCTGCGATAAAAGAAGATGATAGGGAGTGACAAGCCATGGTCTGGACTCTCCGAGGGCGGTATCAGTCACAGTAAACTCCTGTTGTAGCGCGGCAATCAGATTGATATCGTAAAAGGCTTCCTCTCCCGAAAATAGAGGTTCGTGATGTAACGAACGGGAAAGGAAAGGGATGCTAAAAAGCAGAACCCCCAGAAGAAAGGCAAAAGCAAAAACTTTTTTCGTACTAAGCCCTTCGATCTTCGAAATAAATACATCAACAGTTTTCATGAAATTTCCCTCACATGGCATTCAATATGATAAATTTTAACTATGTTATCATAAACGAGTTGAAAACATTTGTTGTTGAACTTAACGGTATTTGCGTCTGGATTAAAAATAGTAGACCTCGAGAGGTACACGTAATCAGCTTCGTACTTTTCAAGTAGGGTGAGAGCTTCAATCAGTGATTCTGTAGTAAAGATACGTTTCACATCGGAGTAGCGCTCTTCAGCATCCTTGGCCATAAGAAAATGAGGTTCGATAATATTACGGCGGTGAGCAAAAGTTGAAAGTAGGAAACCATCTTCAACATTTCCAAAAATCACTGCCGAGAAGGGTGTAACATCCTTTAGATACATGAGTGCTCCAATTTCTTCTTGAGAAAGACTGTTAGAGACAGAACTCCTCGCGGTATGGAGAGAAGGAAGTACTGCAGTGACCACGAACAAGACCACAATGCCTAGAATGACAAGATTTACACGAGAAGCAAATTTTGTTTTTTCAAAGTACGCAAGAAATTCTTTGTACGTAAAACTGGCGAGGAGTACGAGCAGCATTCCAAGGATTAGAAGTCCGTCTTGCAGCGGAAAAAAACCAAACCAAATGAGAAGTAGCGCAAGAATGGCAAAGGAAATGAGCAGGTACACTTTGGGATGTTGTCGCCGAAAGACAAAATAGTAAATGGCAAAGATCCCTGCGCAAAACGGAATGATGCTGATCTGATAAATCCCTGTTAAAATAGAAAATCGTGCGAAAATATCGTCGATCAATTGTGAAGGTAGATTAAGCCAAATAAAGGAAATGCCGTGGAGCGCAAAAAGTTTTTTGAACAAAATCAAGTACACCCAAAGGAGGGAAAAGAGTGAGAACAACCCCATTTCAAGTTCCGCATCCCCTGAAGTAAGATGTTCTGTTTTTAGTAGAATAAAATAGAACAGGAGTGCGAGTACGAATAAAACAACGCTGGGATGGGTGAGCAGCAAAACCCCGAAGAGGACAAAATATGCAATCATACGTTTTTCAATGGCGAAAAAAGCGTACAATACCCAAAGTAAGAGTGGAAGTACAAGGGTGTAGGGAGAAACACTGTTCACTGTGCTCCAAAAAACGGGCACAAATGCTCCTGCGAAAGCCGTGAGAAGCGCAACATGACGTTGTTTAAAAAAATAATGAGACAAGACATACAAAGGAAAAACAAGGGAAGCCATAAGAAAAGCTGGAACAATTTTTACCACGATCAGTTCTGGGATGAAAAGTGCAAAAAATGCAAGGACATAGTAAAATCCGGGAAGAAAAAAAACCCTCGCGCCTCGATAGCTGTAAGGATCGTTAAACCGTGGATGCCCGGTTTCGAGTATGGCACCCACCTGATCGAGAGTATAATAGGCCTGCCCATCCTGTAATGTAGGACTTGACAATGCAAAATAGCTTTTCAATCCTCCAACAACAAGAAACAGAAGTACCAGTAGTAAAAGACTCCACTTGACACTGAGATCCTTCTCCATAGCGACAACAACGCCTGCCTTCTTTATAAAGCTTGAGGACGATGGATCGCACAAAAAAACGGAAAGCCCGAAAAAGAAAACCATAAAAACAGCAGATCATTCTCATAAATGATGTTGACGAAAAAAAGTGCGGAGGAGAAAGTTCCCAGTGGTGCGGAAATTATTGACCAGCTGTTAAAGGGAGGTTACGATAATGATGTGATCACCACGATCTATGGTCCCGCGGGCTCGGGAAAAACGAATCTTGCAATGCTCTTCGCCATTGCAACAGTAAAGAGTGGGAAAAAAGTACTGTTTATGGACACTGAAGGGGGATTTTCCATCGAGCGATTGAAACAGCTCCATCCTAACATACAGGAGATTCTCGACAATATGGTTTTTCTCAAGCCAACGAATTTTGATGAGCAGCAGCGCGCTTTTGAACGTTTGAGGGAAGTCATTGACGACCATTTGGGTGCCATTATTATCGACTCGATTGCAATGCTGTACCGTCTTGAATTGGGAAAAAATAACGACGTGTTTGATGTGAATAGGGAACTGGGTCGGCAAATTATGTATTTGACAGAGCTTGCAAGAAAGAGGAACATCCCTATCTTTATCACAAATCAGGTATATCGTAATTTTGAAGAGAAAAACAAAATCAACATGGTAGGAGGGGACATTTTGAAGTATGGCAGTAAATGCCTGATTGAACTGCAGGTTGGTCATAATGCAAAACGACGTGCCATCCTGAAAAAACACCGTTCCTTACCCTCAGATATGATGGTGGACTTTGATATCCAAGAGCAAGGCCTTGCTGCGTCAAAGCAAGATGAAGAATTTAAGATGTTGTAGCGTTCAGAAAAATTATGAAAATGACCTGAAAAAATAAAGAGAAAATAAACTAAAAAATAAAAAAGACTTATTCTTCCGTAAAATCTTCGGCAGTTAATTTCAGCTCGTCATCTGCCTTGATAACCCCTCGGGATTTCAAGTATTCTTTTGCCAGTATGTAGAAAAACAATCCCAATGACTTTTTTCCTTTGTTGTTGCACGGCACAACTAGGTCGATACAATTTGATTGGTTATTCGTATCGCACAGTGCAATGACTGGGATTCCTACTTGCATCGCATCATTGATTGCATTTCTGTCAGGCCAAGAATCCGTAACGAGAATCACTTTGACTTCCGTATACGTCTCAAGTTTTGAGTTTGTTAAAATTCCTGGAGGATAACGTCCCGCGAAGGTTCTGCACTTGATAGTGTTGGCAAATACTTTGACTGCTTTCCATCCATTTTCCCTTCTTGAAACGATGAGAATGTCTTCTGGAGTGTATTGCGCCAGTAAATTTGCTGCTAGTTTAATGCGTTCGTTGATTTTTTGCAAATTCAAAACACTTAATCCATCCGGTCTTGTTTTGTAGATGAATTTTTCCATGTATTTAGTTCTAAATTTTGTTCCGATGTGAATTCCTGATTTTAGGTAGAGATCCTGCGGTACAAGGTATTCTTCTTCTGCCATAACGTGTTCCTCCGTTGCCGTTTTTATGACCTCAGGCAACGATGTGCGTGCGTTCAAGTATCGCGCATCGCGTTGGTAATAAAGGAAGAAAAGAGCAGGCCTTTATAAAAGTGCGGGTTTAGAAATTAATTGCTATATAAAAAGAATAAAAAAAAAGAAATTTATTCTCGGGGAGGTTCTTCTCCAACTTCTTCACTGGACTCTTCGCTAGATTCTTCGCCAAAATCTTCAGAATCTCCGGCAGCTTGTTCAGGCTCCGCTTCTTGGGTTTCTCCTTGAGCAGTTTCCTCTTGGCGAGGTGCTGGTCTTGGGGAAGTTTCCACAGGGCCTTGTGCTTCTCCGATTTTTTCTGCGAAGCCTACTTTGCGAAGCACTTTGGTAATGCGAACACGAAGTGTTTCGCCTTCCTTTACGCCTGGCACAAAAATGACGAAGTTGTTTTTCTTTGCAATTCCGTCGCCTTTTGCTCCGACTGCTTCAATCTTTACATCCAATTCTTCCCCTACAGAGACAGGGGCTGTCATGTTATCCCGTTGGAATCGTCCGCCGCCACCGCCACCACCACCTGAGTGTCGATCTCGGTTTCCGTATCCTCCGTATCCTCTACTTCTGAATTCATTCATGTTCTTTACACCCTATTCATCTTTTTGCACATGCGTGCAATACATTTCACGAAGAGAAAGAAGTATTTAAAGGTATGGGTGAATCACAGCGTGCAGCGAACAGGTACGGGTTGAGAAAATAAAAAAAATAAAAATAAAACGTTAAGCATCCCTTAATCCTTCTGTCATGACCATGAAGCTGCACTCCCCATCAGGTAAGTTGGGTGCGTCGACAAGTTTTGCAACTCTGCTTCCTTTCTTTCCTTTTCTGAGATAAATTCTGAAGGAAGAATTGTGGCCAACAATATTCCCTCCAATAGCCTCAGTAGGATCACCAAAGAATTGGTCAGGCCTTGCCATAACCTGGTTAGTAACGTACACACAAAGGTTGTGCTGATCAGCAAGTTTCATAAGTACGTGCATGTGCTTGTTGATTTTCCCCTGGCGTTCTGCGAGTGTTCCCCTTCCGATAAATTCTGCTCTGAAGTGTGCAGTGAGGGAGTCCACAATCACAAGTTTGATATTGAGGCCGTCTTTTTTAATCAGATCCTCAACTTTTTCTGCCAATAACATTTGGTGATCTGAGTTATAGGCTTTTGCAACTTTGATGTGCCGCAAGACTTTTTGTGGATCCATGCCGGCGCCATTCGCAAATTCGATAATACGTTCCGGTCTGAATGTATTTTCTGTATCGATGTACACGATGTACGCATCTTCTCCTGATCCTCCTTGCTCAAGGGGCTTTTGTGCATTGACTGCAAGTTGATGGGCAATCTGTGTTTTGCTACTCCCTTATTGACCAAAGCATTCTGTAATCGCACCCGTTTCAAAGCCTCCCCCGAGGAGAGCATCAAACGCTTGGACTCCAATTTTAATTTTGACAACCTGCTGCCGTTTTGCAAGGACGTCATCCCCGGAAGCGAATCCCATTTTGAGATTGCTTCTGCAAATGGCAATCAGTTTTTTTGCCGTGGGTTCTCCCATACCAGTTGCTTCTATAATTTCCCCAGGAGTTGCTACTGCAATGCTCATGAGATCGGTGTACCCGACAAGTTGAAGTTTTTCCAAAGTTGCTGGTCCTACTCCTGGAAGATCGTTCAAGGTCATTTCTTTTCCTTGTTTTCCTTCGAGTTTTTCTTGAACGTTTTTGTCAAGAGCGGTATCTAGTTCTTCGTCCATTTCTGAGACCTCTTGTGCAAGTTCTGGATCCATTGGCATATTGTCATCTTCTTTTGCTCTTTTTATTGCTTTGGTCATAGTAAGTCACCTGTTGTTTTTATATCTTATGCGCTTGCTTCTTCTTTGAAGACAAGGTATTCGTATGCGCGTTGCAGGACTGCTTGCGCCTTTGGCAAATCATTGATACGCAATGCATTGGTTGATTTCCATTGCCCTTGTGTATCCTTGTAGCATCGTTCAAAGGTCACATTACTATACGTAGTTACAAGACCTTCTTTGTTTTGTGCAGTGTTGTTCCAAATAGTGGCAGAGATCGCCCCTGCTCGAAATGTTTTTTCTGGTTTGTTGTTTTCCATAGTTCTCCTTCCTTTTCGGTTTTTGTTTCAAGCTTCATAGGTTTTCACACCTCAGAAGCTGGAGGCATGAGTATACTTTACACAACCTCCTTTAAATACCCTGTTTCAGAATGTCCAGTGTCCAGTGGACCAAAAAACAGTTTAAAGATAGAAAACGATAAATACATGATTGAACTATAGAGAACTTTGCAGAATTCAAAAAAAGCAATGTTTTTGGCAAAGTTCTCTAGAGAAGTTTGAGTATTTCTTATTATTTCAAACTTCTCTATAAAATCGAATGAATAACAGTAAGTGAGAGCCTCGCGAGTAGCGCCTTTATAATTCTCACACCACCATCCACACCAAAACAACAACCAACACCGCCAATAATATTTTCTCAACAAAAGAGTTAGTCATAATAGGTCCGTGCAGCCGTAGTGTAGAGATGGGGTGCAGAAAGTTTACTCCTGCAGGAGTCAAACCATCAATGGCAATATGACTAAGATATCCTAAAGAAAGTGCAAGGCCGTAATATCCTTCTAAAAATGAATCAATCAGGAAATAAATACCAATCGGAATAAAGACGGAATGAAAAATGCCGCGGTGTTTCGTTAAAGGATTGATTAAAGCAGCAACAGGTCTCATTTTGCTTGATATTTTACTTCTTTTATTGTCAATGTCCGGCAGCATCGCTCCGAAGAGAATCAACCCGATAAAGATGTACAGATTCGCAGAAGGAAAGTAATGATACGCAGTAAGAGCTACAACAAGCGCAAATGCCATGTGTGTAAAGAACATCATAGAGTAAAAAAGAAGTGACACTATTATAAATATGTTTGTTGAGGAGACTTAGTAGATAGTCTTTCTTTTTGTGGGCCATGGCGGAGACTTACTCCTCCGTTGATCGCAGATAGTGCGTCGGCAACGCTGCACCCGCGAAGAAACCTTAGGTTTCTAGCGCGCTAGAAATGCTTCTCATTTCCACGCGAATCGCGTTGCCTCCTGTTTTTACTCCAAGGCCATGACCCTGATGACCTTTTCTACAAAGCCTGTTGAGAAAGAAAAAACTAACGCTTCAACGCCGTTAAGATTTCATCCCTCATCTTCAGTGTTGCTTGTACAACATCTTCTGTAAAACGATCATCTTTAGGATTTTTGCATGCGAAAATAATGGAACGAGAGGCATTGATGATTGCACCCGTTCGATCTTTATTGAAGCAGTGCACAACATCCTTTGCGGTTGCGCCTTGCGCTCCATATCCTGGAACGAGGAAGATTTGTTCTGGCATTATTTTTCTGAGCAGTGCTGCCTCTTTTGGAAAGGTTGCGCCAACAACAGCGCCTACGTTAGAATAAGTACCACTTCCTTGGCTCAGCATTCCCCAGTTTCGTACAAGATTTGCTATATGCTCATATAAATATTTTTTATTCATGGAAAGATTTTGAATCTCCCCAGAACTTTTATTTGAAGTTTTGACAAGAACAAAAATACCTTTCCCATGGCGATTGCACTGTTCAACAAATGGAAGGATGCCATCACTTCCCAGATAAGGGGTAATAGTAAGTGCATCAGCATCAAAGATTTTCTTCTTTTGATCAAAAAAGTCTACCTCGCCTAAGTATCCTTCTGCATACGCTTGCGCAGTACTGCTAATGTCATTTCTTTTGCCATCGGCAATGACGAGGAGCCCTTTCTTTTTTGCATATTGAATCGTAGAGATAAATGCTTTCATTCCCGCAATCCCATAACATTCGTAAAACGCAAGTTGCGGTTTCACAACACAAACAATGTTTGCAATTGCATCGATAATTTTTTTATTGAAATGAAAAATTGAAGCTCCGATGGCGTCGAGAGTTTTTCCATATTTTTTTATCTGCTCCTGGACGATGAAGA
>JAGWAF010000012.1:0-3785 GCA_018302085.1 Candidatus Woesearchaeota archaeon | reverse complement strand
CAGAAAATCGTGGATCTAATCCAACGCACACAGAGTTTTGCTTTTCCTCAACAGCCCTCAAGAGCTTGTCTGAAAAATTTACGGTTTCCATCGTTCGGGGTTTTTATTCCATCGTAATGCAATGATTTTTTCCTTAGGTGACAAATAATTTTTCTCCTCTGCTTTTTCAATAAGGTTATCAAAATTGCAGAGCGTATTTAATTGGCATTGTGTTTCTTCAAAGCTTTTGATCGCTTGGGGAAAATTATATGTAAAGATGGCAAGGCAATGTTCAACAATAACCCCATACTCCCTCAATGTTTTGACAACTTGGATACTACTCTGTCCCGTACTCACGAGATCTTCAACAACAAGCACGCGTTGTCCTTTTTTTAAGAAACCCGTAATTTCAGTATCCTTCACATAGACGAGTGGCAAACTGAGAATGAGGGATAACACTGCAGCGTGGGGGATCCCTGCAGTTGAGGTTCCTGCAATGACATCGAAAGGTCCCAACCGTTTTACAACAGAAAGCATGGTGGTTATAATCACACGCCATTCTTGAGGATGTGAAATAAGCAATCGGTTATCGCAATAGATAGGACTTCGAATGCCAGAAGCGTATGTATACGGTTGTCGGACATTAAGGGTAACCGCTTTCAAGTCGAGGAGAACTTCTGCAATGTGTTCAGGGGATATTTCTTGCATGGGCAGATTTATTTTTTTTAAATTTTCAATATTTTTATTCCGAAAATCAAAAGGAGCATCGACAAAAATGTTAGTTTGACAAACACAATTTTTCTCTTTTACCACATCCTGCATCAGAGGTAAGGATTCATGATCAGCAACACAGGCAACTTTTGAATGTTCAATAATCACGCCTTCCACCTGATTTTGCTTTCCGTGACTTTTTGCTTTCGTTCGCACATACGCCATAGGTTTTTGAGAGAGAAATGCAAGGCACGCGGCAAGGGGAATTCCACTGGGAGCTGAAGCAATGATTCTGTCAATCTTTTTTATGGCATCTAAAAAATGAGATAAAAGATTATTGCGAGACTTGGGAAAACAGAGAATGGTAAACAAGATATTTCTTTTATGATCTAGACCTACCGCATCTTGCAGAGAATGAATTCCATCTTTGTTAAGAAGGCATACCAATCCTTTATTAATTTTTTTTACCGTTGACGGTCCTTCATACACAAAGCCAGTATACACTTGCACAAGCGTTGCTCCAGCTTTGATTTTGCTATAAGCATCCTGTGCTGTAAAAATACCACCAACACCCATGATAGGCAATGTCCCATGGGTTTTTTCATAGATATATTTAATGATGTCCGTTGATTTTTTTCTCACTGGCTTTCCACTGAGTCCACCATCTTCCTTGATGTTTGTCTTTAAGTTTTCCCTGGTAATTGTAGTATTGGTTGCAATAACCCCCATACAGTTCGTTTCCCGGATGACAGAGAGAACGTCATCAATCTGCTCGAAGGTAAGATCTGGTGCAATTTTGACAAAAAGAGGCTTAGACCATACCCCTTGTTTTTCTGCGAGCTCATGATTCTTTTCTTGAATCTTTTGCATTAACACGAGCAATTTATCTTTGTCCTGCAGTGCACGTAAGTTGGGCGTATTGGGAGAGCTCACATTCACAACAACATAATCAGCGTAAGGAAACAATAATCCAAAACTAAAAAGATAATCATCGACGGCATTTTCCATCGGTACGATTTTGGTTTTTCCAATGTTTATGCCTAAAGGAAAACTGGGCTTTTTTGTTTTTTGTAAAATTTGAGAAATTTTTTCTGCTCCGAAACTATTGAAGCCAAAACGATTAATTAATGCTTCATCTTTATCCAGCCTAAAAAGTCTTGGCTTGGGATTTCCATGCTGCGCCTGTCCCGTGATTGTTCCAATTTCTACAAATCCAAATCCAAAGCTTGGCATGATTGGAAAAACCTGCGCATTTTTGTCAAAGCCAGCTGCCAAACCTACAGGATTTTCAAAGCGTAATCCTGCAAAGTGGATTCCAAGTTTTTTATGTTGAAAAGAAAAAAGAAATTTCAAAAGATTCTTCGCGACGGCACTTTTGCTCAAGCTATGCAGTCTTCGCGACATCGCATCGTGAGTACGCTCAGGATCTTTTTTGAAGAGAATTGGTCGAATAAAAGATTTGTAGGGCATAGTTTCACTGCAGTTGAATTTCTTCCTTGTCAATAACAATTTCACAATAGTTGCATTTTACTCTCAAAGGATTGGCGCTGATAACACAAAACAACGTTCCACTGTTTTCGTGATTGGAAATACAGTTGGGATTGATACACTTAATCACATTCTTAAACTGAGGTGGAATGGTAATTTTGTATTTTTGTTGTACCTTTCCATTGTTGATCACGTTCACCGTGGCCTTGGGCGCCAGAACAGCGATTTTGCTCAGCTCTTTTTCAGTGAGAATTTTATTTGCAATTTTAATAATGCCTTTTTTTCCAATTTTCATGCTTGAGAAATGATTTCCTACAACGACAAGATCGTCTTGAGGTCCCAACAGCTGAAGAACTTTGAAGGTGGCAGTACAAGGAATGTGATCGATGACTGTTCCAAAACCAATTTCTCCTACGAGTGGTTTTTTCATCGAAGTCCTCCGAGCACTAATGCGAGAATTGCCTTTCGTACTGGAATGCCGTGGCTTGCCTGTTGAAAATAGTATGCATATGGGGTACGATCAACGGCGGTAGTAACTTCATTAACACGTGGCAATGGATGAAGTATTTTGAGATTTTTTTTAACGTTCTTGAGTAATGGAACATCTAGGATGTATGAATTTTTTACGCGTTCGTATTCTCGCGGATCAGGGAATCGTTCGCGCTGAATGCGCGTGCAGTAAAGAATGTCAACATCGGAAATAATGTCCTCAGTCCGTTCATGTTCTGAATACACTATATTTTTTTCTTCCAGTTCTCTTATAATTTGAACAGGCATCCTTAATGCGGGAGGTGCGACAAACGAGAGTTTACAATGAAAATGAGAAAGCGCCTTCGTGAGGGAATGCACCGTCCTGCCATATTTCAAATCTCCCACAATACCTACGTGAAGATTGCTGATTTTACCTTGCGCTTTTTTAATTGTAAACAGGTCAAGCAGAGTTTGTGTGGGATGTTGATTTTTTCCATCCCCTGCATTAATGACCGGAACAGATGCCGCCTCTGCAGCAAGCCTTGCTGCCCCATCCAATGGATGTCGAATAACGATCGCATCGGAATAATGTTCTATCATTTTGATAGTATCATGCAGAGTCTCTCCCTTACTGACGGAAGTTGCGTGAGCATCTGCAAAGCCGATCGTATTTCCTCCCAGTTGTTTCATGGAACTTTCAAATGATAACCTCGTTCGTGTGGAGGGCTCAAAGAACAGTGTTCCTAGAATTTTTCCTTTAAGAATGTTGGGCATTGCTTTTTTCTCCAGTCTTTCAGCAGTTTTGAGAACGTGAATGATTTCACTTTTTGAAAAATCATCGATGGAGATGACATCCTTTCCTTTAAAGTTCATGATAGCCCACCTCGCATCCTGGAATTTCACTAATCAATCCATCACAAAAGATAACCTTTCCATTTACCATGGTAAGTATGGGCCACCCTTGGAGCATTGTTCCGTGAAATGGACTCCAGCCGCATTTTGTTCGTAATGCTGCGTTGTCTACTTTTTTCCTTTTACGCATGCTTATGATAACAAGATCTGCATCATACCCCTCTTTCAAAAGTCCTTTGTTCTTTATGCCAAAGATCTTTGCCGGATTTTTCGATGTTAACTCT
>JAGWAF010000011.1 GCA_018302085.1 Candidatus Woesearchaeota archaeon | reverse complement strand
AAATGCGAACATCGCCCTTTTCTCCATAATGTGTTTTTTTCTTGTGAATTTTTTCTCCAAGATAGCCGTGTGGAATAATTTTTTCCATTTCTTGCACATAAAGAACAAGGGACGCAAGCTCAACTCCTTTTTCCGTAATAATTCCTTCTTTATCAATAAGTCCTTCCTCCCTTAATTTGTTGATATTAGCTGCAATATTTCCTTTTAGTTCTCTTCTAAATTCGGGAATATTCAAATTTTTCTTCACATAATTAGAATCGTAACCTGCTAGCAAGCTAATCAAGCGTTCTCCCAAAATGCGTTCTGCATGGGTATAATTCTGCACCATTTGTTGAAATAAAAGGTCAGGAGTAAAACTTTGCAAACCACGATTTAATGCCTCGTTGAGAATTTTTCCGTCGTCGATAGTATCTTTATCGTTAGCTAAAACAGACCTCATTAATTTGTCTTCCTTGAAATCAGAACGGAGTTTTCCCGTGAGCTCTTCAATCTTTTCAGGTTCTTTGGTAAGGAGTGGCTGATGCTCTTCAGGGAACATCGCCTTCATCTTCCCCATATTCTTTTTCAAATGCTTTGAATTGTTGCGCTACAAATTGTTCGGGGCTTTGGAGATATTTTACAGATGGTTTTAATTCCATGCGATGAGGAACGACAGAGAGTACTGCATCTTGTAAATCTTTGAAAGTTACTTTTTTTCTTTTATCCAAATAAGCATTTGCCTGAGCTCGCTCATACAATCCGATTGATGCCCTGACACTGGGTTTTTGTTCGATATCCTTGTGTTCTCGTAAAAGACGGATAAACATGACCGCCGCCATAATTAGCTTGTTATCAAATTCAACTGGAAGTTTCTCCCCTTTCATAACAACGATCCGTTGCTCAAGCTCTGCGCTTTCTGGATAGTGCATCGGAATAACGTCAAAGCGATCTAGGAATACTTGACTCAAAGCTTCCGTAGAACTATCTTCAGGATTCATCGTTCCTATAAACAAGAAATTAGTGGGAAAATCAATACTGTATGACCCCAAAGATGCCTTTCCTTCCTCAAGCACTTGCAGGAGCGCATTTTGAAGTTTTTCAGGACATCGATTAACCTCATCAAAAAATAAAATGCCGTTATTAGCTTTGAAGATTTTTCCAGGGGTAAACGCTTGGAGGGACATTGCCCCATGGGAAAGTGCTTTTTCCGGGTCAATGTCTCCTAAAAGATCTTCCACGGTGAGATCTGGGCTTCCCTGGATACGTACAAAACGTTCCACGCCCTTCAAAACTTTAGTGGGAAGTTTTTTATTTGCCTTCTTTGCTTCCATGCACGCTGGACATACCGGCTGCTCCGGAGAACAATGATAAGCGCAATCATTGACAGTGATATCGGGGAGGGTTTTCGCAATATCCTTTGCAAGGGTTGTTTTTCCTATTCCAGGTGATCCTACAATCAGGATGTGCCTGTTCATCAGTAAGGCAGACTTCACGTGTCTTTTCGTTACATCCTGTCCTAAGATGGATGGAAAGACCTCCCTCGACTCCAAAAATAAGTGTTTAAAGTTCGTTTGAAACATGGCATGTCCTAAACAGCAGGGTATTTATATAATTTCGTATCTGAGGGGTACAGTAGAAAAAGTTGTTATGTGGGTCACGGCCTTGGAGCAAGATCAGGAAAATAGGCTATTCAGCCAATTGAAGAAGCGTGCAACAACATTTTTCTTTGCGGTTTTGGGCACTGCTTCAGAACACTGGTGATCTTTGCAGAGGTTGCTTCCGCATTCGTAGTTATAAATACAATTTTCTCCAGCATTTTTTTGCTGTTCGAAACTTTCTCCGCAATAGTAAGCAACGTTATTTTCAACAATCCTCATTCCTTTTTTAAGGCAGCCATTTTCATAAAGACAACCATCACATTCTGGCTCAGTTGACCCTGGCAAGGTTGTACTTGGATTTTGTACCTTTTGAATTTGAGTATCTTGAATATTTTGAGTTTCTCTTTGTTCGACGACAACAGCAGCAGTCGTTGGAATTGCGGGAGCAGTTTGTACACTTTGTACACTTTTTCGTAAAACAATCGTTCTTTCCTCCCCAAGAGGTTTTTCGAACGGATTGAGACGAGCGGTAAGCTTGACGTCATTCTCCAATAAGAATGAAGTTAATTTTTTATTTCTTTCATCGTTAAAATTGTGGTCAAGGCTCAAAAATTCTTGGGCTGCGACAGCTTGTTCTCGTTTGATAACATCAAAGATTTCTCCAGCGTAGTAAATACCGATATACACAGGTGCAGGAACACGAAGGTCCGCAGTGTTCTTCAATTCCAAATGTGCAGTATATTTTCCCTGATTATTTTTAACTGAGAACTTTTCTAAACGTAAATCAGACGCTGTGGCTACCTTTGCAGTATTCGTTGTGGACGTTGCTGATTTTTGAACCGTTTCTGTTTTGATAGTTGTCTTAAGCACATTACTTGTTGAGATTACCGTTTGCGCTCCAGAAGGTGTGGCAGAATCAGCCGTAAAAGTAAGACTCCCGCCCTGCGCAAAAACAGCACTGGCAAGGAGAATGCCTATGATAAGCATATTAATGAGTTTCATACACACCACGACTCGTTTGCTGATTTAATAAATCTATCGATGAAAATAAAAGAGGCGAACCCCAAAATGGGGTTCTCCACCTCTTTATACGGGTTTCTGGAGAGGATCTTTAGAGGACTTTGATAAACCTTTAATTCATTATTTATTCAAAGTAATCTACCAAAGGTTTGAACAAATTTAACAGATTATTCAAACCTCTCTTTACTTGCGAAGTGATCGCACTGCCAACACAATAAGTAAGGCTACCACTAAAGTCACTAGGATCAAAAAGGGCAGGTAAAAGTTGCTTGTTCTAAAGCCAGTTTTGGTAGTGTCTTCTGCGTAGATGCGATCCCCACTCACAACAGGAGGTTGAATATTGCCATTGTTAAGGGTTGGTTGGCCATCTTGACTTCTTTCTGTCGTTGTTCTTTCTGAAGTTGAGCTTCCACCACATTCAACACTCAAATCAATTGTTTGACTATCTGTAATATCATTTTCATCATTGTATGCATTCACATTGAGTGTGTAACTTCCTGTTCTTGCATTGCTTGGCACTTTGAATGTGAAGCGTTCTGTTATGCCATCGTCCTCGTCAATTTCTAGACTGTCAATTTTATCATTAACACTGAGATCATCATTTTCAAGCAAAATGGCTGCGTCATCTTCATCATTGTCCCCGACGTTTTCAAGGAGCACTGAAAGTCTCACAGCCTCCCCACATTGTACCTTATCTTTATCAAGGTCAAGACTTTTGATAATAACATCGTCATCTTCTCTTTCTACGTTGAATTTTGCCTGGATTCTTTCACCCATTCTGCCTCTGTTGTTTTCAACTCTTCCACAAAGGCGAATGTCCACATCGTAAGTTCCTTTATCTGTGTCTTCTTCAACGTTAAAGCTAATGCTTTGAGTGTTTTCTTCTTCTGCATCCAAATCATCAAATTCAACATCCTCATCGATGTCAAATGAATCATCAACGATCAAGCGTGCTTCAATATCCTCTAGACTTAGGTCTTCCCTATTTTCATCGAAGCTGTTTTCTGCATTGATTGTAATTGTGACATCATCCCCTGGCTTCATATCGATTTCGTCACCGTTATCCAAGTCTTCATCGCTGCCTTCCACTTCGATTTGCACATCTTCGAATTCGAGGTGATTTTTTCTCTGCATAGATAGGTTTGAAGTTGTACTAAGGGTTTGCGTTCCATCGAATGCTGTTGCAGTGAGAGTTCCGATGAGAATGGCTGCTGGCTCACACTGTGCATTAACTGCGTCAAAGGAGCTTGGCATAGTGCCCGTCACGGTTACCGTTGCACTTTGTCCTGGAGCAAGTGTTGCAGGAACATTTTGGAATTGTACATTGTATGTCGCACTTGCTGTGCCATTTAGTACAATATTGTTCAAAACGGCATTGCCGTTGTTGGTAATAGTTAGTGTTGCTGTGATGTTGCTTGCTACCTCTTGGTTAGGGCCTCCCAGTAATACTACTGAGATAACAAATGGCCCTTGAGGTATGCTGACAGATCCGTTGGTAATCGTTAAAGTAATCGTGTCTGTTGCTGACCTTGCTCCACGATCGGTTCCTATGACAACAATAGCATGCGTTCCGAGGCTTAAGCTTGAGGTGCTAAAACTATGTCCCGTTCCGATAATGCCATCAATGTTGCTCGCCCAGAGCATATTGCTGCTTTGCAAGGTTCCATCTTCTACATCATAACTTACTGCGGTAAAGGTTACGCTGTTTCCTTGCGTAAATTGTGAATTATTTGTTGGAGTTGTAATGTTGACATCAGGAGCGTTGTTAACAATGGAGGTTCCTGTGACGGTAACTTGAGTTGATCCTGAAACTGTGTTTCCCGTATTATCTACTGCATGGCATGTTACAGTAACAGTGCCAGGATTGTAATAGGTTCTGTTGTGAGTGAGCACGTTACTATTCTGTGCCACAAAGCTGATTGTGCCTGCGTCGCTGTAATAAATGCTAAATCGGTATGGCGCACTTCCTTGATTTGCTGTACACGTTGTTACAGAATTGAGGGGAGTACTTCCGCTCGCTGGACTTGCTGAAGCAGTGACTGTAAAAGGATTAATAACACTGACTTGAATCGTTGCAGTGCTTGAGAGTCCCGTGCTATCAGTTGCTTGTACTGTTAAAATATGAGTTCCTAAGGTTAAGATAATATTAAGAGTTGTGCCATTTCCAAGAACTCCCTGCAATGAACTTGTCCACTGAATATTTTGGGAGGGAACTGCATTTCCTGGCTCATCAAGATCGAATGTTGAGGCTCGTAGAGTTACGCTCGTGCCGTTTGCAATGTTTGTATTGTTCAAAGGGTTTACAATGGTAACTTGTGGAGCGTATGTTTGAGTAGTATTAGATTCTGTTAAATCAATGAAGCTAGTGCATCCAAGATCTGTAGGAAAATCAATAAGGGTGTCGTTATCGTTATCGATGCCATCCCCGCATTGTGGGAAGCCAGAGACAACATACCCTTGGTAGAGATTGGCATCTGCAATATTTACCACGCCATCCAGATTAACATCGAGGGTAAGAGGATCACAAAGAATACCATTGACACTTCCGTTGATAACGACTGCTGGAGTGTTGATGCTGTGCAAGAGAATTTGGGTATCTGTGAAGTTTCTTTGCCCATCATTATTGTAGTCCCCAAACAAGGTAGAACTACATTGGAAAGTAGCTTGGTTAAAGGGATACTGGGGTCCCTGGAGGACGTCGTTAAGGACAAATCCAAGGCCATTGTAAGCTAACACGCTAATTACTAAAACCGTGAACAGGATGAGGCTTGCAAGTTTTCGCATCTTTTTTTACTCCATGCTACGCCAGACAAGTCGGGCAAGCACTCTGAAGAGAGCTGAGAATGATATTTATAAGTTGGGCGAAACGATTGGGTGAAAATCGTTCCAAAGCACTTTTTATTAACTTTAAAGCTTTATTTTACCTTTTTTTAAAAAAATAAGAACTTTTAGCCTATTTTTGCTTAAACCAATCGCTAAATTCAACTCTTTTCATCTTTCCAAAGGGGGTTATTTTGAGAATATTCTTCACTGTAAGAGACTGCAGCGCTCTGCTTAAACTTGTCTTAGGAATTCCCGTTCCATAATATATTTTAGATTGCGTTGTGGAACCCCCTTGCTGAAGTACAAACCGCACAATCTCTTTTTCCACATCTCTCAATGTTTGGAGAACATCGTGCTGCCTCCTCGAAAGTTCAGGAGTTGCCACGGTCACAATCTCAGTAGCTTTAGCAGCAACCTTTTCAAACTTTTTTCCCTTCTTGATTTTTTGGACGAAATAATAAATAAAGAAGAGCAAAATCAGAGCAGCAACCCAATAATACCAGAGGTTAGAGGTTTTCTTTGCCACGCCTTGATCAAGCTTTACATCGACTTCCTTTGATAGTCCTTGTTCTATGACAATGTTACTGCTCCCTGCTGCAGATCCGTACGTCGCTGAAACTACACATTCTCCGAGAGGAACATACAAGTAAGAGAATCCTCCAAAACTGTCCGTTTTCGAGGGTGGAATTCCTCCGTACTCTGCCTGACATTGGAATTGTAATAAAGCATCAGGAACTAAGTTGTCGTATTTGTCCAGCACACTTCCCCGGATACTTCCTGCAGGAAACGCGAAAATGAGACGCTCAGCTGCGCTGGGTGCATGGAAAGATCGTCGTGCGACATAATCTTTGCCTGGTGTTTTCAAATTATCGATAAGAAATGTCAGTTCCCAATCACCAAGAGGAATGTCCACTTCAAGTTTTCCCTGCTCCGGAATGTACGCTGTCCTTTGCAGTCGCTCTTGAGGGGAAACTAAACCCACGTCTACAAAAACGTCAGTGAGATTTTTTCCAGTGCTCGCATCTTGTAGTGTAAAGGTCGCGGCGTCCACAACAGGAAGAAGCAAAACGCAACAAATGAGCAGCAAAGACATCCTCATATGCTATGCTGACAAAATCAAGTTTTTAAACATTGTGAAATAGAAGGCATGGCAGAAAAAGCCATCATGATGGTCATGGCATAGAAAAGCCTTGCTTTTCTTGCATGCTCTGAAACGCAAGGCGTTTCTGGCACACAGAAAACTTTGTTTTCTTGTGCACAAAATCCCCGATTTTGTTGTGCCTTGGAGCAAGATCAGGAGAACAGCCGATTATGCAGGCTGTTCGACGCAATGTCTGCGATCAACGGAGTAGCAAGTCTCCGCCATGACCCACAAAAAGAAAGACTTTCCACAGAGCAGAAATAGAATATGCAAAAAAACAGCTATCAAAACAATTGCACTTCAATGGCTGCCGCAATCAGCACAAAAATAAAACCGAGGAGTAAGAAAATGAGCCCGTCAGTAACAATATGGTGGAATTTTTCCGAGAAAATGTCTTCCCTCAGCACAGCTTTGGAGATAACACCCCCAACGATTGCCGCAGAAAAGTAGCTTGCGGCTTCCGTAACAAGGTGTGGTAAGACAGGAAATAACGTTTTACCAAAATGGATCAGTGGATTTCCTGCGGCTGCTACTGCTGATTGCTTTGCAACATAGCCAAAGATTGTACCCCAAACGGAAGCATTCCACACAATGAAGAGGATGGAACCTGCGCCATACACAAAGCTGAGGATTAAACAAACGAGGAGAACTTTAATATTGTTAAAGAGGATCGACCAAAAGATATCCGCTTTATAGGCCTGCCCTGTAAATCCGCCTACTTCCAGTTGTTTTTCAAAGAGGTGGAATGTTGAAGCTTCTGGCATGAGCAATGCCAATATTGCATACGTAAAAAACACACCCATGAAGAGGAAAAAGTAAATCTCGAAAATATCGCGATGATCTTTAAATAACAAGCGTAAGGATAATTTTTGTTCCCTGATCTCAACGTTTTCTTCGTCTAATAAGAGTCTATTGAGCGAAGGAATGAGCAACACAGAAACGAATGCGACTGTCATTAAGCTAGGATTTTTTCCAAAAATGAGACGTGCACTGATAATGCCAATAATAGAGTAACAAATCCCTAACAGGAAAGCATATCTCGGCTTTTTTTCAATCCAATCCGTTCTGAAAATTTGTTCAAAGACCATGGTTTATCTTCGGAGCACGCGAGAAACACGTCGTTTTGCCCTTGACGCAACGCTTTTCGCAACTTTTTTTCCTTTGGAAAGTACCTTTCTTACAAATGGTCTTCCTCGGTTCACTCCCCTGTATAATTCTTTTTTAGCGAGAGCTTTGAAGTGTTCTTTTTCACATTTGATTTCATCCATGACAAGTTTAAGGAGTGCAGCAGCCTCTCTTCCTGAAATTACTTTTGATTTTACCATATAATCAATTTCCTTTCTGACTTCTTTTTCAGTGACGTGAGCAAGCTTCTTGCTTCTCATCAATAGAGAAAGTAAATAATGCCTGAATCCTCGCAGCATGACAACACCTCATTCCATTTCTAAGAAGAGTAGTTTAAAAACTTATCGGCGCAGAAAGTTGCAAAGAAATAACGAAGAGTATTATAGCAGTTCAGAAATCTTATCCGGCAAATGGTCAATTCCGCCAAATTCTTTTACCACAATCGATTTTATTTTCTTTTTCAATTCTGGCTTAACTTGCGTAATTGTCATTTCTTTTTTCCCACCAATACTTTCACAGTCGTCTTCTATTAAAATGTCAGGCATGATCCTTTCAGCGATATCTTTGTACTTTTCCCCTTTAGTACGAAAAAGAACCCTACCATCTGGAAAACCATATTTTTTCAGAACAAATTTATCTTTTTCAATATCTCCGAGAGTTTTGTGTGAACTTAAGTATAAAATTTCTGTCCTTTGAGTTTTCCACATTTTCAATTTCTTAACAGCGTCACCAATGGGGATGTAGGAGGCGTAATCCAGAACCGATTGTTCTCTTTCCTTAGATTGCTCCACCCTTTCTTCTCTTGTGCAACATGCCGCATTTTTATGCATGATTATTGTCCCATGGAGAAAAACAAGTATTTTCAAAATCATCTACTTCTTCTCCACTTCCCCTCATGAAAGATGGAAATCATCAAAAAAATGCCAAGGAATGCAGCCGCGGAAAAGCAAATGAATGCAAAGTATGGAATATTAAAGATGAGTTGTTCCGTTTGCACTTGAGTGAGTAAAGCACCCCCCACAATTAAGGAAGCGATTATCATGGAGAAAGCCATGCGGTTGCTGCTTCTGTCAAGCTCTTGCGTAAGGTGACTTACTTCGTCCTTGGAAATGTCGACCTGCAGCTTTCCTCGTTTAATCGTGTCCAGCACGTCTAACATTTCTTGGGGCACTTCTTTGATTGTATCCTTAAACAGCAGCGCATCATTCAATAAATGTTTGGGATGCAGGCTGCGACGCAGCTTCTTCTGCAAAAATTCGTGTACACGTGGCTGTGCAATCTCAACAAAGTTAAATGAGGGATCTAGTTTCATGCACGTGCCCTCTGCAGTAACTAGCGCTTTTCCCAACAAAATCAAATCGGTAGGAAGTGCAACGTGTTGTTTTAAACAAGCATCAAAGAGTTGATGGAGCATGTGCGTTACGCGAACTTCTGATAACTTTGCTCCGTGCCAATGAAGAATAATGTCGTGTATATCACTTTTTAACGCCTCGAGATTTGCATCTTCATGCACTTCCCCCATACGCGTTAGAGCCGTCAAAACTCCCTGCACATCTTTTTCAAGGATTGCAACAAATAAATCAATACCTTTGGAACGTAATTCTTCATCGAGACTTCCCACAATGCCGAAGTCAAGTAACCCAATTTTTCCATCAGGTAAGACAAGAATATTTCCAGGATGCAAATCCGCGTGGAAAATGTCCGTTTCAAAAACCTGGGAGAGCGCCGTTTCAACAAGATTTTTTGCAATCTTCTCTTTAGGAAATTTCTTTTTTGAAGCAAGCAATTCGGAAAGTTTTTGGCCCTCGATATATTCCATCGTGAGGATGCGAGAAGTAGAATACGACCCGTACACGTGAGGAATCTTTATGAATTTTGAATTCCTAAAATTTCCTTCAAAGACTTCAATGTTGTGTCTTTCGAACCTATAATCCAATTCTCTTTCAGTATATTTCTCAAATTCTTTCAAAATAATTAAAGGAGAGAAATTCTCATATCGATAGTATTTGTCCAATTTGCGAAACAAATAGTAGAGAATGTCTATATCTTCATGAAAGATTTCCTGAATCCTGGGACGTTGCACTTTAACAACAACATTAGTTCCGTCTTTCAACGTTGCTCTATGCACCTGCCCGATGCTTGCGCTCCCGACGGGTTTTTCTTCGAAATGCTTAAACAGTTCATAAATGTTCTTGCCCATTTCTTGTTCAATCGTTTCCTTTGCCTTTGCAAAAGCAAAAGGTGGCACTTGATCCTGAAGTTTTTCAAATTCCTTACAGTACTCGAGAGGAACAAGATCTGGTCTTAAGCTCAGCAACTGGCCAAGTTTCAAATATGCTCCCCCTAATCGTTCCATTGATCTGCGTATTCTTACTTGTAAGGGGATGTGATCCTTCTCTTTAAACTCGTAAAACTGTAAATTTTTATACAGGGGCAAGTGCCATCGTAGTTTCAATCGATCAACAAAGTAACCCAAGCCTTCAGTCATGAGGGCTGAAACAACTTCCTTAACCCGTTTTGCATCACTCCAATGTTTATTGTTCATGAATATTTTTCTGTCTTTTTGATTTATAAATTAGTATGGAAATAACGACCGAAAAGTCTCCGAAAAAACGAGAGAGTTTTTGGAAAATCGTACCAAAACTTTTTAAAGAGAGCATCAAATGGCTGCATAACGTCTTATAATAATACACAAAATCTCATAAAATCTTATAATGATACACAGGTACATAAAAAATACACAATGCATAGGATACAAAATAAGATACAGGACACGCCATGACCTATGAATTAATTATCACTGAAAAGCCAAACGCGGCAAAGAAAATTGCAGAGGCATTAGCCGACGGTAAACCTCTTAAAAAAGGGGAAAATAAAGTTAGTTATTATGAGATTTCTCATGGCAAACAAGATATTGTTGTCGCATGTGCTGTGGGTCATTTGTACGGCGTTGCGGAAAAAGATAAGAAAAAATGGTCTTATCCAGTATTTTCCACGGAATGGGTTCCTTCTTCTGACATTAATAAAGCAGCGGCATTTACAACGAAATATTTGAATGTTCTCAAAAAACTTGGAAAAGATGCAACGTCATTTACGGTAGCAACAGACTACGATATTGAAGGTGAAGTCATCGGATATAATATTCTTCGTTTTGCGTGCAAGCAAAAAGATGCTCAGCGTATGAAATTCTCTACATTAACAAAAGAGGATTTAGTTACATCGTATGAAACAAAATTAAAAACCCTCGATTGGGGGCAGGTCAATGCTGGAGTGGCAAGGCATGAGATGGATTGGTTGTACGGTATTAACCTCTCCAGAGCGTTAACACTTGCAATTAAACAAGCAACAGGTCAGTTCAAATTACTATCAAGCGGAAGGGTGCAGGGTCCCGCATTAAAAATTCTCGTTGATAGAGAACGTGAAATTCAAGCGTTTAAGCCAGTTCCTTTTTGGGAATTGCACATGATTGGTATAACAGAACATCAGGAACTTGATGCGAATCATACAGAAGATAAATTTTGGGAGAAGAAAAAAGCAGAAGCAATTTATGAAAAGATTAAAAATGAGAAAAAAGCAAAAGTGGAAAGTGTTGAAGCAAGACAATTTAAGGACGAACCTCCAGTTCCTTTTGATTTGACAAGTTTACAGATTGAAGCGCATAAAACAATAAGGTTAAATCCAAAAACAACGCTTGATATTGCTCAAGTATTGTACACTGATGGATTTATTTCATACCCAAGAACTTCTTCTCAAAAATTACCTAAAGAAATAGGGTATAAAAAGATTTTAGACCAATTAAAAAAGCAAGAGCAGTACACTAAGTCTGCTGAATGGGTTTTGAAAGGTGAAATGAAACCTACCGAAGGTAAAAAAACAGATCCCGCGCACCCTGCCATTTACCCGACAGGATTAAGTCCAAGATATGAAGATAAACGAACGATGCAATTATACGATCTCATTGTACGAAGATTCCTGGCAGTGTTCGGAACAGCAGCAACAAGGGAAACAAATACAATCACTTTCAATGTGAAAAATGAATTGTTTGATATCAAGGGAACAAGAACCGTCGAGAAGGGATGGTATGAGCTATATGGACCATACGTAATGCTTGAAGAGCAAGAGCTTCCCAAGCTTGAAAAGGGAAAAGAAATTCCTGTAAAAAAGATTGATATGCTTGATAAGGAAACTTCTCCGCCAAAAAGATATACTGCCGCTTCTATTATTAAAGAGCTTGAAAAGAGAAATCTAGGAACAAAAGCAACACGTGCACAAATTGTTGAGAACCTTTACAATCGTGGTTACTTAAATGAAAAATCAATTCAAGCAACCGAGTTGGGAATGAGAACATGTAAGGTGTTAGAGGAATATGCTCCGAGAATTCTCGATGAAGCATTAACAAGACACTTTGAAGAAGAAATGGAAGAGATTCGGGAAAAAAAGAGAACCCCTGAACAGATTCTTGATGAAGTAAAAAATGTTTTAACAAAGATTTTGGAAGATTTTAAGCAACATGAGAAAAAAATTGGTGAAGCTCTTGCGAAGGCATTTGTGGAAACAAGGGACGAGATGAGTTATATCGGCCAATGTCCAAATTGTAAAGGAGATTTGCAAATCAGAAAAGGTAAATTTGGAAACTTTATTGCATGCAACAAATATCCTGATTGTAAAACAACGTTTAGCATTCCAGCAGTGCGTATAAAACCATTAAGGAAAGAATGTGAAACCTGTCATTTGCCCATGGTAAAAATATTGAAAAAAAGAAGCGCCCAAGATCTTTGTATTAATCCCGCATGCGCTTCCAAAGTAGATAAGAGTAAAATTCAGGAGTATGCGGATATAGAATCAGGAAAAAAAGTTATGAAGTGCCCAACCTGTAAAGAGCATAATTTGGTTGTGCGAAAATCCATTTACGGAGAATTCTTAGGCTGCCCTGGGTATCCAAAATGCAGGTACACCGAGAAAGTGAGGCAGTTACCTGCTGCAACAGAAACGGCAGAGCCAGGGGAAGCGAAAGATACAAACTTAGGAGAAGGATATGAATGATTAAAGTTTTCTGACAATGCCTTTTTCTGCATCGACTTCGATCATGTCTCCATCTTTGAAAGTTTGTGTTGCCGTTCTAGTTCCGACAACACAGGGTTTTTTAAATTCTCTAGCCACAATAGCAGCGTGAGAAATAATCCCACCCATGTCTGTGACAATAGCCGCAGAGCTAGAGATTGCAGGCAAAAAATCAGGGGTAGTTTCAGTGGCGACAAGAATATCCCCTTTTTCTATTTTTGAGAGGTCCTCTGGAGTTAAGATGATTTTTGCTTTTCCCTGTATTTTTCCAGGATGTGCTATTAATCCTTTCAGAGTGATATTCTTCTCTAGTGAAAGTAAAGGTACTAGCATTTTTTGTAATAGTTCACCGGTTAAGATACTATTTTTTCCTTTAAAATAAATTAAGCCATAAGCTTTTTTTCTTTCTTCAAGAATTTCTTTTGTGGGCCTAGATTTTCCTTGCAGTCCCTCAATAAATTCCTCTAATGAAAGCCATCGGGCATCTCCCCAGGATAATCCGAGTCGCTGAGAGGCTTTTTCTAAAAATTCAAAACTTTGATAAGTGAGTATAGCTCCCATTTCCGCAAAATAATTTCTGAGGTAGACAATTTCCTTTATATGCGGTTGTAGCCATCGTATTGATTCCGGTAAACCAACATGTGTGACAGGTGTAATTTCATGTTCTTGTTGATGATTCATGTGTACTATGTCACGGATACATTTTTCTTCGTTATAAGGCTCACCCCAGAAATGCATCATACCCACCCAGGAAAATTCTTGCACGTGGTGAAGTAAATCTTGATAAAGAGAGGGATATTCCTTCGAAAGCAAAGTTAAACTTTTTTTAGGAGAGAGTTGTTGTAATTGAGAAAAAACATTTTGATCTTTTAATTTTTTTTGAAGAGCGCTCAATTGTTCTTGATGTTTTATAGTATCTGTCTTTTTTTCAGGAGTAAAAATAATATGTAATTGTTCATTAGATAAATGAGGGGCTTTTTCCCTTACATAGCTTTCAAGTGCCTCGCCATAAGGGAGGGTTAAAATCCATGGCATTTCCACATCTTGGAATGCTTTAAAAAAATCTCGTACAATGTCAGGAGTTATTTTTTCAAGTTGAGATGCCCTTCCTAAAATAGAAAATAAGCTAGCAACATCTTTCTTAATGGTATCATAAAAATGTTTGAAAAAAGACTCATCTTTTTTTGTTATGGCAGCTAAAAGTATTTGTTTTGGGATATTCCAATCTTGTTTATGCGCAAACCAATGTCCATCTAACCATAAACTGGTCCCGTTCATTCCGGGGACAGTATATTCCCTCGCCCGTTCTTGGTTAACCCATTGATTAACAACTTGATTGTAAAGTAAAGGGAGTTTATATCTACCAACATGATGGTAATCTTCTTTTTTAATGTGAATGTCCATACTTTTCCTCCAAAAAATCCCTGATAGGTATTCTTGCATCAAGAAGACGTAAACGACGTGAGCCCTCACTGAGGTCTTTCTTGGTCATATAAAAAACAGAAACCTCTTCATGTTGATGCGGATAAAGTCTTTTCCCTTTTCGGTAATCTCTTAATTGTGCTTCAGTATAAGGCCCAGGTCCTTCTAAATGTGTTATAACATTCTCTCCAATAGTCCCATACCTTGAATATTCATAATTAAAGGCAAGAATAGAGCAAGAGCCAACGGCTAATCCGATATAAGGTTTCTGAGCCGAACCCATCGATTTAGCACGCTCCGAAATGAGACTTTGAAAACGAGTTACTCTCCTTGCTACTTCCTCAAAATTTGTTAACGGTGACGATCTACCTCTAAACATCAAATCACGAAGACGCCTATCAACGGTTACCGTTGAAAAAAGGGTAGGGGGATATATCCCTTCAAACCTAGGATCGAAACCAAAAAGACCAAATTCTGGATCAGTAACAATCCCATCCTGGGTAACTCTTCCAGAGAACCTATCTAATTCGTACTTCCTAGCTATTTTTTCCCTGTCTGGTTCTTCAAATAAGTCACCACCATCAATTGCATTAAGATAAGGAGTACTCTCAATGCACCCGGGATATCCCGTTTGGGCAATAAGCGCTCGTGTGGTTTGTTCATGTCGCGGTAAAGTACCTGTTAAAACTAAATCAAGATTATGCACATCAACATGGTTTACAACTTGTACTAAGTCTGAAACATCCCTCTGGCCTTCACTAGTCAGGTCGTTTGAAGGCGAACAATGATTTTGCCCTTCTTCTACTGCCTTTTGATGCCGCAAAGCAACTAGGATTAATGCAGCGTCGGATAGTTCAGGTCGTGATAGCATTTGTGATAGCATTTTTACATCCCTTCCTTCTCACTATCTCTTTTGAATGAAGAATGTATTTAAAGATCGCACCCCCCTATATACGTTGTAATAGTACTAATTGATAATACAAATATTTATATACTAATGCTAATTAGTAATTAGTATGATAAGCAAGGAAGTCTTAAGGCAGGTTGTCACAAGGCAAAAAGAGGAGATAAGCAAAAAGACTGAAACTGTAGAGAGAGAGCTCTTGCATGAAATCCTCAAATGGCTGGATGACCCTAGGATTATTATCCTTACCGGGTTAAGAAGATGCGGAAAGTCAACCTTGCTTAAGCAAATCATGGAAAAAAAGAGGGATTGGTGTTATGTGAACTTTGAAGATGAGCGTCTGCTTGACTTTAAAGCTCAGGATTTTGAAATGCTCAATGAAGTCTTAGTAGAAATCTATGGCCCGGTAAAGATTTACTTCTTTGATGAAGTGCAAAATATAGATAAATTTGAAGCTTTTGTGAGAAGATTGCAGGATGAAAATAAAAAAATTATTATTACAGGTTCAAATGCGACTTTATTAAGCAAAGAGTTTGGAACAAAGCTTACAGGAAGATACAAATCTTTTGAGGTATACCCTTTTTCATTTGGAGAATTCTTGGCATTCAAAAAAATTGAAATAAGCAAAAAAGATTTTTATAGTATTGAAAAAAAAGTCATGCTCCATAAATTGCTTGAAGAATATCTTGTAGCAGGAGGGCTTCCTGAATATTTGAAAAATAAGGACATAGAATATGTAAAAACAGTTTATGATAATATCGTCTATAAAGATATCATCACAAGGTATGCAATAAGAAAAGAAAAAATTATGAAGGAGCTTATGAATATTCTTGCAACACAAACTACCTTGCCATTTACGTATAATGCACTCAAAAGAACAGTGGGACTTGCAAATGCCATAACCGTAAAAGAATACATTTTCTATCTCAGCAATACTTTCTTGTTTTTCGAAATGTTAAAATTCTCTCATTCTTTAAAGCAGCAGCTGAATGCTCCAAGAAAAATATATCTTATCGACCCTGCATTTTATCAGGTATGCGGAACCAATTTTACTCCCAATAAAGGAAGAAATTTGGAAAATGCTGTGTTTATACAATTGAAAAGGGAAGGAAAAGAATGTTATTACTTTTCTCAAAAAGGAGAATGTGATTTCCTAGTAAAAGATGGCGCAAAAATAAGCGAAGCAATACAAGTATGCATGACGATTGATGAAAATAACAAAGAACGTGAAATAGAGGGTTTAAAAGAAGCAATGGACGCATGCAATCTTCATGAAGGCCTGATTATAACACAAGAGCAAGAAGAAGAAATAAGGATAGAAAAAAAGAAGATAAAAATAATTCCTTTAGGAAAGTGGTTGTTGGAAAGATAAGAAAAGTTGGATAAAAAATGATCGATACCGCACTCCAAAAAATAGGTTTAACAGAAGGAGAGATTAGAGTATATGAAGCACTACTCACTCTCGGCTCTTCAACCTCTGGAAAGATTACAAAACACTCAAGAATCTCAGGTTCCAAGGTGTATGAAGTTCTGGATCGTTTAATGACCAAAGGGTTAGCAACTTATGTCACAAAAAATGGCGTGAAATATTTTGAAGCGGCCCATCCAAGAAAGCTTATGGATTATTTAGTAGAAAAACAACAAGAAATTGAGAAAGAAAAGAGTGCAATAGAAAAAATCATGCCGCAATTAATTGCAAAACAGGAATCATCTCCAAAAAGTGAAGCAAAAATTTTCACAGGCTGGGAAGGTATGAAAACCGCGAACGAAGATATTATTCAAACCCTAAAAAAAGGAGAAGAATGGCTCAGCATGGGATTGACATCACAACCAAAATTATGGGAAGCCTATTTCACAAGAAGGCAAGAAGCCAGGGCGAAGAAAGGTATTAAACAAAGGCATCTTGTGAATGAGAAATATAAAACATTGTATGAACAAAGAAAACATTTGCCTCACACAGAATTTAGATTTCTTCCCGAATCTTTTGAAAT
>JAGWAF010000087.1 GCA_018302085.1 Candidatus Woesearchaeota archaeon | reverse complement strand
AATAATGATTATTATTCGTTTATTAATCAAGAAGATATAGCTACAAAATGCAAAAAGTTTCTTATGCGTGCCGATCTCGCAACTTTTTTAAAAAACCTTGAACAAGGATATTTGAATATTAAAATAGAAATTAAAAAAAGTCTCATTCCAAAAAAAATGCAAAGAGATGGGCTTCTATGGCTTAAAAGATTCGTTGCTCTTTACCCTGAATATTTTGGGGTTTTAGGCGTCTACAATGTATTTTGGAGATTTTTTCAGGATGACTGCACGAATAAATATGCTCAAAACCTTTTAGCTACAATAGGGAAAGAGAGGAATCACGTTGCGGAATTGTATCCCCAGATAGAAGAGATACTCCCAATGGTATGTCATCGTGTTGAGCATTCTCTACATCTGCCTTCCAATACATTAAGTTACATGTCTTTGTCTGAGATGAAACATTTTCTTGCGACAAAAAAAATAGACACCGAGTCATTAGCTACAATTAGAAAAAGGGATCATGGATATTTTCATTTGCATGACTTTGGATCAGGAAAAGAAGTGATGTGCACGAATGAGGCCTTGATTGAGAATATTTATCACAGTTTTTTTGCAACACAAAACGTTGATCATAACTCAGAGATTAAGGGCGTTGCCGCATACCCGGGTTTAACACAGGGAAGAGTTTATATGAGAAATTCAGGTTCCAAACCTTCAAAAAATGCTGTATTAGTAGTCAATCAGACGCATCCCAAAGATATAGACTTGATAAAAAGATCAGTGGCTATAGTCGCTGACGAAGGGGGAATGCTCTGTCACGCTGCGATTATCTCGCGCGAACTGAATAAACCTTGCATTATAGGAACTAGAATTGCAACACAAGTTCTCAAAGACGGTGATTTGGTTGAGGTAGATGCGGAGAAAGGAATTGTGAAGATTTTAAAAAAAATAATTATCTAGGTCTTGTATATCCCCAGAAGTCGAGTGCTTGTTTTAACGGAACAGATTTCTTCGCTGCTTCTTCCATTGAAATGTCATCCATGTATGCCTCAACAGCAGCTCTCATCGCGCATGCCCCTGCATAGCTTCCCTTAGGATGTCCGTGGATACCTCCCCCGATTTGTAACATCACATCAATGCCAAGTCTATCAAGTACCGTTGGAAGAATCGTGGGGTGCAACCCTCCTGATGAAACTGGAAATACCGGCTTCATGTTGCCCCAATCTTCATCGAGTGTGTGCAGCTTTGGATCTGCCTTCACTGTTCTATCCGAAAGGTGTACTCTGTATTTGTTGCGGTGCAAAATTTGGGGTTCTTCTGCGATGTGTTCTTGAATCGTAATAACTTCTTCTTTTGAGCCAACAAGTTTTCCAACTCCTGCTGTTCCTATGTGCAGTTGATCAACTCCAACTAATCGTGCACATTCACCAACTGCAAGCATGGAAAACCCGTGTTCAGGATTTCGCGTAAATGCTCCATGGAATGCGCGGTGCGCGTGAATTGCTAATCCTAAGTCTCCGCATAACTCTCGTAGGGAGTGTGTTGCCTGCCATCCTGCCGTTACAATGTCCAGCATAACATATTCTCCCCCGTGCTTGGCAACGAATTTTGCTCGTCGTTCCATTTCTTTATAGCGAGAATGGGTTACGTTAATCAAATAACTTTTTTTCTCCCCTGTTTTTCTCTCCACATTATTTCTAATTCGTAACGCTTCCGTTACTCTGCGTTCAAAAGGGTTAAATTTTTGCCCTGTTAAGTTTTCATCATCTTTTAGCAAATCCAATCCACCAGTCCAGATTTGGCGGCCAATTTCACAATGTTCTTTCGTAGTCATTCCTACTTTAGGTTTTGCAACTGATAACATCAATGGTCTTTTTTTCACTCCGAATATTTTTCGTATTCCTGAAATTCCAAATTGTGGTCCTGGAAAGCTTTTTTTGATTTTTTCCGGCCATTGGATATCTTGTAATCGCAGAGACTCAACTGCTTTCATTCCAAAAATATTTCCTGCAATAGAAGCGAGAATTTGCGACATATTTCCCATTTCAAAATGGTCTTGGGGATAAGCAATCTTAATCCATCCATCATTTCCAATGTGAAATACTTTTCCTGCAACTTTCTGCACGTGCTCATACTTTAAACCAGTAACAGAAGCTGCCCATGTTCCTACAGAGCTTTCAGAAGCAACTGCTCCACAGCTTCTTTTCATCGTGCTCCATGCAGGAGCTTTCACGTGAAAACTAGCAATTAAATCTGTTTTTTTAGGTTTGTAATCAAGATGAACAAAGTCTTCATATCCCGCCATACCTTCACCTCTTCTCTTTCTCCATATTTTTGGAATATAAATGTTTGGTTTCAGAAATCTAATAGGGGACTTTGAATAACCCCCTGATTCATCATTTATTCAAAGTAATCTAAGAACTTTGCAAAACATGAAAATGAGGCAAAATTGTCTAGAGAAGTTTGGCCAGCCATGACTATTTCAAACTTCTCAGTAGGTTATTCAAACCTCTCAATATTGTTTAAGTAATCCTGGAATTGCGGCTCCGACAGCGCAGGGCATCGAAACAGCAACGACAAGCTGAAGAATCGCAAGGGGATTATTTGCAATGATCATGTTCATATTAAACAAATATACCAAACCGAGGGAAACAAGCATTGCAATGCCATACAAAGTAACGAAGCGTTTGCACCAAAACTGGCCAAAGGGCCTTTCGACCTTATCTTTCACTCGCGTATAACCAATGAAATAGATTTCTCCAGTGAGGCACAAGCTTGTGATAATCACAATGGTCCATAAATGTTGCGTTGTCAGTGTAAGGGCTATCTGAATCAAATTTCCTTTGAAAATAAATGTTAAGCCAAAAATCAAAGACCCAAAGAACGCATTGATAATATCCCTTTTTCGGAAGTGTGAAGGCCTTTTCTCAAGAACTTTTTCATAAATTTCATTGATTTGTTTTTCGATCTTCAGAACCCTGGAATGGAGTTTATTCATCTTAGTATGGAATAATCTTATTTTCTCTTATCGCCTTGTCTTTGAAAATACCAAACAAGGATCCTGGTGGGGGAGATTCTTTTTCCGGCTTCACTTCAGGATAAGCTTCTTGAGAACCATATTTTGAAAAACCAGACTGATCACAAGCAGCTTCTTCAGCACCAAAATCAGGAGCCTGAGTACCTGTTTCTTGGGGTGCTTCAGGTTCTTCGTTTGCTGGGGCGCCAAACATGTCCATCATATTTCCCTGGACTGGTTCTGGAGAACTTGTAGGAACTTCATTCGTGAAGACTTCCTTCTCCCCAATGAGACTCATCAATAAACGAATCGCATGACGAATGTGTTCTTCTGTATCCCTTTGCGTATCGATTTCTATTTTCATAATCCCAAAAAGAATTTTTCGACTATAAAAAAGTTTTGATTTTCAGGGTTCTGTCCTAAATAAGGGTTAGCAGCCTCAGGTCGAGCTTCTTGAAAAAACACATGGACACCGACAAGAGGGTTGGCTCAGAGGGTTGGCTCCGTCGGAGAATGTCGGTAATAAGTAAAAGGAATAAGCAAGCGAGAAGCTGCTAACCCGAGCGAATGCGAGATTTAGGACAGAGCCGATTTTCAGTACGTATCCACATCTGGCACTAGACGATCAAAAAACTCGAAAATAAAGTAAAAGACGGGTAAAAACACTATAATGGCAAAGAAGTATTTCCAAGAAGGTTGGATAATGTTGTAAATTAAAGGTGACAATACAATCATCACATAACTTGTTTCTCGACACCTTGCAATGCGCTGAATAACTTTTTTTCCCTTGATCCCTTCAACAATGATCATAAACCCGGCAATAACGAGGATCGTACAAATAACTACTTTGAAAGCAAAAATTCCACTGAAGTCTGAAAAATTTCGTATGAGAAAGCGCGCCCAGTCAATGCCAACCCATAACATCACTGCTCCATTTGTAATTGCATTTCCGAGGGACGTTCCTCTTTTTTCCTGGAAAAGATCTGTAAAGACTAAATTGAGCCAAATAGGAATTAAAATCCATAAGACGTCCAGATTTCCGAAGGGGAGTATGAAAAGAATCGAAAGCCAGTACAGGAAAAAACCCCAAAAAGCACTAATTCCATTTCCTATCGCACTCCAAAAAGTCATAGCTCTCAAAACTGGAGGCGTGTATAAATATTTTGTGTTTGGAGGACTTTGAATAACCCCCTGATTCATTATTTATTCAAAGTAATCTGCCAGAAGTTTGAGCAAATTGAGATGTTACTCAAACTTCTCTCTAATCTGTTGTGCTAGCCCGTTCTTGCAACTTTTGTGCATTGGTAATTAACACATGCAACGCTCATATGTTCTTTGCGATAAGTACACCTTCCCACATCGCATTTTTCATCGAGAAATTTAAGTAATGGCATAATCGTGGCAATCGCGTCTTTATTGACTGGAAAATATGACCCTACACAGGCAAACTCAACGGTAGCCAGCCCACAATCACTATGCCTCATGCAATTCCTTGATTTTGTTAAGGTATTTTTTATGCTTTCAATGGCCTCGTTGCAAGTTTTTTGACTAGCTAGTACAGGTTCTGTTTTCGGCTGCCACGCCTTTTGAAGCTCTTCAGTTTTCTGTTGCGCTTCTTCTACAACTTGAATATCTTTCTCCGCTTCATATTCTGGTACGACAGTTTTGTTTTCTTTCTCAAATTTTTGTTTGACGCACCCTATAAGAATAATCAGAATCAATATTACCATCAAACTTTTTTTCATAAAAATTTTTCCATAATCGTTCCTGAAGGATGTACGTGCGTGATCATGATTTTTGTTTTCGCATCTTTAACTCCCTGATATGCTCTTTTCAGAGTGTCGTAGATTTCTTCTTCAGAGAGTTTGTTCAATCCGCAATTTGCTCCTCCGCAGCCAAAGAGTCCAATATTCCCCATCATTAGGGAATAGCCGTGCAAATTCGTTGCTCCATAGAGCTGGCAAAGGAAATCCGCTGTTGCGAAGCTTTCGTGATTTCCCGGAATAAGGGCAACTTTCTTATTTTTCAGCACAAAGGGCCCAATCAAGTCTTTCGTGGAAATTTCTTGATGGGTAATGTCCCCTGTGATGACTACAAGGTCAACATTTTCATGTTCCGCTTTCTCTGCAAGTCTTTTAGCTAGGCCACTATCCGAATGGAAATCCCCTGCCGCAAGAATTTTGAGCTTTGTCATGCTTCTTTTGAATGCTTGTCATTTATAAAATTGAGCCTAATTATTAACAATATAGAAAAATACTATCAGCGCGCAATGATTTTAATATCTTTGTGTGTCAAATCCACAATTTGGCTTGGCCTGGCTTTCTTCTCCCCCTCATAGAGTATAAAATCAACATTATTGGCAATTTCGTCATCCAGGTCATCCAGAGAGGTCATAAAATCCCTTCCGGTAATGTTTGCTGAGGTAGTTACAATGGGTGTGCCCAGCCTCTCAGCAACTTCTTTGATCCAATGGTTTGGCATTCTTATCCCAACATTCTCCTCATCATTGTTGACTTGGGAGCACACCGCTTTTTTGTTTTTTAATTTCAAAATAAGTGTGTACGGTCCGGGGAGTTTGTCGAGCCATTCTTTTGCTTTCGCAGGAACCTCACAATTGTCTTTTATCCATTGCTTGGAAGGCACAATCACTGAAAATGGCTTGTCGTAACGCTGTTTGATGGAGCGTAATCGTGCAACGGCTTCAGGGTCGGTGGCATCGCATCCAATTCCATAAATGGTATCTGTAGGATAGATAAATACAACTCCTTCTCGGATTAAGGAAAGAATTCCGGGCTTGTCAGGTTCGTACTCATCCCTTGTAATAACACGCATACAAAATCCGGATAAGCAGGCGATTTATAAATTTGTGTTATATACCCTAAAAAAAGTCACTGCCCTGTTTCCAGGGACAGTGGGGTTGGCAAGAGGTGTTTGCAGAAAGAGTGTTATGCCGCTAGGTAACCGTGCATGAAACCTTCCTCTTTTAGGTCAATTTCATCATCGTCAAGTTCTTCATCGTAGAACTCTGCATCTTCGCTGTATGTATAAACATCCTGTTCATGGATATCCGTATATTTTTGTTCGCGCATCATTGGAACCACCTGTCGCTAAATTGAACATCAAAAGTATCTACCGTGTTTTTTGTCATTTGGCTCACCTGTCTATAAAATAATTCTTTGATCGTTTCCGGGCTTAAGTCAATCGTGGTCATGGGGGTCACCTCAAGGATACTAGGCCAGGACTTTTTTGGCAAGACGTTGCCCCGGCCGAATCCAGTGTCCCCTTAAGAAAATACTTCCTTTATATACCCTGTTTCGCAATGTCCAGTGTCCAGTGCTATAGTAACATACTCAGGAGCATTCCCACAAAATAGGCAATCGTTGCTGCTGCTCCTCCCACAAGTAGAGTTTCAAATCCGCTTCTTGCTGACTTTTTTCCAACAAGCTCTGCCTTCACTGCTCCGATGCAGAAAAATGTTACTCCAGTAAGCAATGAAGCAATGGGAAACGTATGTTGTGCAAAAAAAGTATTAAAGTATGCCATCACGTATGCAAACAAGGGCACAAATCCAATGATGATAAAAGAAAGAAATGTCATCGTAGCACTCACCATTGGACTTTTCTGTTCAGTATAGAGGTGTAATTCCTCGTCCATCATCGTGTCCACCCATCGATTTTTATTTGAGGTAATCACGTTCACAACTCGTGCAAGTAAAGTTCCTCGAAAACCTTTCCTGCGGTAAATTTCACTGATCTCACGCTTTTCCTGCTTGGGTGTTTGCTCTACTTCCTGTTCTTCCCTCCTCCTCTCTTTCTGCACAAACTCATTATGGCTTTGCTTACTTAAGAAATCTGAGGCGGCCATCGAAAATCCATCTCCTAAAAGATTTGCGGTGCCGAGGATAAGCACGATAGCTGGGGAAAGATGTGCGCCTGCAACTCCTGCTACCACAGCGAAGGTGGTTACTGTTCCGTCAATGGCTCCGTACACAAAATCTTCTAGTTTTTCTCCTGATCGCAGATGATGTCTTTCCATATGATTTTTTTTAATTGCAGGCATGGGGGTTTTTTGGGTGATTGCTTTTATAAGAATTTCTACTTTGCGGCCAATATCGTCAAAAAATTTATATACTTAAGAAGTGTAAAGTGCCTTTCCTCTCAATGGAGGCGAGAGCTATGGGAGACGAAGATGATGATTTTGGAGATTTTGAGGATGAGGATGAACAAGACGACCAAGGTCCGGGTGATTAGAAACGGACATAACTTTTATGGCATTACTGTCCGTTTCTAAGTAGAAAACGACCATTTAGTCCTATTATTTGTGTCGTTTTCTAATTTCAAACTTTTCGGCAAATTAAGAGATTATTCAAACTTCTCTTTAGAATTCTGTTAACTTTTTAGTTTGAATGCAAGAGATAAGGGTCGTATTACCTTCAGCCCCCCCACTTGTTTTCTGAACAGTAATAAACTTGTTGTCCGCAAGTTTTGCAATTTTGCGCTGAAATGTTTTGTATGTCGCGTCTCCTCCCTGCTGTTGGTATAATTTATAGAGGTCTCCGATCTTCTGCGGCGCGTGTGTTTGGATAACATTCAAAATGAATTGTTCCTGATCTCGCAACTCTTCTGTTTTTTTTATGCGGAACTCTTTCAGCTTCTCAATCGCAACGCTCGCATGACTTGCCAGTATTTTGCGTGACGATTTTCCTTCTGCCTCCCTGCCAGCTTCTTTCAACAAATATAATCCCGCACGAATATCTTTTAATGCGGCCGTTTGCTCAACAATCTTGTTAAAAGCTTCAGGATCCCAAACCCCGTCAACGAACGCATACCCAATTCTCTCTTTCAGAATGCCAGCTGTTTCTTCTTTTGTGTACTCCTTAAATTCTAGCATCTCTGATATTAGTCTGGATTTAATTCTCTCATCAAGTTCAAGAACCCAGCTTTTGTAATTGGTAATGAGGATGATACTTTTTTTGTAAATTTCCTCACTTAAAAGATAAAGAAAATCATACTCTTCAAGTTTGTCCATTTCATCAAAACAGAACACAACCCCTTTTTTTTGATTGCACAATTCTTTGAGGACATGGAAGAGTTCTCCTGTATTTTTGTTTTGTGTAAAACGATATCCTAACTCATGGCATAATTCTAGAATAATTTTGTAACTCGTGTCGTAGTGCCAGCAATTTATGTAGATCGACGCTACTTGTTCTGTTTCTTCCTCCAAATCACGGAACACCCACTTGATGGCAGCAGTCTTTCCAATACCCGGAGAACCATACACAAAAAGGTTTGTTCCGCTTCTGGATTGCAATAAAGGGCTAATGCAGCGTGCAACGTGCTTTTGCTGTTGTTCACGATATGGGAGCAGTTTTGGCACGAATTCAAAATCTAGAGCATCCTCATTTTTGAAAATGCTTTCATCTCCCCCCAACATCTCCTTGAATAACACCATATTTGCAGAGAACTCAAACCGCTTTATATGTTTTTCGAGCTGTTAGGCTCTGTAGAAAAAGTCATCAGGGTCATGGCCTTGGAGCAAAACCAGGAGAACGACCGATTATTGCAGGTCGTTCGACGCATTATCTGCGATCAACGGAGCAGCAAATCTCCGCCATGACCCACAAAAAGAAAGACTTTCTACTAAGCCGAGCTGTTAGGAATGTTCAAACCTTTGATCCGCATCTATTGCAGAAATTTGATTTTATATGTCCTGGAGCTCCGCAACGTGAACAGTACTTGATGCGTTGCTCTTCTCTCATTTGTTCATGGAATTTGTCGGTTTTGGATTCTTTCGGTTTGGTCATGTATTGAACAAGAACTTTATAGCCTCCAAAGGCAATACACGCAACTCCCAAGATCACAAAGAGCAGCAACTTTCCAACCCAGAGCGCAATAACCGTTACTACAATTCCTACAAGAAGCCATATGATTCCATGAATTTGTTTCGCCATAAACTTTTTCTGACCTTCAGATTATTAAATGTTGCGATCTTGGAAAAAGTTATTTTTTCCTCTGAATTTTTTTCAATCCATTCATGTAAGGTACAAGAACTTCAGGGATGGTAATGCTTCCATCTTTGTTCTGGTAATTTTCAAGAATGGCAACGAGCGCTCTTGAAGTTGCAATAGCTGTTCCATTCAGAGTGTGCAGAACTCTTTTCTGTCCGCCTTCCTTGCCACATCTGATGTTTAATCGTCGTGCTTGATAATCCGTGCAGTGCGATGCAGAAACAATTTCTTTGTACTCTTTCGTGCGGGGCATCCACGCTTCAATGTCATACTTTTTTGCGGCAACAACGCCAATGTCTCCTGTGCAAATATTAATAACGTGATACGGTATTCCGAGAGCTTGCCAAATTTCTTCCGATGTTGCAACGATCTCTTCGTGGAGTTTCCAACTTTCTTCTGGTTTTGCGAACATAAGTTGTTCTACTTTTGTAAATTGGTGTCTTCTGAAGAGTCCTTTTTCGTCTATGCCATGGCTTCCGATTTCTTTTCTGAAGCACTGGCTGAGCCCTACAAATTTCAATGGCAGCTTCTCTTCATCAATCGTTTCGTCCATGAACATGGCGACGAGGGGATGTTCACTTGTCGCAATTAAGTACGCATCTTGCCCTTCAATTTTGTACATGACATTTTCAAAATCTGCTAAATCTGTAACACCTTCGTACGGTTTTCTTTTCATCATCAGAGGAGTTTCAATGAATGTGTACCCTTTTTTTATTAGGTGGTCAACTGCAAATCTTGCCAATGCCTGGTCGAGCAGTGCAAGTTCATTTTTCAAAAAAAAGAATCCTGCCCCCGCAATTTTGTTTGCCCTGTCAAAGTCTGCAAGGTCCAACTTCTCCGCAATTTCCACGTGATTGAGCAGTGGAAAACCCGGAGCACTTATTTTCCCGTATTTTCGTACCACAACATTCTGTGTTGAATCCTTTCCGTACGGTACGCTTTCATGCAAAAGATTAGGAAGGCGATGCAGCAGTTGATTGATTTCTTGGTGTACATTATCAAGCTTGGCCTGTTCTCTTTCAACTTTCTCAGGCAGCTTTTTCATCTCTGCTAATTTCTCTGCAGCTTCCTCATTTTTTCCTTGTTTTTTTAATTCCCCCACTTCTTTAGAAATTGTATTTTTTTGAGAAATAAACTTTTGCAGGTCATATTTCATTTGCCTGTAAGCAGCATCTTTCTCTATAATATCACCCAAAATTGTGAGCAGCTCAGGATCTTTCCTCTTCGCCAGATTTTTCTTCACTTCCTGTGGTTTCTCTCTTATCAGGTTGATGTCGAGCATAAGCCTAATTTTCTTTCTTTCTTTTTAAGAGTTTTGGTGCTTACAGCCCTGTTCGGCATTTCGAGTCTTTTTCTTTTTTCACGTTTTCTTCACGGTTTCTTTTTTTTACCACGCGCTCTTTTTCCCATCATGATGTTCTAGATGTTGTACTCCCTAAATTCGAAAAAATAAAAATCCTTTCTGTACTCCCTAAATTTAAAAATCAATTAAACAATTTTGTCGTCTAAAATAGAAACATTTAAATACTGATTGTACTCCCTAAATTGACTATGGCGTATCTCGAAATCAAAACCATTTATGGAAGGCAATATCAATATTTGAGAAAGACAAAAAGAGTGGGAAAAGAAATGCAACATATCACTCTTCAGTATCTCGGTCCTGTTGCTCCCAAGTATCGAAGAAAAGAATACCCCTAAATTGTTTGTCTTTTTCAACATTTTTTTTCAGCAATATCTTTATATAATCAATCATCCCAACATTTTCATGCGCATCTTCCTTTCAGTAATCATTCTCACGATCCTGCTCGTAGCCTGTGCAGGTCCTGATGGCACTGTTGACGTTGTTGAGAATAATAAAACAACTCAAAACGCTCAGTCGAAAACAGATTCTGAGCAAGTTTCTGAAACAAAAGAGGAACTCGACCTTTCCGAAAATAAATTTATTGCAACGATAGGGAAAGATTCCACGCAAGTCAAAGCAGTTTACGATCAGAAAATAAAAGAATTTGTGATCGAATCCATAGACCCCGATCTTATTGTTTTTGATCTCAAAGATAAGTATAGTGCTTCTCTCGAATACATCAGACAACATTTAACGATCGACGGAAAATCCTACAGTGAGTACAAGGAATCCAAAGTGCAGGGAGAAGCAGAGAAAAAGGGTAAAGTAAAACCAAAAACAATTCAAGTGGAAATTCTCGAATCACAAAATAAGGCAAAAGTTGACATCTTATTTCCTTCAGGCAATACAGATTCTTTTACCCTCAACACTAAAGATAAGGATGAAATTAATTTTGATTTGGCAGATAGGTTTAGCATCCCTGTTTTGGAAGTACGGGATTTAGTAACCTATTACGGCGAGGGACAGGTAAAGACAGACATCAAAGAATTGGGAGAAAAAGTAGACGCGGGTTTGAAAGAAAAAATTGTGGAAAAATCCACTGGGTCTTTGAGGAGCGTTGGCTGCGATTATTTATCCGAGCCAACGTGTGGAGCCGACGGCACGGTGAAAGAGTTTGAACCTGGAAAATTGTATCGTTGTACAAAAAAGGAAAAGGGTATCTACTGGATGGGTGAAGATGAGCGTTATTCAGACAAAATGGATCTTATTTCTTTAGAAGTAATAGGTGCTCACGACCAAATAAGATTCAAGTGTGAATAGAGAAGTTTGAAATAAGTAAGAAATACTCAAACTTCTCTAGAGAACTTTGCCTAAAACACTCCATTTTTTGACATTTTGCAAAGTTCTCAATAGCGCCAAATCAGCACAGTAGAAAAAGTCGTCATGGAGGTCATGGCATAGAAAAGCCTTGCTTCTCTTGCATGCTCTGAAACGCAAGGCGTTTCTGGCACACAGAAAACTTTGTTTTCTTGTGCACAAAATCCTGGATTTCGTTGTGCCTTGGAGCAAGATCAGGAGAACAGCCGATTATTGCAGGCTGTTCGACGCGTTATCTGCGATCAACGGAGTAGCAAATCTCCGCCATGACCAAAAAGAAAGACTTTCTGCAAAGCCCACCAAACCTGCGGTGTTGCATAATTACTTCATTTTTTTAGGATTAGTCTGATTAGTTGGATGGGTATTTTGTATTTGTGCATTTCTTTGATGATTCTGTCTTCATG
>JAGWAF010000086.1:4429-7349 GCA_018302085.1 Candidatus Woesearchaeota archaeon | reverse complement strand
TGCGCTCAACAGCCCAAGAGAAAAATGGAAAGAATAAACGGTGACGCCCGGATTTGAACCGAGATATCCCGAAGGAAACCAGCTCTCAAGGCTAGCGCAGTACCAGGTTGTGCCACGTCACCACATCGTCATCATCATTCTCTTTATTTATAAAAGGTTTGTTATTTGCGGGACTTTTACAGGACTCTATAGAAAGCCTTCCTTTTTTGTACATCTTTAAATATCCTCGCCATTTTGCCCATGCATGTACACGAACAACGTACCCCGTCTCGAGCTGGAAGACAGGCTTTCTGCACTTGGTGTTTCGCCCAACCTAGCCTTGGAGCCTTCGACTTCAGATTTTTTAAAGTTGTTTTTAGGAATGTGCCTAGATGACAGGGTATCCTTTGCTCAAAATATGATGTGTCTTCATGGCGAAAAAGGGGTTCAAAAAATTAGGGATATATTTTACACACCATGGAAGAGTCTCACTCTTGGTTTATATGATCCTCTCAGGCGTTTTACTGATTATGTCATCAGGAGGGCCATCGAAACTGCTCGTAATGCATCGTCCGTCAGTAGTATAAATGATGACCATGTCCATGCAGCGTTGGATTTGCTTACCGCAGATCGACTCATCTCAGGAGTTCCAATTCCTCCCAGAGGTGCAACAATCTATGCTGCCGCAAAAAAGGGGGAAAAAGCAACAGAGGATGCGGTACTTCGCTGCTACGTTGCTTCCAGAAGGGTTTTATCGGCAATTCAAAGAAGTCCACAACGTCTGCAACTTGCTTCTATCCTTTTCCGGCTATATCATGACGATAAAGAAGCGCAATATCTTTACTCCAAAATCAGGCATCAGGAGAGATTGCAGGCACAATCTGCTGAGCAAGGAATGCGTGTTCCACCAAATTATGCAGAAAACATTGGGACGGCATTCAAAAAGTTACGCGCTCTTGTTCCAACGAATGGCTTTGAACTAATGCCACACGATTTGGAAGATGCCATTGCAACAATAGGTTCTTTGTATCCAGATAACATTCTTCTTTCAGGGGCTGGAAACACCGTCGGCGGGACTGTGAGGCAAGAGGGGGTGGACATTCTCACCCGCAGAAAAAAATAATTATCTTTGTGGCTTGTGATTGTTTCTGTCAAGATAAAAAATTAAAATGTATACTGTCACTTCAAAAACGAGAAAAATTTCTGAGTTGTCACTCTTCACTCATTGAAAAAAGTTGTTCATGCATATAAAAGCCTTGCGAAGTATTTATAAATGAAAAACAAAAAAAAAGAAAGGTTTAAATAGGGGAGTACCTTTTTTCCGTTAAGATTGGGGTGTGGAAGCTTTAGTGTTGTGTTTCATTTTTGAACGCACTTTTCAAAATAATGTGGGGGGAAAGCGATGCATTATGTCAAAAAATGTCCAGAATGTGCTGGTATCAATCTCTTCTTAAACCGAGAAAAAGGCGAAGTCATCTGCAAAGACTGCGGACTTGTCATCGAAGACAAGATGGTTGAGTTCGGCCAAGAATGGGGCGAATTTGACGCGGAAACTGGCGAGAAAAAAGGACGCACTGGCGCTCCTATGACTTATACGCAATATGATCAAGGTCTCGGAACAGAAGTAGGGCAAAAAGCAGATCTCTATTCTCTTGGACAAAAAGATCGTAACAAATTTTTCAGATTGCGAAAATGGCAATACCGCATTTCAACTGCCATTGAAAGAAACTTAAAATTGGCACTCGCAGAACTGAAAAGAGTTTCTTCATACTTAAAATTACCAAAATCTGTAGAAGAGGAAGCTGCGCGCATTTATACTCTTGCGGTCCAAAGAGGACTTGTCAGAGGAAGGAGCATGGAAAGTGTAGTATCTGGCGCTCTTTACGCGTCATGCAGAAGACATGAAGTACCAAGGACCCTTGACGAACTCAGCGAAGCTTCCGGGATAGAAAAAAAAGAAATCGGAAGAACATACCGCTTTATCACCAGGGAGTTAGGAATTTCAATTTTGCCAAGCAATCCAACTGATTACATTGCACGCTTTGCATCCTCTTTAAAGCTAAGCGCGGAGACACAAAGCAAAGCTGTTGAAATCCTCGAGCAGGCACAGAAAGCAGAATTAACTTCAGGAAGAGGACCAACAGGAATTGCAGCCGCGTCATTGTACGTCTCCGCGTTGATTCATGGAGAAAAAAGAACCCAACGCGAAGTTGCAGATGTTGCAGGTGTTACAGAAGTCACTATCAGAAATCGTTACAAGGAACTCTTGGACGAGCTTGATCTCGAAAAAGAAATCAAGAAGACCAAGAAGAAAAAGAAATAGAAATAATACTCCGACGTGTTTTTCACCGCGTTTTTTGGCAGAAGGAAGGGGGGTGAGCGCATTCTTCACCCTTCCTTTTGTTTTTTATTATGAACTTCACAACAATTGAACAGGCTTTGGAAGATCTCAAAGAAGGAAAGTTTGTTGTGGTTGTAGATGATGAAGATCGCGAAAATGAAGGAGATCTTATCATGGCCGCGGAGTTTGTTACTCCCGAATCAATTAATTTCATGATTTCTAACGCGAGAGGCATTGTTTGCGTGCCAATGACCTCTGAAAGACTTTACCAACTTGGTATTTCTCAAATGGTTCCTGAAGAATTAAATAGGGAGTCCAATCGTTGCAAATTCACTGTTTCTGTCGACTCTGTCAAAGGAACAAGTACAGGCGTAAGTGCGCTTGATCGTGCCGTTACCATCCGAACATTAATCAACCCGACAACCAAACCGACTGATTTTGCAAGACCGGGACACGTTTTTCCTCTCAGGGCAGAAAAAGCAGGTGTTTTGAAAAGGGTCGGACACACAGAAGCAACGATTGACCTTGCCAGATTGGCGGGGCTCTACCCAGCAGGAGTGCTATGCGAAATCCTCAACGAAGACGGCACGATGGCAAGGC
>JAGWAF010000086.1:0-4409 GCA_018302085.1 Candidatus Woesearchaeota archaeon | reverse complement strand
TGAAAATTATTAAAATCGCAGATCTTGTCAAATACAGATTAAAACAAGAAAAAATCATTGAAAGAACACATACAGTAAAACTTCCGACAAAATATGGACTGTTCAACCTGTATGCGTATACTCAAAAAATAAATAATGAACACCATATCGCTCTCGTTTATGGTGACATTTCTGGAAAACAAGATGTTCTTGTCCGTATGCACTCTGAATGTTTAACGGGCGATGTTTTTGGCTCACAACGCTGTGACTGCGGAGAACAATTGGACATCTCTTTGAAAAAAATTGTTGAACGTGGCTCAGGAGTTTTAGTTTATTTATGCCAAGAAGGCCGTGGCATCGGATTTATGAATAAAATGCACGCGTATGCTTTGCAAGAACAAGGACTTGATACTGTTGATGCGAATATCAAATTAGGATTTAAGGCAGATCTTCGAGATTACGGAACAGGTGCACAAATTCTTGGAGATTTAGGGTTAAGCACGATTCATCTTTTGACTAACAACCCCAAAAAAATTGTAGGGCTTGAAGGGTATGGCTTGAAAATCACGCAACGCATTCCTTTAACCGTTGTGCCCAACGAAAATAATAAAGATTATTTGCAAACAAAGAAAAACAAAATGGGGCATTTGATCTGAATCTTCTCTTCCTAAAATTTTTTTTATCTTTTTCAGATTTGTTAGCTGCTAAGATTTCCTTTCCTTTCTAAACAGTTTTTCATTGATCTTTATTTGCGAAATAAAATCGACCTTTTCTAATCGTTCTTTGAGTTCTTCTACTGGGATAATTGTGAAATCCTCCTCTTCCTCGTTGTAGAAGATGGGGATCCATGCTTTGCACTTTGGGCATTTAACTAGGGAAATACTTTCTTCTGCATTGGTGAAAAATTCAAACTGGTGGCCACAGTGTGGGCAAAGGATATTTTGGTGGTTGCTCATGTTGCTCTTTACTTAACTGTTTTTTAAAAATGTTACTATTTTGTTAAAAGTTTTTTGATCATAGTCTTGTTTATACTCTTGTGCAAAATTTCTTATTTTTTCTTTATTGAGTTCTATTCCTTTTTTTCTTAATGGCACCTGAATTTTTTCCGCGCTCAAATACTGACAGAACTGAGTAACATTCTTTGGTGTCAGCGTGTACCTCGCACGTTCAAAATCTAAAAATACTGGCTTGTCTTGAATGACAATATGCTTAAACGGGTTGTGCATCTCTTCTTTGTCCATTTTTAGTACGTCCATTGTTCTGCATTGCCTAATACAAGCTATAACCATTTTTAGTATTTCCCTTTTCTTGCTTTTTTCGATCCATTCTTCGATAAATATTCCAGGGGCATATTCGTAGATTACACAATATGGACCGTGCTCTTTATATTTCGGGCCAATATTATACTTATTCAGTTTTTTGAGCCATCTCGCCTCGTTTTCAATTGTATTTTGTGCTTTACTCTCAGGGTGCTTTGTCTTGATAACATACCTTTTTTTGTTTTTTATTGCTGAATATAATATTCCCCTCTTTCCTTTTGCAAAATATGCTATCTGTTCAAATTTCTTTTTTTCCAGAACTTTCCGTATTTCACTTTTTTGAATTTTATAAACGTAGAGATCTTCAAAATCGATATGAAGTTTTTCAACTTCTTCAAATTGCATTGCTTGTTGAAATATTATTTCTTCAACCTTTTTTTTATTCGTTAAAGAAGAAAATAGGAGTAAAATAATTCCATTTTCACTCAAATAATTATTCACATCTTTGAAAATTTTTTCAATCAGTTCGTAACCTTTCTTTCCACCATAGAGTGTTCTGTCTTTAATCCCGGGGTCTTGCGGTAAATATGGGGGATTAATAATGATGGTGTCAAACTTTCTATTTTTTAATAATCTTATTTTTTTAATTTTCTGAAATAAGTTTGATTGTAACCAAGTTATTTTTTTTAGATTTTTATTCTGTTCTATATTTTTACTTTTTTCATCTCTCTCAATTTCTTTTCTATCTTTTTCCTCTTTTTCAACTTTTATTTTCTCTTTCTCAAACTCTTTTCTTTCAAAACTATACTTTTTTTCACAAAAATCAATCACCGATTTTTGAATATCAACTGCAAGAACGCTTTTTACTTCGATTTTTTCTGCTGCCGTTATCGCTTGAATTCCAGAACCTGCGCCAATATCGAGTACTTTTCCAAACGCTTCTCTCTTTACTGCCTTTTGCAACAGAAAAGAATCCTCTTGAGGTTCGTACATCATTTTGGCAATGCTTCGAGGTATTCCTTTACCCTGTCAAGGATACTCTTTAAGTAGAATGCTTCAATTTTTTCTCTGAAAATTTCTTGCAAGGTTGCATTTTCAGTTACTCTGTACTTATTCGCAACTTTTTCAATGAGGAAAAGATTTCGTAATCGTTTTAACTGTCTTCTAATGTTTGAAGCTGCGATTCCACTCAAATGAAGCTTATGTTTTTTTCTGTTTTCTATGATCAGTTTGTTAATCGTTTCCGAGTCCAGCTCTTTTTTTTCTTTTTTTGCATCCAGAATTACTTGCAGAACATCAACAATCACATCCCTAGAATCACCCGGTTGAAGAAGGCCGAGGCTTAAACATACTTTTTTTATGAGTTCCCTTCCTTCAAGATTGTATGGCTTTTCATATTTTCTCAGAGTGATCTCTGCCAGAGGCATTTCTTTTGAGACTTGCTTCTTTGTTACAATAAAAAACCACCCCGCTTGGTCTTTGATGAAAAGCTTTTGACACTGTTGTTTATAAATGTTGGGGGTAAGAGATATAAAGGAGCGTCATCCCCTCTTTGTTATGTCAGATTCCCTTTCAACTTATCGATTACCCTGTTCTGTATCAGGGGAAGATGTTCGGTGCGTTGTAAGAATTTTAGGAAATATTATTCGTCATAATGGTCCAGTACAACGAGCTGAGCCCTCCTATATTTTTGATCTTGAAACGCAAATTGCTGGTGAAATAACTGTCCGAGGAGCGAATGGTAGACTAACCGTTGGGGTTTACGGATCTTATACTGTGTTTGTATCAACTTCTGGGAAAAACGCATTTGATAAACAAATGGGACTTGTTACAAGGAATGTACCAGACGCAGAAATTATTGCTCGAGGTCAGGAAGAGGATCCGAGATTATATTACCTTGTTCTAAAACACCCTTAATTTTCCACAAAATATAAAACCCCAGTTCATATTCTTTCTTTCAAAGGTGATCTTATGGCAAAAATAGCAGAACTACTTCCAGAACAAACTAAGGCATTTTTTAATTTTCAAAAAGAAGTGTTTAAGGACGGGGCTGTTGATAAAAAAACGAAAGAGCTGATTGCAGTTGCCGTTGCACACGCGATTCAATGTGCGTATTGTATCGAAAGTCATGCGGGCAAGGCAAGAGCAGCAGGATGGGAAGACAAGGCAATCGCGGAAGCTGTTGGCGTTGCAGCATCAGTTCGTGCCGGAGCTGTCCTAACTCATGCACAGCACGCGTTTCCTGAGTCATAAACTATTTGTTAGAAACGAGTAAAATAATCCTGTAAGAGCGCTGAATACGAACCAGATAATCCACATTCCAAAGCTTTTCAGAACAGATTCTTGATAATATACTTTGATAAGTGCAAAGCCGAGAATAATTGAAATTAAAACTGAAAGTGGGGAGAAAATAAATCTTAAAAATTCTGCGAAAGCAACGAAGATTCCAATCAATAGATTAAGGATTACTACCCATGAGTTTGCAGCAAATGCTGTTTTCCATGCCTGATTTTTTGCATGAAACGTGTATGATCCCAACTTGAAGTAAAAAGCGCCTGCGAAAAACATGATAAAAGAAACGATGAAAATGTTAAGGAGCACGCTTGGCATCTTAGAACAAACCGAAGATGCTTGCCGTGACAAAACCCTCAACGAAGCTCAAAGCAATGTTGAGTATAATATCAAATGCATACCAGACTCCGAACACCTTCAGGCTTGTGGTATTGTCCAAGGTGTAGAATTTCTTTACCAAGAACCATGCAAGCAACCCGACGATGATAAACTGAGTTCCGGATAACACTAAATCAATTATTTCAGAGTACACAGGAATGAACGCTAAGAGAAAAAACACAATAACTTGTGCCACATACACAATGACGCTTGTTTTGAAGGCGATGCCGTACCTTTGATCTTTTGTTTTAAACATCTTTGAAGAAGCCATTAACAGCAACGCACTTAATGGCGTAATAATCGCTAGTCTGATAATAAAGTACACTAAAAACATCACATCGATGCTCATGCTTTTGTTTCCTCGCCTTGGAGTTTATAAATATTACTTTTTTGTGATGAGAAGTTTGAATAATCTCTTAATTTGCCGAGAAGTTTGAAATTAGAAAACGACACAAATAATAGGACTAAATGGTCGTTTTCTACTTAGAAACGGACAGTAAT
>JAGWAF010000010.1 GCA_018302085.1 Candidatus Woesearchaeota archaeon | reverse complement strand
CACAGAAGGCTACTGCACCATGAATGAAACCGTAAAGAAATTTCTCACCAATGGAAGAATTATTACACTTGTCATATTTCTTATTTTAGCACTTGTTGCAATTCATCCAAAGTTTTGGGTTGAGGGTGTTGCTATTCGTAACGTGCAGATGAATTCAAGTGCCGCACTCGCAGGGATTGAAAATCCTAAGCCGACAGCGGCCCCTACGTCCAGGGAAATTATTTCATCTATGAACGGGCAGCCGATTAAGAATGTTGAAGATTATACTAATTTTGTAAAGCTTCTCCAGCCTAATCAAACTATCACCATTCAAACTAACAAGGCATTGTATAGTTTAACGACACGGGAAAAAATGAAGATTATCGGTTATGAAAATATTACAGAAGAACAAACAAAGCAGGTACCGCAAAATGTTTCGCAGCAGAATGGTTCTTTGACGAATGTAACTACTAATGTAACTAAGACTGAAAATGTCACAACAAATGTCACAATAGAGGTTCCAATAACGATTGCTGAGGGCATGGAGTCTCTTGGCCTCACTATCTATCAATCTCCTACATCTAATTTACGTCAGGGCCTTGACTTGCAGGGTGGAACAAGGGTTGTTCTCCAACCTGAAGTAGAGCAGAGCAAGGAAGATATGGAAACCATTCTTTCAAATATGAAGGAACGTCTCAATGTCTATGGTTTAAGTGACGTGATTGTGCACGAAGCAGGCGATCTTTCCGGGAATCAATACATTGTTGTAGAAATCGCTGGCGCAAATGAGGAGGAAGTCAAAAATCTTCTCGCAAAGCAAGGAAAATTTGAAGCAAAGATCGGCAACACAACCGTCTTTAGAGGTGGGAAAGATATCACCTATGTATGCAGGTCTGCAGATTGTTCAGGCATCGACTCAAGAACAGGATGTTCCCAATCTAACTCTCAATGGCTCTGTGGGTTTCAATTCGCAATCTCTTTAAGTCCTGAGGCCGCTCAGGGCCAGGCTGATGCAACGCGTAATTTAGCTGTTGTGCCAGGCGGGGGAAACGATCCTGTGTTGAGTGAAAAGATAGAATTTTATCTTGATGACCAACTTGTGGATGCCCTTAACATTGGTGCTGAACTGAGGGGAAGGGCTACAACCGACATCTCTATCAGAGGATCTGGCTCTGGAATTTCCCAGCCCGATGCTGTAACGAACACCTTAGAGAGTATGAAGCGTTTGCAGACGATTTTAACGACGGGTTCCCTGCCAGTAAAGATGAACATTGTGAGAACAGATAATTTAAGTGCTGTCCTTGGAAAACAATTCTTGCAGAATGCGATTCTCATTGGTATTGTTGCTCAACTAGCAGTGTGCCTGGTTATTTTCCTTGGCTATCGCTCCTTGAAGGTTGCTATCCCCATCCTGATTACGGGTACTTCGGAAGTCGTTCTCCTTCTGGGTCTTGCAGCACTCATTGGCTGGAATCTCGATCTCGCAGCTCTTGCAGGGATTATTATCTCTGTCGGTACGGGGGTTGACCACCAAATTGTGATTGCGGACGAGGTCCGTATGGGTACGAAAGAAAGCAAGGAATACTGGCTGAGAAAGCTCAAGCGCGCCTTCTTCATTATTATGACTGCATATGCAACTATGTTCGTCGCGATGGTTCCATTACTCTTCGCGGGCGCTGGCTTATTGAAGGGCTTTGCCTTAACTACTATTATGGGTTTCTCCTTTGGAGTATTCATATCTAGGCCTGCCTTCGCAGCTATGATTAAGATTCTCCATAAAGAACAATAATCTTTTATACCTGCATTTTTTTCTTTGTAGCATTATGAACAAGTCCGTAGCTTTGATTTTATTGACAACCCTGTTCAGCAGCGTTGCGCAGTTGTTGTTTAAGGAAGGTGCAATGCGTTTGCCAGATCTCGTAACGAACTGGCCTTTGTTCACAGGGGTTGTTCTCTATGCCTTGGGTGCCGCACTGCTTGTCTACGCACTGAAAGGTGGGGAAGTCTCGATTCTTTATCCCATCACTTCGTCAAGTTACATTTGGGTAACATTATTCGCATGGTATTTTTTTGACGAGCAAGTTACAGTCTTTAAATTAGCCGGCTTAGCTCTTGTCATCGTGGGCATTATTATGCTGGGCAGGGCAGCGAAGAAGACTGAAAGTATAGCATTCGTGGAGCCGGTGTAGCATGACAGAGCTTTGGGCTATTGCGTTGGTGTTGTTTGCAAGTTTTCTTGGAGGCAATGGGGCTATATTTTTGAAAAAAAGTTCGGCAGCATTCTCCATTTCCTTTTCAGGAATTGTAAAAAATAAGTTTCTCATCGCCGGTCTTTTTCTTTATGGCATTAGCGTCGCATTCTTCGTTCCAGCGTTGAAAGGCGGGGAAGTTTCTATTCTTTATCCTATGGTTGCGTCAAGCTATATTTGGACATCCTTGTTATCCATGAAATTTTTAAATGAAAAAATGAACAAGCAAAAATGGGCTAGTATCTTATTGATTATTGTCGGAATTGTTTTACTCACGTTGGGAGGTGCCTGATGGACGTCGTAATTTCTCTTGGTGGTTCGATGGTTGTTCCTGAAAAAGTTAATGTTGATTTTCTTCGTAAATTTGCAGACCTAGTAAAAAATTACGCAAAGAAAAGTCGTGTCGTGATCATTTGTGGAGGTGGGGCAACTGCCAGAACATACCAAAATGCGGCGCGTGAATTAAGTTGTGCAACAGAAGATTTGGATTGGATAGGTACGAGGGCAACTATTCTTAATGCGGAGCTTGTCCGTTCTTTGTTTGGCAAAAGCGCGTATGAAAAAGTTGTGACTAACCCTACAGAAAAAATAAAAACAAAGAAACATATTATTGTCGGTTCTGGTTGGAAGCCTGGCTTTTCTTCCGATATGGACGCGGTTCTCATCGCGGAGAATTTGAAAATCAAAACTCTCATCAATCTTACAAATATCGACTATGTGTATGATAAAGATCCGAAAAAATTCTCCAATGCGAACCCATTTAAGAAAATGTCCTGGCAGCAGCTCCAAAAACTTGTTGGCACTTCATGGACCCCCGGTGCCAATGTTCCTTTCGACCCTGTTGCAACGAAAAGGGCAACGAAGGCAAAGCTTACTCTTTACATTATAAAAGGAGAAATTGAAAATCTGAAGAATATTCTTGAAAAAAAAGTGTGGAAAGGAACCATCATAGTGTAATTAAAATGCTGTAGAGAACTTTGCAAAATGTCAAAGAATGGAGTGTTTTAGGCAAACTTCTCGGTATCTTACAGCGCAATCAATGGTGTCCTTTTTCGTGCTTATGTTCTTCACAATTGTTTAGAGAACTTTGCAAAATGTCAAAAAATGGAGTCTTTTAGGCAAAGTTCTCTAGAGAAGTTTGAGTATTTCTTATTATTTCAAACTTCTCTTTACACAACTGTTTAATTTCGCATTTTCTGCAAGGCTGTGCTTGGCAATCTTATCTTCAATGCCACCACTCCAGTGATCGTGTCCACTGCCGTGGAATTGTACTTTAACACTGTTGAGGTACCCGCAGGAACAGAGGAATTCTTTGTAGTGTCGATCAAAGTCATGCCTTGACTTCCATGTTCCTTGCTCTATCTTTTTATTACAGCGAAAACAGCCTTCCTCCAGATGCTTGGCAGAAATTAGATGATCCTTACTCAAGAGTCTCTTCCTCGATCCATTGTTCAAATCTTTTGTTAGCTTTTCCAGAAAAAGCAAGGATGCAGGGTAGTTCGTAGCTATGCAGATGAAGGATTTCCCGCTCAACTTTTTTTTGTAAACTTTTTCTTGTTTTCAGGAGAAGTATGGCTTCCTTATCTGCAACGAGTTTGTTTTTCCATCTGAAAAAGGAGCTGCTCTGCAGCACATTTGCGCACGCGACAAGTTTTTTCTGCAGGAGAGCCTTTGCAATTTTCGCTGCTTCTGCTCTGCTCTTGCATGGTACGTACACTATAATCGTGTTAATCATGTGCTGTGCACAAAGACAACGGTTTAAATAGTTTGTGTTCGGCCAGGCGTGGTAGAAAAAGTCGTCATGAAGGTCATGGCCTTGGAGCGAAATTAGGAGGCAACGCGATTAGTGCAGCGTTGCCGACACAAAACCTGCGATCAACGGAGCAGCAAGTCTCCTCCATGACCCACAACAAGAGAGACTTTCTACTGTGCCGTTCGGCTCGACTCCGTAAAGGACACTTCTTTTCCTCTGGTCGACAAATCCATAAGATTTATAAAGATTCAGAGGACCCTCAAGGGAGGTGAAATGATGGCAAAGAAGCAAAGAGTAAAACAAGAAAGAGTAAAGCAAGAAAAAATAAGGCAAAAAATAAAGCAAGAGAGTGAAGAACCTACAGAATCTTCCAATGCTAAGGGTTTCTTCTCTACAGTTCTTATTTTCCTCGTGGCTATTGTGTTGGCTTTCGTGATCGCAAATGTATTTTCCTATCTTTCGAGCGGCGAATTTATTCCTCTCACACCTCAAAAAATATTGACAGTGTCAGGTGAGGACAGGCGCATTGTCGAGCTTCCCACAAATCCTAAGTATGAACTTACACAAGTGGATATATTTAACCTTCCTGAATGGAATAGTTATGAAGTAACAGTAAATGGCGTCAAATTGGGTGACACGGTTGAACAAGTTGAAGAAAAACTTGGAACCCCTTTTAATGTGATACGTCATAACGCCAACGCCTTGACTATCGAATATGGTGTGAATAATGCTTCGGACAACACCTCGGATATTACGCTTCAATTCTTTACCATAAACAACCAAGTACGAAGAATTTTCGTGAGAAATCATTTCAATGACTTCCTAGTAGGATCGACGAAAATTAATTATAATCTGCGTGGCATTTATGACAAGTTTGGCATTCCTGACCAGCAGGAAGACGTCTATAGAGTAAGGGTCTTTGAATATCATGATCTGGGCCTTGAAGTTTACCATCGCAGAAAAGAAATGGTCGCATTTGCTCTTGTTCCCCCTGGTTTGAACGGCGGCCAGGATGAGGAGAAAGGCCTTGCTGAGTTTGCCGGGCAATAGCTTGTAATAGCTTGCAGAAAACCAAAACCATGAGCGCACAACATATATTGCTTGAGAGGCCGCTTTCTGAGCAGCAGCTGCGTTCACAGCTCAAGCTTTTCAAGGACAAAAAGTTTTTTTCTGATTTTTATAAAAAAAATCTTCTCCTCACAAAACGTAAGCTCGCTGCCTCGGTGCAAAATGACGTGCTTATAATTCAAACGATTAATAACATTGAGGAGATAGACCGTGCAGCAAACTTGCTTGTCAAGCGCCTCAGGGAATGGTACGAATTGTACAATCCCGAATTTTCTCAGCGTACTCCTGATCATGAGGTGTTTCTTGAAACCATCAAAAAGAAGAGCAAGCAAGAGCTTCTGAAACAATTACAATTAAAAGTTGAAGAGACGATGGGTGCAGAGCTCAAACAAAGGGATATTCATCCCATCACTGTTTTGGCAGATCTTGTCACAACTTTATATGAAACTAGAAAAAAACAAGAATCGTACCTCGACGTGGTGTTGCAGGATACCTGCCCTAATGTTAAAGCAATTGCTGGATTTCTCATCGCTGCAAAACTCATTGCATTGGCAGGTTCTCTTAAAGAACTAATGCTCATGCCCTCTTCCACAGTTCAAATTTTAGGTGCAGAGAAAGCCCTTTTCAGGCATCTGCGTTTCAAGGCAAAATCTCCCAAGTATGGTGTTCTTTTTCAACATCCTTTGATGCAAAAAGTACCCACAAAGAAGCAAGGTAGACTCGCGCGTATGCTCGCGGATAAAATTGCTATCGCTGCTAAGATTGATTTCTTCAATGGCAAATTCATGGGTGACAAACTGCTCAAACAGGTAGAGGATAAACTGAAATGAATCCTTCGTTCGTGTTAATTCTTATTTTTCTCATTGCAGGCTGCGTGAGGTTTGAAAAAGGAGAATCGAAAGATGAAACTTTTTTGAATGAAAGTATTTTAGAAGTACCTTCTGCCCAACCCAAAGAAAAGGTTGAGAAAATAGAAGATATGATAGGAGATACAAAGCAGGAAAAAAATACAGAAACAAAAGTCGAAGAACCTGATACACAAACTCAATTCGAAAAAATTCTTCAAATGGAAAATACTACCAAGCTTGCAGAGCAGATCTCCAAACCACTCCCAAAAAAAATCGGTCCTCCGAATCCTGAAATTCATCAAGTCCGGATCATTACAGGCACTGGCAGGGAATTAAGGCCAAGTGTCGACGGATTCTATGAAATCCCAACGAGAATTCCCAATTTTTTTTTGATCTCTGCAGATAATAAGGGAAATCCGTTCCAGTTGAGGATACGAAGCCCTGTTATCACCTTCGGCAGAGCAGGTTTTTCCCTGAATTTGAGGGCGTATGCTGATACCGAAGTAAAATCAAAGCATGTTGAGGGGAGTGAAGTATACTATTTAGATGTCGAAACACCGTTACAGAATGATCAATACCCATACTTTTTTATTGTGGAAGAGCTGCCAAGCTCAAAAAAGCATCACTTTTTTATTACCCTGGTTGATCCTAATAACCATATGTTAAAAAGTCAGGAAGTTGATATCAAATATCAGCTCGTATGAGGTTGAGAACATGGAAACGAAAAATAATACCCCTTTAAGCACGAAAGTAGTCATAATCTATTTAGCAGCCTTGATTTTTTTGAACGCACTCAACTATACAAAATTGGGCGCAGTTTATTATCTTGCCCTCATTGTCGTGAATGCAGTTATTATTTATGGCTTATTTTTCCGCAAAACATTTGCATGGATTTTGCTTTTGCTTAGTGCGTCAGTGAGTTTGTTAAACCCGTTTGCCGCAACTAAACAAAGTCCTTTGGCCGCAGGGTCCGTTGTCGCGGCATGGCAGCTCTTTCAGGCTAATAAAATGGTTCCCGCAGGCATTCTTTTGTATGCGAGTATCTTTAGCATAGCTCTCTTGGTGTATGCATTGTATGGTTGGAAAAAACTGGCCATTGCAAGTCAAAAAACAGATAAAATTTGGGCCTGGGTTCTGGGTATTATTTTTCTGCTGAACATTTCCGGAGCAATTACTATAATTTTTACAAAACGCCTGACTTGGGACACCCTCATTTCTAGCGCTGTGTTTATCCTCCTTATTCTCGGATGGCATTATTTCGAAACTCGCGGAAAGACTACGCAAAAAATTACAGAAAAAAGTAAAGAAGTGAAAGAAGAAAAGGAACTTGAGCAGGAAGAAGAAAAAGAGGAAGTGAGTGAAGCACCTCAAGAAACTCTGAAGGCAAAAAAGCCAAAAAAGAAATCAAAAAAGAAAAAATAGGGTCCCACATGAAACAATCCCGCTTTTTTGCAATTTATGAAGAAGAGAAAGTCAGACAAAAGGCTCTCTATACGGTAAACCTCGTTCCGGGGGAAAAAGTCTATGACGAAAAACTCGTGAATGTCAACAATATCGAATATCGTGAGTGGAATCCTAGGAAAAGTAAGATGGCTGCTGCCATTCTGAAGGGCATTGGCCAAATTGGTTTACGGCCTGAGCAGATTGTTCTTTACCTTGGTGCAAGCTCTGGAACAACTCCGAGTCACTTCTCTGATATTCTTGGAAAAGAGGGCTTTATGTTCGCACTGGATTTTGCCCCGAGGGTTGTGCGCGATCTTGTGAAACTTTGTGAGAAAAGAAAGAACATGTGTCCGATTTTGGCAGATGCTAATCATCCTGAGGAGTATGCTGGAAATATCTGTGAGGTTGATTTTCTATATCAAGATATTGCACAGAAGAATCAGGCTGAAATTTTCATCAAAAACATCGATTGGTTTCTGAAATCAGGGGGGTTTGCAATGCTTTGCGTGAAATCAAGGAGCATGGATGTCACTGCAAATCCTAGGGACATTTACAAAAAAATAAAAGCAGAGCTTGAGAAACGCTACACAATGATCGACTGGATGGAATTAGATCCCCTTGAGAAAGACCACTGCGTTTTCTTAGTGAAGAAGAAATGATTTTTATCCCATATAAAATTTTCTATATAGAAAATAAATCCTTTTCACCTCAAAACATATAAAAACCCTCATGAATAGCTTATTGTATGCCTCTCCAGTTTTACAACACATTAACGAGAAAGAAAGAAGAATTCAAAGAATTAGAAAAAGGCAAGGTAAAGTTCTACTTCTGTGGTCCCACTGTATACAACCACGTTCACATTGGAAACCTGAGAGCGTACATCTTCGCAGATCTTCTAAGAAGATACCTCAAATACAAAGGCTACAAGATAACCCACGTGATGAACATTACGGACATTGAAGATAAAATTATTAAAACCGCTCAAAAATTAAAAAAACCGTTGAAAGAATTCACAAGTTTTTACGAGCAGGCATTTCTTGATGATTTCAAAACATTAAACATTGAAATTCCTGAAATCATGCCGAGAGCTACAGAACATATTCCTGAAATGATCAACATAATCAAAAATTTAGAAAAAAATAAACTGACATATAAAAGTCAAGATGGCTCAACTTATTTTCCTATTATTAAATTCAAAAAATACGGGGAACTTGCAAAGCTTGACCCATCGCATCTCAAAAAAAATGCAGAAGGCAGAATGAAAGCCGATGAATACGAAAAAGATGACGCAAGAGACTTTGCATTATGGAAATCTTATGATAAAGAAGACGGGGATGTTTTCTGGGAAACACCTTATGGAAAAGGGAGGCCAGGTTGGCATATTGAATGTTCTGCAATGAGTACTAAATATCTCGGAGAAAGTTTTGATATTCATGGAGGAGGTGTCGATTTAATTTTCCCTCATCATACTAATGAGATTGCTCAGAGTGAGGGTGCAACAAAAAAGAAATTTGTGAATTACTGGCTGCACAACGCCCATTTAATTGTGAATGGAGAAAAAATGTCGAAATCAAAAGGAAATTTTTTCACCTTGAGAGATCTTCTCAATAAAGAATATCATCCGATGGCTATCCGTTATGAACTGTTAGCAACTCATTATCGTGCCCAACTTGACTTCAGGGAAGATAACCTAAAAAAACTCATCGAAGTTTTAGAAAAATTCCAAGAATTTTTTATCGTCTTGGATGAAATTATAAAGAAAAAATCAAAGAAACAACCCAATCACGTCGTTGATCATCTCATCAGAGATGCAAAAACAGCTTTTGAGACTGCATTGGATGATGACTTGAACATTTCAGAAGCTCTGGCAGCAGTCTTTAGCTTCATGCATTCAGTTCACAAGATCAAAGATGATCTTTCTTCGTTCGATGCGGAAAAAATTAAAGCGGAGATGGAAAACTTCGACAGTGTTCTCGGAGTTATGCAGTTTAAGCGTGAAAGTTTGGAGAAAGATATTAAAGAAAAAATTAACTTAAGGGAAGCTGCAAGAAAAAAGAAAGATTTCAAAACAGCAGACAAAATACGGGACGATCTCAAAGTCCAAGGCATCATTTTGGAAGACACTCCAGAAGGAGTACGATGGAAAAGACAATTATAAATCTTCACATGAAAAAAGAAGAATTCCTGCAGCGCTATCAAGACCTTGGGTGGAACTATAAAGAGCCCAGGCCATTTCCGGCATTGAGAGTTAACACACTCCTGATCAAAGAGGAAGCTCTTGTTCAGCGCTTGAAAGAAAAGGGGGTCGTGCTTGAAAAAGTTCCTAATGTAAAACACGGATACTTCATTAAAAAATCTCCTTTCTCTTTAGCATCAACGATTGAATATTTGAAGGGTTATTTTTTTCTTCAGGATGCAGCTGCGCAAAGGGCTGTGGAAGTTCTCAACCCCACCAAACAGGATCTTGTTCTGGATATGTGCGCTTCCCCAGGTGGGAAGACAACGCAAATGGCTCAAAAAATGAACAATGAGGGTGTCATTGTTTCTTTAGAATTAAAAAAAGAAAGACTTGTCGCGCTAAAAAACAATCTCGAGCGTTGCCAAGTTAAGAACGTCATTGTTTACAACATAAATGCAAGGGACTCGCCCAAACTCCATCTCCTTTTTGATAAAATTCTGCTGGACGCTCCTTGTTCAGGGAATTTTAGCCTCGAAAGAGGTTGGTTTGAAAAAAGAGATTTGGATGGTATTAGAAGAAATGCGCAGTTGCAAAAGGAATTGCTCGCTGCGGGTTTTGATGCTTTGAAACCTCAAGGTGAGCTGGTGTATGCTACCTGTTCTTTAGAGCCAGAAGAAGATGAGAATAATTGTTCCTGGTTTCAGAAAAGATTTCCTGTGAAAATGATTTCTTTTGAAAGAGTTTGGCCTGACAAAACTCACGGTTTCTTTCTTGCAAAGTTTGTGAGGTTACGATGATAGATAAGTTTATTATCCAATTTACAAGAAGAAAGATTCTGAATGAAAAGGATCTGTTGATTGTAAATGATAAATATTTTCTTGTGAGTGAAAAAATTAGAGAAACGATCAACATCATCAAAAGAGAACCTCATCTCGCAGGTCTGTATTTGGGCCGTCAGAGAGGCAATCAATTTTTTCCATCCGTTGCATTGTTAGCAATTCTGCATCCTTTCGCGGAGAATATTATCACCCTCAACGATGATGCAGCATTCCTTTTCATCTGCGGCAGGGATATTTACGCCCCATCAATCCTTAAAATGGACGGCAGATGTGCAGAGAGTAGTATTGTCATACTTCAAAACAAAAACAAGGAACTGCTCGGCTTCGGAAAACGTGCGCATCCAATAACTTCGCAACAGCCAGTAGTAGAAAACATCTTCGACATCGGCGACTTCTTAAGAAGAGAAAATAAAAGATAAAAAATTTAGCGTTTATAACCGCTGAGAATTTGAGGCATATCTTTTTGAATCGCGGCATAAAGCGCGTTTCGTGCATCTGGTGAGCATGGTCTGACGCTAACATCAACGCACAAAAAAGCGGTTCCTTTTCCAGCTTCTTGAATACGTGAAGTCACAGAAACGGTATTCGGGTTAACCACCCGTCCATTTGCGCTATCAGCCACATGCTTTGCGCACTCTTTAGATCCGATATAATCGTCAACCAATTTAACAAGCGGATCAGCCAATGCTTGCGCACGATCTGTGGGCATTGCGTTTGTGAGATAAATTTTTTCCCCTACGTTAAGAATGCCTGGTGCTGCAACGAGGTATAACTCAGCACCGTTTTTTCCAATAACATACGTTGCTGTGTCTCGGCGTAGTATCTTTACAGTTTTCGTTCTTCTTGGTTGCTCTGTTGCAACTAAACTTCCTAGGTCTTCACTCATTTTTTCAATCCTCCATTATTTTGATTAGCATTGGGGTTTTCTGCTGATCCTCTTTCAACACGTCTTTGTTCTATTACCGATATATAGCGGGCGGTATGATCATCCAACTTGCCTCGAATTGGCATCTTGCTCCCATCCACTCCTGCGCCGCACGGAACACTGTATGGAACATTCCCCCGATAGAAATTTACTTCACCCATCTTCACTCACTCCTCCACATTGCGTGGTAATGACGAGAAAACCCTAACCCTTTAAAAAGATTTCTGTTGGCTCATTGCAAGGGGTGAGTAAGAAGCTATAATCTCAGCAAGCCCATTTTCTAGTTTTGCCCGCAATACGACAAGTGCTTCCCTTGGTGAACCTGTAATTCCCAGGAGCACATAATCTCTGTCAGGATCTCCTGAAGGTACACGCAGTATTTGTGTTCTGGCAAAAATATGGCGTTCTCTACCTCTAGGTGGGCGAGAAGCTTGTTCTACTTCTTGAATAAACTCTGGGCTATTGGTGTAGTGCGCCAGTACAAATCGTAAGAGGTCACAAAGTTCTAACGCTTTTGGTGTTTCCATTGCATGTATTTGGCCAAGTAAAAAACTCCCCGGATACGGTGCCACGACCAATATTTCTGGTTTGCCTTGCGTGTCATATCCTAGAGCATATGCACGGCCATATCGGGGTGGGATGAGATGCCCCTTGTTATACAGATCTCTTTTTTCTTCTTTTACATTTTCGTCTATGCTCATCTTTAATGGGGATTTTTCTTTGCTTTTAAAATCTTCTCAGTTTCGTGTAGGACATTCTATTTTCTAAAACTAATAACAAAAAAATATAAATAAAAATAAATAACTTTAAAGAATAATATCATGTTCAATTTCCGCTTCCGATTTCGGTGGTAATTTTTTATATAATAACTCTTCGCACATTGTTGTCGCTTTCAAGTCTTCGGAAATGGCAGAAAATAGATCAGGTTCAATTTTTGCAGAAACAACCATTTTTTTTATTGGAGCTTTCAAGCTTTTGCTTTGTTCTGATTTAGCGCGTCGTGCGTGTTCGAGCACGTGTAAAATGACTTTGCCTGCTGCCAATTTGTGGGTGTCAATCATGTCAGCATCAAAGCTGGGCCATGAGCAAATGTGTACACTCTCTGTTTTTTCTTTTTTCTTGAAGTAAATCTGATATAATTCTTCAGTAATGTATGGCATGATTGGTGCAAATAATTTTAACACGGTAAACAAAGTGGTGTACAAAGTATATTGTGCAGATCGTCGTGCTTCTTCTCCTCTTTTGGCAGGATTATAGAGTCGATCCTTAACAATTTCTAAATAGTTATCACAAAATGTGATCCAGAAGAATTTGTCAATTTCAAGTTTTGCACGTGCATATTCATAATTGTCCATGAATGCACTGCACTCTTTCACAACCTTGTGTAATTCAGCTAATAGCCATTGGTCAACAGCTTCCGTTGCATTCCCCTGTTTATAATCTTCCAAATGCATGAATCCAAATTTGCACGCATTCCATAATTTATTAACAGTTTTGACTCCTGTAACCAAGTCTTTTTCTTGGTAAGGCATGTCGTCCCCCAATTTTGATCCTGCTGCCCAGTAGCGTAGGGAATCTGCAGGGTATTTTTGTAAAACAATTTGAGGGTCTACAATATTTCCTTTTGATTTTGACATTTTTCTTCCATGCGGGTCAAGGGCCCATCCAGAAATAACTACATCTTTCCATGGATTTTTATCGTAATGAAGTTGTGATTTGACAACTGTGTTAAAGAGCCAAAATGAAATAATGTCATGTGCTTGTGGTCGTAGGCTCATGGGTAATAATTTTTTGTAAATTGGTTTGTCCTTGAACAAGGAGGTGGCTATTTGAGGTGTTAAACTGCTCGTTGCCCAGGTGTCGAGCATATCATGTTCTGGATTGAATTGTTTGCTTCCGCATTTGCACGCTTTTTTGGGTTTGTCAACGAGGGGATCAACTGGTAAATCTTTTACATCAGCTAAAATAATTTCTCCGCATTTTGCACAATACCATAGTGGGAATGGAACTCCAAAGACTCTTTGTCTTGAAATGCACCAATCCCATTTTAATCCTTGTACCCAATTATTATATCGATTCTTCATATGTTCTGGGTGCCAGTTCAACTCGCTGCCCCATTCGAGCATATCATCTTTTAAATCCAAATAACGGATAAACCATTGAGGTGTCGCAACATATTCTATGTCGGTTCCGCATCGTTCATGAACATTAACAGCGTGTTTTATTTTTTCTAGTTTGACAAGCACTCCCGCTTTTTCTAAGTCCGCAACTATCTCTTTTCTTGCCTCATTGCTCGTCATGCCCGCATATTTTCCTGCTTTCTCGTTGTATTTTCCATTGATTCCCATAATATTTATGGGTTCCACTCCTGGGTGTCGCGTCAGCCATTCAATGCACTCAACTCCTCCATATGTGCAGAAGTATACTGCTCCTGTTCCGTATGCTGGATCTACTGAATCGTCGTGTGAAATAACAACTTCCCTGTTGGTTAGGGGCAACTTAACTTTTTTTCCGATAAGATGTTTATAGCGAGGATCGCTTTTATTTACGCTAAATCCAACACACGCGGGTAACAGTTCAGGTCGTGTTGTTGCATAAACAATCTCCTCGCCCGTTTCAACTTTAACTTTAATGTGACAAAGATTACTTTCTTTTTCCACATCTTCCATTTCTACTTGTGCGATCGCAGTTTGGCATTGTGGGCAAATCATGATTGGCGCTTCCTTGCGGTATTCCCTCCCCTTATGATAAAGTTCAATAAAACTTTCCTGACTTATTTTTTGTGAGTGTTCGTCAATGGTTGTGTAAAAAATTGAAAAATCTGCTGACAGACCAATGCGTTTCCAGTCTCCAATGAATCCCGGTCTTATTTCCTTGAGTGTATCTATACATAATTTGACAAATGCCTTGCGTTCCATTTTTGATGCTTTGACATTTTTCAATTTTTCAATCATCAAATTGGTTGCTAATCCATTGTCATCAGTTCCAAAGGGATAGAACACGTTAAACCCTTTCATGCGTTTATATCTTACAATAACATCCTGTTGCGTGTAGGAAAAGGCGTGTCCGATGTGCATCTTGCCAGAAACAGTTGGGGGAGGCGTATCTACAGAATAAATTTCTCTTTTCTTGTCGTCAGGATCAAAAGCATATATCTTCTGCTTTTCCCAGTACTCCTGTAACCGTACTTCCGCACTTTTCCAGTCATAGACATGTGAAACTTCCATAGCTGAAAGCAAGCACGATTGATTTATAAAGATATCTCAAAGAAGTTTGAGTATCGCTTCACTGGACACTGGACATTATGAAACAGGGTATTTAAAGTAAGAACTCTCTAAGCATAAAATGAAGTTGCGTAACAAATCATGTAACACTTCTTTGAAAATAGAATATCAAATAGGATGCTAAAGGTCATGAGTAAAAAATTGATGTCTGAAAAAGATACGTTCACTCTGCTTTCTGATATAAAAAATATAATACGCAAGGCGCGTTATAACGCAGTAAATTATGTAAACGCAGAGATGCTTCGCGCATATTATGAAGTAGGCAGGAAGATAGTAGAAGAAGAGCAGATGGGGCATAAAAGAGCAGGATATGGGGAGAGACTTCTTGAAACTATATCAGCAGATTTAATTAAAGAGTTTGGGCGAGGCTTTGATGCTAGTAATCTCAGGAGGATGAGACTTTTTTACCTATCCTACCCAAAATGGGAGACAGTGTCTCCTAAATTGACATGGTCACATTATTGTGAACTTATCAAAATTGAGCATAAGATCAAGAGAAGGTACTTTGAAAAATATGCCATAAGCGAAAATTTGAGTGTCAGGGACTTAAAGAGGCAATTATATTCTTTTCATTATGAGCGTCTTTTGATGAGCAGGGATAAGAGAGCGTTGATAGCATACGAAAAAAAGGGAAATGTTCCTGTCACCTCCGAAGAAATAATAAAGGATCCATACGTTCTTGAATTTCTCAGCTTGGACGAAAAAGCAGTATATAGTGAAAAAGAATTTGAGACGAAAATACTTGACAATCTACAGAAGTTTTTGCTTGAACTAGGACAGGGTTTCAGCTTTGTCGCAAGACAGAAAAGATTCACCATTGACAACGACCATTTTTATATCGATTTATTATTTTATCATATTCATCTTAAGTGCTATGTTGTCGTTGAACTAAAGACTGCAAAATTTAAACACGATGATGCGGGCCAGATCAATTTCTATTTGAACTATGTAAAAAAAGAACTTAACAAAAAAACTGATAAGGATCCTATAGGAATTATTTTATGCACAGAAAAAGACACGGTACAAGTTGAGTTCGCTACAACTGGCATGGCAAACAAATTTTTTGTTTCAAAATATAAGCTGTATCTGCCAAGCAAGCAGGAATTAGAGAGGGAGGTGAGTAAACTCTTGTAGATGAATTTCATAACCCCAACTATTATATATCTCCACGTTCTTCCAATTATTATGGCAGAATCCTGGATCATAAAGTACGAACCAAAGTCAGAAGCGGAAGTTATTGGCCAAGAAAAGGCTTTGGAGCAGTTAAACCTTTTCATTCAAAATTATAAGATGCAAAAGAAGAAAGCTGCATTCTTATACGGTCCAAGTGGTTGTGGGAAAACAATACTCGTAAAGGCTCTGGCAAAAAAACATAATCTTGAACTTATTGAAGTCAATGCTTCTGATTATCGTACGAAGGAACAGATTGAAGAAAAAGTTGGCAATGCAATCAAGCAATATTCTTTATTTGGGACTGGAAAACTGATTCTCATCGATGAGATTGATGGTTTGAGCGGGGTAAAAGATAGAGGTGCATTAACAACCATTGCTGAGCTGATGCAATCTTCCAAATTTCCTATCGTTTGCACGGCATCGGATCCTTATGATCAGAAATTTTCCAGTTTTCGTTCAAAAACCTTGTTGATTGAATGTTCTCCTCCAAGTGCGGATGCCATTTTCAAAACATTAAAATCCATTTGTGAGAAAGAAAAAATAAGTTATGATGAGATCGCACTTAAGGGGCTTGCAAGAAGATGCGGAGGAGATGTGAGAGCCACAATCAATGATCTGCAAGGCCTGGCTTCTCAAGGAAAAATAACCAAGGAAGTTTTGGAAGAGCTCTCTGAGAGAACGCAATTAGAGAGCATGCCCCGTGCTTTAGTAAAAGTGTTTAAGAATTCAGATCCCGTCATTGCCTTGTCTGCTTTTGATCAGGTGAACGAAGATACAGACCAAATATTTTTGTGGATGAGTGAAAATCTGCCGAAAGAATACGCCGATAAGGACCTCGCACGAGCGTATGAGCAGCTCAGCAGAGCAGATGTTTTCAGGGGGAGAATTACGAGATGGCAGCATTGGCGTTTTTTGAGTTATATCAACGCATTTCTCACTGCAGGGATTGCAACAGCCAAGGACAAAAAAAACGCGGCGTTTGTAAAATACGTTCCCACGATGAGGCTTCTCAAAATCTGGCAGGCCAATATGAAATATCAAAAAAGGAAAAGCATTGCAGGAAAGGTCGCACAAAAAACCCACGCTTCCCTCCACGAAAGTATACAATCCACCGTTCCCCTCTTAAAATCACTTTTCAAAACATCGCCACAAAAAACAAAACAACTCATCACCGCAGAATTTGATTTAGATGACGATGAAGTAGGATGGCTCGAAAAGTAGAATGGTAAAAAGTCTAGGAGCAGGTTCAATGCAGGATATAAAACTCGGAAAATATAAGCATTATAAAGGAAATTTCTACGAAGTTATTGGTGTGGCGAAGCATAGTGAAACAAAGGAAGAATTGGTTGTATATCGCACACTTGATTCTAAAGAAAAAAATGTGTTGTGGGTAAGACCAAAAAAGATGTTTCTTGAAATGGTAATTTTTGATGGCAAAACAGTTCCACGCTTTGAATATAACAAGTAGTCAAGCTTAACTACAATTTTTCGATATATATATATAGTAGTCATTCTGAAAAATAGGTACTAGCTTGCAAAGAGGTGTTTTTTAATGTCAACAAAATTCAGAATGGTATTTCTTTTCATTATCATGAGCGCATTGGCTATCGAAAGTGTAACGGCAGGTTTCGTTTTTGTAAACGGACAATGGATTGTGGAGTCAGACCTTGATGATCACGATATACCCCTTAGAGCTGGAACCACAACAGGTGGAACAGTTAATGCAAATCAGTATTATACTTATATTAATTATAATTCTATAACTGATAACGGTGTTTATAGGTTATTTAACTTCGATGGGCAATTGCGTTTTGGCGGTGTAATACCCCCAGGTCAATTGAACTCATTTCTTAATTTTATAAACAGGTATGAATTGGTAACACTTTTTGATAACACTCTGGACCAGCAAACTTATTGTTCTGCGGACGCACCAACATGGTCCACTAGTACTACAATAACACCAAGTATTACACGAAAATCTGTCACAACATCGCTATCCGGGCGACCATTGAGCGATGCCGCCGGTCATGCTTTCGAAATAAGAGAAGCCCAAAGTGGAACGATTGTGCTCACGTTTGGTGTTGCTGCAATTGTTATCTTGGTAGTATTAGCTGTTTGGAAGCGTAAATAAGTTCCAGATACTGTTTAGTCTTCGGTACCCATACAAGAATGTATTAAATTGAGTAGGTGAAGTCTTTTTGAAAGTTTGACTTTTATTCCGGCTCTTTGTGCTGGTGTTCTCCATCTTTTCTCTTTTTTTAATTTTTGTTCGTCAATAAAATTGTAAATGATGTCAAAGAGATTTAGTATATCGTCAGCAGAATTTAATTCTTTGAAGTGTCTCATTATTTTTGTTCTGT
>JAGWAF010000009.1 GCA_018302085.1 Candidatus Woesearchaeota archaeon | reverse complement strand
CGCTCTTCAGGAACTCACTGAAGAGGTTGTTATAAAATTGGCGCGTTGGCTAAAGAGAAAAACAGGAGCAAAACAATTGTGCTTATCTGGAGGGGTTGCTCTGAACTGTGTGGCTAACGGAAAACTATTGGAAGAAAGAATTTTTGATGATGTCTTTATTCAGCCCGCGGCACATGATGCAGGAACGGCACTAGGTGCGGCATTTTATGTGTGGAATCAGGTACAGGAAAATCCAAGATCATATGTTTTTAACAGTCCTTTTTTAAGCGCTGAATTCTCTGATGAGGAAATAAGAGCAGCGTTAGAAAAGAGTGGATTAACCTATGAAAAAAGTGATGCAATTGAGATAAAAACCGCCGAATTATTGAATGATGGAAATGTTATCGCTTGGTTCCGGGGAGCAATGGAGATCGGACCAAGGGCGTTAGGGAACAGATCGCTTCTTTATGATCCTAGGAGAACAAATGCGGTTGCCCTGCTAAACGAGAAAGTAAAACACCGAGAACCCTTCAGACCTTTCTGTCCAAGCGTATTAGAAGAGAAAGCTTCAGAATGGTTTGTAATTTCGGGAAATCCAACCCCTGCAAAGTATATGTTGATGGCATGTAAAGTACGTGAAGAAAAAAGAAGCAAGATTCCCGCAGTGACCCATGTTGATGGAACTGCAAGAATCCAGACTGTGGAAAGAAAAGTGAATCCTAGTTATTACAGACTCTTACAAGAATTTGAAAAACTGACAGGCGTTCCTGTTCTTCTGAATACCTCTTTCAATGACCAAGAACCGATCGTTTGCACCCCCCAAGATGCCATAAACACCTTTCTCAAAACAGGGATTGACTATTTGATCATGGGAGATTATATTGTTACGAGAGGCGAACAACGTGAATGAAAATTCTATAATTCCTGATACGTCAACACTCTTTACACCCATGAGAGATATTTATGGTAATCGTTTGGCGTTAGTATTTGGAAATGAATCCAAAGGTGGTGAATGCCCATTTTTCACAGCAAAGCAGTGCTATCATTGTGATATTGGCACTGGAGAAGGAACACAATTTACCCCAGATATGAATGAACAGAGGTTAAAATTTTTCAAGCGATACTACAGCGCTGTCCCCCCCACCATTGATCATCTTGTCATCTATAATTCAGGTTCAACCTTAAACGAAAGGGAAATGTCGAGAGGAACATTGGGCATGATAGTAGATTATGTCGCGTCTCTGCAAAAATGTGGAATTGTTTCTTTAGATTCGAGAGAAATGTTCGTAACAGCAGATGCGCTAGAGTACGTTGTTAACAAATTACGAACAGATCAGCAAATGAGAGTTATTTTGGGAATTGAATCTCAAAGTGATGGGATAAGAATGGGAAAGTTAAATAAAAAAATGACTAGAAAAGGTATAGAAGGAGCATTCAAAGTTGTAAGCAACTATACTGAAAGAGCAGGTATGGATATCAACGTTGTCTTTCAGCCTCCTGAATTAGTTGGGGAAGAAGCAATTAGGGAAGCAGTTGAAACAGTGAGATACAGTTTAGATTTAGCTGAAAAATATAGTGTATCTGTAGATTTTAATTATCATCCATTTTACCAAACAAAGAGAAGCAGAGCTATGTATCCAGGCCATCCAAGAGCCAATTTAGAAGACGCTAAAAAAGCATTGGTAGAAATGACGAAAGAAATAGAAACCAAAGGGGGAAAGTCAAAAATATTTATCGGCTGGCAAGATGAACAGCATGACCAAGAGCAGCATAAAAGAGAAGCAGAATTAGCAAGAGAATTAGAACTCTTCGATCAGTTCAACGTGAAGCAAGATCCAAGTATTCTTAAGTGAAGGGACAAACAATCATAACACTTAAAAACCGTAACGATTTTCTAAGCTGTATGGGGGGAAAGAAACAGTATACGCTCACATTCCTTTTTATCCTAGTTCTCCTGCCGTCGGTGGCAGCTATCAAAGAGGGCGATATTACCCTTTTGGCAGTTTCCCAATACCCTGATGGAACAGAAGCAGGAGATGTTGCAAATTTACATCTTGAAGTTAGGCAGGGTCAAGGCAGGGTTTTCTTAGACACGTTTCCCTTAACAAAAGTCGGAACCCAGATTTCGATGCGTTTCGCACAGCAGATTGCGTGTAAATATCTGGATATGAACTGTAACAAATATGATTTTATTTATACGATGAAAGCAAATTCTGGCATTGTTGCTGGTCCTAGTGCCGGCGCTGCAGCAACAGTTCTCACAATTGCAGTGCTGGAAGGAAAGGAATTAAACAAGCACATCGCAATGACTGGAACGATTAACTCAGGAAATTTTATCGGTCCTGTGGGTTCTATTAAAGAAAAAATGGACGCTGCAAAGCAAGCGGGCATGACAACCGTGCTCATTCCCATGGGTGATCGTTACTTTGACCAAGGTGCGAAAGAAGCCAATCAAACTGGATTGCGCGATGCGGCTGTTGTTTCAATTGTAGAAAATAAAGAAAGGCTTCTCGATCTTGTGCAGTACGGAAAACAACTTCAGATGGATGTTTTGGAAGTTGCAGATGTGGAGCAAGCTTTGTGGTATTTCCTAGGTGAAAAACCCAAAAAAGTAAAAAAAGAGTTGGAAATCGATCCTTCATACTCAGAAGTGATGCAGAAATTGACCAAAAAGCTCTGTGACAGAACACAGAAATTAGTTTCAGACATTGCAGAGCAGCGTGAAGATACAAATTGGGATGACGCAATGCAAAATTCTGAGCAAGATATCGTTAGGCTCTTAAAAAGTTCTGAAAGGCTCTACGGCGAAGAACATTATTATTCAGCAGCGTCGTTCTGCTTCAGAGCGAATGTAGCAGCTGCCACTCTTCTCTATAAAATGCAACGTCCATCACCAGAACAAGCTATTGAGAAAATTAACACTGTACAATCTTCCCTCATTGAAATTGAAAAGAAGATTGATGCGAAAAAGATTGAAACAATTAATGATTTACAAACTTTCATGATTGTGAAAGAGCGCCTTGAAGAAGCTGATGGATACATGAATTTGACCTGGGAAAATCTGAATAACACGGATGCGCTTGCAACATTACTCGCGTATGCAGGTGAGCGCCTCTACTCTGCGGTTTCGTGGAGTGAATTTTTCAACGGAGAAAGCACAAAATTCAATATGGACAATGAGCAGTTGAGCGAATCATGTAAACAAAAGCTTTCTGAAGTTGAAGAAAGGTACAATTATGCAAATGAATATTTGCCAGGCCAATTAGAGGAAATTCGAAAATCCCTGGAAACGGCATTTCAGGATTATCAACAAGGCAATATGGCCTTATGTTTATATCGTGCAAGTAAAACGGTTGCTGAAGTGAACGTTATTTTAAATTTAATTGGTGTTCGCGACGATCAGGTAGACGCGATACTACAACAGAAATTAAGAATTGCGAAGAAAACAATCATCGATCAGCAGGAGCATGGTATTTTCCCTATTTTGGGGTATAGTTATTACGAATACTCCTCTTCATTGCTAGAAGAAGATAAGGGTTCTTCATTATTATTTGCAGAGTACTCCTTAGAGTTAAGCAATTTAGATATTTATTTTGAAAAAAAGAAACTGCTGAGCTTTTCTCTTGACACAGAAAAAGTCTGGCCCTTCCTTCTTGGCCTCGGCATAGGAATTTTAGTGACATGTTATCTTCTGAAGTCAAAAAAGCAGACTTCTGAGGAGTAAAAAAACCCCGCCAAGAACATGATGTTCTTGGCCAGGGAAAAGAGGTGATAGAGTTGGATAGGTTAACAAATAAAGCTTATTTTACCTCTTTTTTATTAAAAACCCTCACAGACAGTACAAGCCTGTCTGTGCGGGAAAAAGAGGTGATAGATCGGAATACCTCTTAAAGTATCACTACTCAGGAATAGTAGAACTTATATTTAAACCTTTCTATTTTGATAGTACTGAGGAGTGGTAAACAACCAAGATTTTTAAAGGAGATCCCCGCAACAGAGCCATGGCAGCAGAAAACCCCTTGCACCAAGTAAATGCAACAGATTTCGAAAAAATAGCCCTGGTTATCGAAAAACGTGTCAGGAAGGACTGTAGATCCCACAAATGGTTCCAAAAAGGCTCCAAAGTCCTGTTGATCAACGATGACAGTACAGAATACCATGTTGAGAAAGCCATCCTGCAAAGTATTCTCAAAGAAATGCCCCTGACGATAGAGGAAAAGAAGGTAGGCATTGGCTGGGAAAAAGATCTCTTAATCCTTGCAAAGGACTATGATCGTGTAGTGATCCCGAAAGATATGGATGACGAAATCCTCGGTTTTTTCGAAGCCTTATTTTTCAATAAACAAGTAGAGAACATTCCTGAAGATAAGATTATTACCATCCTTGGAAATGTATCTGATGCGGAAGTCATTGCCTACGCCAAGGCGAAAAATCTTCCCTTGAAAGGAGGCAACAAAGATTCCCTAGCAGAAAAATTAGACCAGTTTGAACAACGCTATCCAGGAATTAAGTTCTCAATTAAAAAAAGCATAGAAGAATTACGGAAAGAGGAGTAGTTTTTCCGGTTTTTTCACCAAAGAAGATATAAAGACTTTTTTGTTAAGGATGTTATGAAAAAAATAATCATCCTTGTTATCCTACTATTTCTCTCAAGCTGTGCATTCCAAGGCGCCATAACATACCATATTCCAGAAGAAAACGGACCTTCCATCCAGGCCTTCTTCTGCCCTAAAGATGATTGTGAAAACCGTTTCCTAGAATGGACAGCCTCCGCATCATCATTGGATTGCGCACTATATGAATTGAACACCCCTAAGATGATAGAAAGATTGAAAGAAAAGAAAGCTCGAGTTATCATCGATAAAGAAAGTCTTAATGATAAAAATAAAATCATTAATCCAATAACAAACAAGGGTTATCAGCTCATGCATAACAAATTTTGCATTCTCAACAAAGCCAGCATATGGACGGGCAGCACCAACCCAACAACTGCTAGTTTTGAAAAAAATAATAATAATGTAGTCATTGTCCCATCGAAATATCTTGCAGAAAATTATGAAGCAGAATTTGAAGAACTCTACAAAGGAACGTTCGGAAAAGGAAATAAAGTGAAATATCCCATCATAAAATATAATAATAAAATAATCGAAAACTATTTCTGCCCAGAAGACGACTGCGGAACAGAAGTTGTTGAAGAACTCAAAGCTGCAAAACAGGAAATCCTTGCGATGACGTTTAGCTTTACGGATAGAGCGATAGTTAACACCTTACTGGAAAAAGCTAAGAACAACGTAAAAATAAATGTCTTGTTTGAAAAAAGACGACAAAATATGGATTACGCTTACACTGCATTGCAGAACAAGGAAAACATTCAACTCATTCCTGATACGAATCCAGGGATTATGCATCACAAAGTCTTCATCATCGATGAAAAAACAGTCGTCACAGGCTCCATGAACCCCACGCAAAATGGAAATGAAAGAAACGATGAAAACATCCTTATTCTGCATGACGAAGACATTGCAAAACAGTTTATCGAGGAGTTTGAACGACTGACAGCAACTAACCCAAATCCTGCGCAAACCATATAAATAAACAATGATTCTACAAAGTTATGGATAAAGAACTTGACGTCATCAGCATCGAAAATACTTTAATGGACATTCTGATTCAGGTGGATGATGCACATTTAGCTGAGTTTAATCTGAAAAAAGGTTCATTCCATCTTATTGAAGAGGAAAAGGCAAATCAGATTCTACAAAAGTTTGAACATCAAAAACCAAAATTAACTCCTGCTGGTTCCGGTGCGAATACTATCATGGGCATTGCGAATCTTGGAGGAAAATGTATTTTAGTGGGAAGGGTAGGCAAGGACCCTCACGGGAATATGTATGAGGATATTATTACAAAGGATAAAATTCATCCAAGACTTATACGATGCGACAAGAGCGGCACGGGAAGATGTTTCTCCTTTATTACTCCCGATGCGGAAAGAACTTTTGCGGTACACTTGGGAGCAGCGGTTAACCTGGAAAAAGAAAATATCCTTGATGAGGACATTAAAAAATCAAAAATACTTCATTTGACAGGCTACATGCTCGAATCTCCTAACTTAAGGGAAATTGCCGTGCACGCGATGGAAGTTGCAAAGGAAAATGAAGTTATTATTTCCATGGATTTGGCGGATGCGCATCTGATTCGCCGTTGTAAGGAAGATCTGTGGAGCATGGTTAAGAAATATGTGAATATTATTTTTGTAAACGAGGGAGAAGCAGAAGCTTTTACAGACGAGAAAGATCCTCTGGACGCATTGAAGAGGTTAGCTGCACATTGTGATATTGCAATTGTAAAGCTCGGCCCAAAAGGTTCCCTTATCAAGAGCAAAAATGAGATTTTTCACATTCAGGCATACAAAACAAAAGTAATTGACACAACTGGCGCGGGAGATCTCTACGCTGCAGGATTCCTTTGGAGTTACTTGCAAAAAAAACCTTTAGAACTCTGCGGTAAGATCGGATCTTTCTTGGCTGCGAGGGTTATCTCCCAAATAGGAGCAAGAATTGAGCAGTCGATGATTGATTTAGTGAATAAAATAGAATAGTCACGCACAATCCTCTGGGCAGTTACAAGAGGATTCCAATTGAACGTCACAAATGTCATCCCCACAGGGTGCGCACACCGTTGGCAATTCCATTTGCGCAAGGCTTTCAATGCAGTTTTCGTCGTACTGATTTTTTTCAAGGATCTTTTTCATTCCTTCTGATACACACTCATCCTCTTCCACAGAAAGAACGCAAACATTTTCCTTACACCATGATTTAGTTCTTGGAATATCAGTCAAATCACATTGAGGAATCATAAAACACGTTTTTTGATAACATTCATAATCAAAATCGCATTGCTCATTTTCAATTTTTGAAGATTCCCACCGTCTATCAAGATTACAAAAAAAATTGTTATTATCAGTTTTTTCTCCGGTAGAACAGGGCTCGATTGCACAAGTTCCAAGATCTGCCTTGTAGTGATTACAAACACCTGAAGGACATGCAGAATGTTCACGACAATCAATGCCCTGTTCTTGTTTTATTTCATTTCCATTCGTTTTTTGAGTGCAACTAACAAGCAAAAGAAGAAAGATAAAAAAGATTAAAAATAAAAAAGAAGAAAGAGATTTCATAATTCCTCCTTCAAATTGATCGTCACAATTTGCGTAAATGTCTTCGTTATCACTTTATTTTTTCGCAGTCGAATAAGGTACTCATTAAATTCCGCGATCGATGGAAATTTGAGTTTTAATAACAGATCATACTCCCCGGTAATTCCAAACACCTCTTTGATGCAGGGATCATGAAAAAAGCTGGGTGGCAAATCCTGATTGGTGGAAATCCACATGAAAACAATAAATCCCTCTCCTACAGATTCATTGTTGACTTTAACTGTGTAGCGTTCAATGATCTTTTCTTTTTCCAGTTTTAGCAATCTTTGATGAACTGTAGAAGGACGTAGCTTAGAAGACTGTGCCAACTCGCGAATGCTCTGTCTGGAATTCTCTCGCAGTGCTGCAATGATTTTTTTGTCTTTAGGGTCGAGCATGGTAAAAAAAAGACCTGTGGGATCAACCCCAGTTTGAGGTCACCCCCCACAGGTTTTTGGCTTTTGGCCAAACAACAACGGTAAAAGTACTGTCCTGCTTATATTTAAATACTTCCATTTTTGTCCATGATATTATATTTTTTATGGACATTTGTCCAGAAAATAAGGCAAAATTATAAAAAGATAGGCTAATTCCATAGAAACGAGGTTGATGTAAATGAGCTACAAAGTCAAAGATATTTCCTTAGCAGAATCTGGCAGAAAAGAAATTCAATTGGCAGAAAAAGAAATGCCCGGTTTAATGGCCCTGAGAGAAAAATATGGAAAGCAAAAGCCCCTCAAGGATGCTAGAATCACCGGATCATTGCATATGACTATTCAAACTGCGGTTTTAATCGAAACCTTAGTTGCTCTAGGCGCTCAAGTACGTTGGGCTTCTTGTAATATTTTTTCTACGCAAGATCACGCAGCGGCCGCAATAGCCAAGACAGGGGTTCCTGTTTTCGCCTGGAAGGGAGAAACATTAGAGGAGTATTGGTGGTGTACAAAAGAAGCACTGACATTTGCAGATAATAAGGGCCCGCATCTTATTGTTGATGATGGCGGAGATGCAACCTTGCTTGTTCATCGTGGTGTAAAAGCTGAAAAAAATCCTAAAATATTAGACGAACGTACAGACAATAAGGAAATGATAGAAGTCAATAAAATTCTTAAACAAACATTAAAGGAAAATAAAAATTTTTGGAGTAGCATGGTCAAAGAAATGAAGGGTGTTTCTGAAGAAACCACGACAGGAGTGCATCGTTTATATCAAATGATGAAAAATAAAGAATTGTTGTTCCCTGCAATAAATGTCAATGATTCTGTTACAAAGTCAAAGTTTGATAATCTGTATGGTTGCAGAGAATCTTTAATCGACGGTATTAAGAGAGCAACAGACGTGATGATTGCTGGAAAAGTTGCAGTAGTTTGCGGCTATGGTGATGTAGGGAAGGGTTGTGCGCAATCCATGAGAGGCTTTGGAGCAAGGGTAATCGTAACGGAAATTGACCCGATTAATGCACTACAGGCTGCAATGGAAGGATTTGAAGTCAAAACTGTTGAAGATGTTGTTAACACAGCCGATATTTTCGTAACCGCGACTGGAAATTGTGATATCATTACTCTTGAACACATGAGAAAGATGAAAGATCAGGCAATTGTCTGCAACATTGGTCATTTTGATAATGAGATTCAGGTTGATAGACTCGAGAAATTTCCAGGAATAAAAGAGATCGATATCAAACCCCAAGTTGATAAGTTTGTATTTCCTGACGGCCATTCAATCTTGTTGTTAGCTAGGGGACGTCTTGTGAACTTAGGTTGCGCGCACGGTCATCCAAGTTTTGTGATGAGTACCTCTTTTACGAATCAAACACTTGCGCAAATTGAATTGTTGAGCAAAAAGCATGAGATTGGAGTGTATGTGCTCCCCAAAATGCTAGACGAAGAAGTTGCTCGTCTTCACCTTGCAAAGCTTGGTGTTAAATTGACAAAGTTAACAAAAGTGCAATCTGAATACATGGGAATTCCTGTAGAAGGGCCATTTAAAGCAGAGCAGTACCGTTATTAAATTTTTTTCTTATTATTTTTACTGATAATCTAATTTCTTATCTCATGCCAATTTCTCAAGTAAAGTAAGAGCCTCTTTATCAAATTTCGAAAATGCAAACCATTTTTTGCCAAGATCTTTTAAAGAAGCACCGAAATGATACACTTTTCTGTTGTCAATAATAAGAAAACGATCATGAGAAAGTTTAAATTCATGTACTTCAATAGGAGAATATTGCGCATTATATTTTTCTACATCGAGTAAGAACTGCTTAGAAAATTTTGTAAAGATTCTTACTTTCACATTTTTATTTCTTTTATGTAATAGCGTGATAATAGAATCATCGACATAGTTATCAATCAAAACTATGGACTTTGAAGCACCCCTTATCAAATCTGAAACAAATTGATAAGCATCAAATACCTGCCCATCAAAAAATATTCCTTTTTCTGGCTTTAAATCCTTGCTTTGTATTGCATCGAATACTTGTTCAAATTTCTTGTCGTATATTATCTGTTTTTGTTCTATGGTATCTAATCTTTGAAAAACTTGAGCGTTTGAGCTTATGAATCTTCTCATAGACACAAATGCAGTCATTATCTGAACGCTTATTCTTACTGCAGTCTCGCTTTTTAAGACTCCTGACAGCATTGCAACTCCTTGTTCTGTGAATGCATAAGGGAGATATTTTCTATGTTTTCCTCTTTCATTTTCTAAGGTTCCATTTTGTAACCGTAAAGAATTTGATCTTTTTAAGATCACATTTTGTGACCTTAAAGGTTCATATTCTTTTTCCATTAATCGAAACATGAAATTATCAGGAAAGCGAAGGATGTTTCGTTTAACTGCTTGATTTAATACTCTTACCTTGACACCATATATTTCAGCCAAATCGCTATCAAGCATTACTTGTAATCCTCGGATAGAAAAAATTTTGTTTTTAATTTCATACTCGTTTAAATTTATGAGTTTGTTTTTCATTATTAACACCATGAATTTAGTCTCATTTAGTTATTTCAACTTGAAGTCGCAATTTGCGACCTCAAATCATATCATTTCTTGAAGGTATCGCATATTGCTATACGATAACTTTCACTGTTTCATGTTATCCCTGTTAGATAGCATTTTTAGTATTCATATGCTTATCTCAAGAATTATCGAAAACCTTTCAGAAAAATGGTAATAAATAACGAGATTTTCGGAAGATATTCAAAATTTTTTACTTTTCCTGAAAATCTTTCTACTTTTTTAGAAAAAAATGAGGCGTGAGATTTATCAGTAACAAATTGACAAAGTTATGATCCCGGCCAATTTTTCTGATGCATCGCAGAATCTGGTTTTTGTTGAGAGAGTTTTATAATCAATCTTTAGTTTTCTTTTCAAACACGCTTATCATACGCGTGGATGTTTCAACAAATGGACAGTTTAGGTCATAGTCACCGCAGATTGAAATGAGTTTCCAATCATTACCCAACAATTTTTTTAGTTCATCTACGAGCAGAAATTGTTGAGTTTCACTATTATGAATAGTTGATTCGCCCATGTGATACGTAAAACTAGTTTCTCTTCTGTGATCCTTACTCAGAGTCCAACTTCTTTCAATACGCAATCCTTCATGGGTATATACTCTATAAAATGTTGGAGGATAGATTAAAAAGTTGGGTTGATCAATAATAATAACACGTCTGCTATGACTTTGCATCCATTCATAAAACTTTTCTCTTGCGGTAGGATCTAAAACGTAGTTCGCAGTAGACCACATAGATATTGCTGCGTCAAAATGAGATTCTAAATTTATGTCTTCAAAAGAACCAAGAATTGTTTTTAAGTGTGGAAAATTTTGCTTGACTATGTCTATGGCATTTTGAGATGCATCAAAATTAGTTACCTGATAACCCATACTCTGTAGTGGTCCATCATGAATTCCAACTCCACCTCCCAGATCGATACAAGTTTTAACAGAGTATTTTTTGAAAACTGAATCTACGAATTTTGTTTGTTTACCTTCGGGATCTCCCCCACCCAAGGCAATTCGCCATTTAGGATAAAGTTCAGCTAGTCGATTATATATATATATTTCCCATTTAACGCCCGAGCCCAAAACTCCTTATCCCTGTTCACTAACTCCATCAAATTCTTTACGATAATATCGGCAGAACTTAAATCTTGGCCACCATTATTGGTAACACCTATTACTTTCATTCTTGCTTTTTTGCCGGCGATCACGCCAGTTTCAGCATCTTCTAATACCACGCAATTTTCTGGCGAAATACGCAACTTTTTGGAAGCAATCAAATATCCTTCTGGATTTGGTTTGCTTTTGGTTATGTCTTCGCAACTCACAATAACGTTAAAAAATGTTTTGATTTTTAATTTGTCGAGAATAATATTTATCTGTTCTGTTGTACTTCCAGAAACTAGTCCTAATTTATAACCCTGTCGTTTTAAAACTTTGAGCAAATCGCACGCACCTGGAAATGGTTTTAGTGATGTTTTTAGTAATTCTTCATAGAGTGAAAAATGTTTTTTCAAAATTTCTTGCACATCGAAATCGCAATTCCTTTTGTTAAACAATTCTTGATAAAATCTTTCATCGGTTACGCCAATAAAACTTTTCTGTTCAGTTTTGGTAAGTTCTATACCTAATCCTTTACAAACTCGCACTGCCACATCAATGCCAAGTGTTTCGGTGTCTACCAAAAGACCGTCAAGATCAAAAAGTATCGCTTTTTTCATAAGTCCTCTTTAGTATATTTTTCAATGCAGAACAAATTTTATCATTACTCTGCCCATCCTTTACCGCTATTCTAATAAAATTGTGATCAAACTGGACACCCATTGAAGTAACATCGCGAACATAGATGTTTTGCTTAATAAGTTCTTCATAAATTTGTTTAGAATTTTTTCCAGTGTTTGAAATATCTAATAAGATAAAATTAGTACAACTTGGATAAACAGTTATTCCTGGAATTTCTTTTAATTGCGTAGCAAAGTTTTCTCTTAATTGATGAGTTTCGGCAATTCTTTTTTCATAATACTCTTCATTTTTCAATGCTTCTACTCCTGCTACTTGCCCAATTAAGCCGACAGACCACGGAGGAATATGACCTCTTATTTGTTCAATGATGTCTGAATGTGCTGCTAAATATCCAACTCTTGCTCCGCTTAATGCATACACTTTTGACATTGATTTAATGATAACTAAGTTTTTATGTTCTGGAACTAATCCTTCAACTGACTGATCTTTTCCGACAAAATCTATGTATGTTTCATCAATAACCAAAGTAGTTTTTTTAGGCAATGCTAATAACAATTTTTGCACTTCATCTTTTGTTAAATATTGACCTGTCGGACTGTTGGGGTTTACTATTACAATCATATCACTTCCAGCAGACCCTTGAAGAATATCATCTGTACTAATTTTAAAACAATCTTTAGGTCTTTGTAAAACCCTTTGAGGTATTTTTTTCAAAACCTTTTCAAAGATGTGAGCATATTCTCCATACATGGGATCAAGAATAGTCACTGAATCAAATGGGTAATGAAGAAAAAATGCAAACATTAAATCTGAAGATCCACCTCCTACAAGTAAATTCTCTGGAGGAATCCCTCTTACTTTTGATATGGTTTTAATTAATCCCTCAGAATTTGTTGGCGCAGAGTTTCTCAATAACCATTTTAAATTTTTTTCTAGTGCTTCGACAACGTTAGGGGCGGGATCATACCAAGCATCAATTACATCTGCTCTAATGACCTTACTTTTAGACTCCAACCTATCAAAATCTGATCCGATTGCATCAAAAGATGCTCCTCCGTGAAAACATGTTTTCATATCGTTCATAGGTATATATATTCGTGAAGAACTATTAAAACATTCACTACAACTATTTTTGTACCAAAAGGTTTAAAAACAAAGACTTTTTACTCGGTATATGATAGAATTAAGCATTCCGCAGTTAGGTGAAGAAATTAAACAGGCTAAAGACCTTGTTTTTAGTATTTTAACAAAGGAGCATCCTCTTTCCTTGATAGAATTGAGCAATAGTGTTCGTAAAGAGTATAATCTGAAGATAACATATCAAGCAATAAGAAAAGCGGTAGACGTACTTCATAGGCAAGGAGTTTTAACAAAGAAAGAGAAGAAATACGATTTAAACAAAGAATGGATCTTAAAGACAAAAACATTTTTTGATAAGTTGTTAACAACTTATGAAACAGGAAAAGAAGTGCATGCTTTTACTGCGGAATTAGTAAAAGAGAATTACGCTGTTTATTCTTTTAGAAATTTGTTTGAGTTAGATAATTTTTGGTCAGATATTATGTATTATTGGGCAGATCATCTCAAGCCAGGAGAGAATAGGAAATGTTTATTTTACGGCCATTATGTCTGGTGGCCTATTATTAATTTGGGTAGTGAAACAAAATTGTATGAATATTTTAAGAAGAAGAATATAAACAAGAAATTCATTTTTCTCAGAGACTTGCCCTTGAATCATTGGGGAGCATCATTTTACAGAACGGTACATACAGAAACTAAGGTAATAGAAAAAAAAGAAGTTGGCGAAATGGTTGATGTAGATATTTTAGGAGATTTAGTTTTACAAGTGAAATATCCAAGTACCCTAAGTAAAAAATTAAGAATATTCTTTGAAAAATACAAAAGTACAAAAGAGATGAGCATGAAAGAAATAACAAAGATAGCTTATGAATCTCACGACATCAAGTTTATCGTCTTTAAAAACCCTGCAATAGCAAAGAATCTGAGAGAAACATATGAGAAATATTTTACTTGATAATATGATGTTTCTTCAGAAGTTCTTTGTACTTATTAAAGTCCTGCCCTGCTTTGAAGTCTTCCAGTTTTTCCGGGGGCAACAAGCGAAGAATATTTGCAGAAATCCTTGCTAACTCCCTAATGTCATTATCCGCATGAACGACTTCTTCAAACTCTTTCATTTCATGGTATTCTGCTTCAGCAACTTGCTCTTTCTTTTTTCCTAGGACATCAAAAACATCTATTTTGGAAACAAAGCCAGAAATTTTGTCAGGCTGGGGTTGCTCCCTGTTCACAAGGTTGCCTTGCTCATCGAATGCAGGCACTATCTCTTCTTGTCTTTTTTGCTTCAAAAGTCCAAGAGCTTTACGTTTCATCGTCTGAATCACATTTTCAGTGCCGCCGATCACAGTTGGTTTTGTTTCAGAAACCCCCGCAAGTTGTTCATACTCCTCATACGCGTCTTTCACAGGAGTTTTCCTGCGAAAAAAAGAAAATCTGCTTTTTCGTGGCCTTTTCGAGAGGTAGCTGGCCATTTCTTTATTAAATTCGTTCCCCTTCACCATATAGGAGCAAAGGGCTTCATTCGTTTATATATTTTATCTTTTCTAGACCATAAATCTTATATAACTCAAGAAAACTAAAGAAGATATGAAAAAAATACTGATAATGACATTCTGTATGATATTACTTCTTCCTTATGTACTCGCTGGAGAGCGTGAAACTGTAAAATCTGGAAAGTACAAGCCAGGAGGCACGTTTACTGTGGACGACCTCAGAGTGCAAGTTGCCGACCTCAACAACCAAAACGCAGTAACGCTAATCATTGATGAAGAAAGAGTTAAAATAACGGAAGGAGACTGCACAAACATTCAAGGATACGAATTCTGCCTCACTGCAGTAAGCCAAAGTGATGAGATGCATCCGAGGTTTGATGTCTATCTCTACGAATACGTGATTGACGTTTTCTTAGACATAGCACGTGTAAGTATTACTCAGACCCCTGAAAAAACTGAGTTGGGTGTGAATGAAAAAACGGATGTTACAGTTGTTTTTGAAAATCATGGTGCAGCGACTGCCCAGCAAGTATCATGGGAACAAACATCAGAAGGCCTTATCGCGACTGATTCTAAGGATGGCTGTTATTTCCACGACGACAAAGTAGGTTGGAGCGGAACAATTTTCTCTGAAAGAACACATGAGTGTACGTACGTGCTTCAGGCCAAAACCCCAGGTAAATACGACCTGAAAGGCACATTACAGTGGTTTGACGGAAAAGAACACAAGAGTATCGACACAAAACTGGCAATGGAAGTAGGCCAATTTGTGATCGTTATAGAGCCAAGCCTTGAAAAAGATACCGTGCAAGTAGGAGAAAAAACTGATTTAACTTTAAAATATCGCAACACTTTAGAGAAGGAGTCCATTGATAACATCGTTACCTTTATTCCTTTACAAAAAGGCCTCACGATGAAAAGTGTAGACAAGCCGTTATTTCAAAAGACAGATCGTTTTGAATGGGATGACTTCCTAAGATTACTGGAAACAAAAGAAGTGAAGCTTCGCATTATTGCAGATGCTGAGGGAACGTACACCATCCCTGTCATAGTTAAGTTTAATTGGAATCAGCAAGATCAAGAAATAAAAAAGGAAGTCACGCTACGCGTTGAAAAACCAACGTTAACAGTGAGCATAACTCCCTCTGAGGTGGAATCCCAAAGTGAAGTGAATTTCAAATTAGTAATAAGCAATCCCTTGCCTCAAAAAGTAAAAAAAGTTGCTGGCACAATTTCTTCTCAATTATTGCAAGACCCCCTGCCCATTGCTGCAGAAGAAATTGATTCAAAAAAGAGTGTGATTGTTGAAAAAACCATTGTAACGCCATATATTGATGGAGAAACGACCTACCCCCTAAGGCTTCAGGCCAGTTTTATCCTCGAGGATGGCGCAACGCATCATGTTGATCAGATGATAGCGATAAAAGTAAAACCAAAACCAGACGTTATTATAGGGCCAATACCTGATGTAGTAGAAAATCTTACTGAAAATCTCACGGAAAACAAAACCGAAGTGAAAACTGTTGAACAGGTAATAGAAAAAGAGGAAAGTTCAAAATTAACCAACATTATCATAGGAGTGGTCTTAATTCTCCTCCTTGGAGCAGGATTTGGAGCGTTGACATGGTGGAGAAAATATCAATCCAAGCAAAAAATTGAGAAGGGAATGGAAAGACATGAACAGCAAAAAAGTGACTCTGGTAAATAAGACGAATCAGAAAACGATAGCAAATAACGTAATCATCTGTACTTCTCCTTTTCAACAAATGAGAGGTCTTATGTTTAGGAAAAAACCAATCCCATTACTTTTTCCTTTCAAAAAAGAAAAATACTGCAGCATACATATGGGTTTTGTTTTCTTTCCGATCGATCTTCTTTTTCTCGATGAACATAAAAGAATTGTTGAAATGAAACAAAAAATACGGCCGTTCCGATGCTACACAACAAAAAGGAAGATAAAATACATGATTGAGCTCCCCGCCAATACGATAACTTCCTCAGCGTGCAAAATTGGGAGCAGCATAAGCTTTAAATAGCATCAGAAATCTTCACGACAGCAAGGGGACATAGTACAACCTGGCTAGTATGGCCGCCTCCAGAGCGGCTGATTTGGGTCCAAATCCCAATGTCCCCATCGACATCATTTCACAAAATTTAACAAAAAAATTCACTTCACGACATTCTGCTCCCTTCCAGCAATAAAACCAACAATGTTTTCAACAATGACCTGAAGCCTTCTCTCAACTGCTTCTTTACTGTAGAATGCAATGTGTGGTGTAATTATAACATTATCCATACCCAAAAGAGTTTTGAGTTGTTTAATCTTTTTTAAATATTTTTTATCAGAATGATTTTCTTCTTTGAGACACTCTTCTCCCTCAAGCACGTCAAGACCCGCCCCTGCTAATCTGCCAGAACGCAATGCGGTAATGAGCGCCTCCGTATCAACGACCGCGCCCCTTGCGGTATTAATCAAGAGATCTCCGCGTTTAACTTTTTGTAGAGTATTTTTATTGATCAGATGATGTGTCTCCTTGTTATATGGAACATGCAGAGTGATAATGTCAGAATTTTTCAAAAGTTGATCCAAAGAACAATAATGAAAATCAAGAGTTTGCGCGAGGTTTTCTTGTGGGTACATGTCATAAGCCAAAACATTCATGCCAAATCCTTTTGCAATACGAATAACCTCTAACCCAATGCGGCCCGTACCCATAACTCCAAGTGTTTTTTCTTTCAAATCAAAGCCCTGCAACCCCTCAAGAGAAAAATCATTGTTGAGACTTTGGGCATATGCTTTAGTAATCTTTCTTGATAAGGCCAAAATCAACGCAAAGGTGTGCTCTGCAACAGTACTTTCCCCATAAGAAGGAATGTTGCAAACAGTAATACCTCTTTTCCTGCAGGCTGCGACATCAATGTGATCGTATCCCGTGGACCTTGTAAGGAGCATTTTGAGTTTCGGCAGGGAGGATAGCATGTGATCGGTGATGTGAGAATAGATAAGAACGGAAACTATATCTGCTTGCTTTGCCTTCACAATGTTCTTCTCAGATAAGGGTTCCGTAAAAAAAGTGAGCTGATATTTTTTTAATTTTTCTTTCAGAAAGTCCTTTTCCCACGCTTTGACTTCAAAAAATGCGATGTGCATAAGGGGAAATTATTTTTGGAGGTTATATAAATGTTTGGAAGATTATTTTTAAACTTTTTTGTTTGAACCTAGAAAAAGAATATTTCTGAGAACAGGATCATTCCGTTTTTTGCTCTTCTTCAGTTTCCCCGCTGTTATGTCTTCGTGCATATTCTATGGCTGTAATCACAAGGAGGAGAATGACAATCCCAGCAATGACAAAGTACCATAAGCTTGTTTTTTGTCCCGAGGTTGCTTCATCAAGCTGTTCGGGGGGCACGACAAGAAGACGTACCTTGTTGCTTTCCACAGGCTCATTGCCCTTGCCGTCATCCGCGGTAAACGTGACAAATTCTTGTCCTATCCAGCCCTGCTCCGGGGTAAACGTTGCGATGCCATCGTTAAAACTGATTACGATGTGATCCATTGAGGATGCACCATATCCCAGCCTATCTCCGTCGGGATCTTCAAAATATTGTGTAAGGTCCAATGTACGAACGGTGTCTTTCGCCCAGACCTGCCTTGGAATTCCTGCTTCGTCTTCTGAGAGTGCTGGAATTGTTATTTTGTCTGTTGTTTCTTCAGTTGCAGTTCCTACATTCATAATTTTGTATGCGACAAAGCCAATGAGTAAGAGTAAAATAATCGCGATTGCCACCCACAAAATCCAAATTTTTCTCCCTTCCTGCTCTTGTTCTTGTGGAGCCTGTTCTGGCTGAACAAATTTGGTGGTCTTCAGTTTCTCCTACAATTTCTGTTGGGACTGCATTCCAGCGTGATCCTGCGTGCTTGTATAATTTAATCTTCTCTGCCAAAATTTTGTTCTTCTGGAGCCATTTGCGTTGAACTTTGAATCTGAAAGTCGTGTCACCAATATCCGCACTGGAAATGTTAGTTTTTTCTATTTCGATATATTGGTAGACTTCTCCATCGAGGCCTACGAGGGGTGTCGCGCCCAATTTCTTGATGACAACACCTGGATTGAAAAGGTGCTGTTTTGGAATAAATACAAGCTCTGTTAATCCTTTTCTCCATGGGATGAGGGTAACCGCGTACTCTCCTTTATTGAGTTCTGGCCAGGATTGTTGCACACGATTGCCGAATCTGAAATAATCTATAATAAGGATAACTATGATTAAAATGACAAATCCCGCTACGAAGTACGGCCAGTACAATTTCATAAAATCAAGGAAGAAAATGAACAGTACTGCAAACGCCCCTATGAACAATAGGAGGAGGAAAATAATCCATAACCATTTCCATGAGCGTGATCCTTGTTCTGGTGCAATCGCATATTCTTGTTCTAATTGTCTGCTCGCCTTGGCTGCCGCGCGAGCCTCCCTCGCTACGAGATCAGCATCGTCCTTGCCCTTTCTACCGCGCTTTTCTTCATAGAGCACGCCTTTTCCTTCCGCTGGTTTTTCTTCTAGTTCTGGCTTTTTTCTTTTGGGAACCAAATCATAATAGTCAGTGATTTCCTTTTTGAGATCTTTTTCAAGAAGTCTTCCTTCTTCCGAGGCTTTCAGACGATTGACTTTTTCTTTTTTGTTCCAGTATACTGATAGGAGTATTAATATCACGATTAGGATAATAAATCCTATAATAAAGAATGGTAAATAGAGAATAAAGAATGGGTAGAAGAACCAGATCAAAACTCCGCCAACAAGTAGAAGGAAGATAATGAGCAATGCGATCCTCAATGCGGGGTTCTTTTCCTCTTCGAGACTAACTTCCCCCTCAATGCCTAGATTTTCTTTCTCAACGAAGTGGTATTGTTTGCGTAGGTCTTTGAGAAGTGCATTTTTGAGGAGTCCACGTTGTTTCGCTTCAATTTTTTCTCGTTTACGAGCTTCTTTTTCTGCGATGCGTGATTCATGTGCTGCAATTCTCTCTTGGCGTCGTGCTTCTTTCGCAGCAATTTTATCTGCTTTTCTGTGCTCTTTTTCTGCTCTTTTTTCTTCCTTGCGTCTGAGACGTTCCGCAATTCTTTCCGCCCTCAATGCTGCACGAGCCTCTTTTGCTTTTTCTTGCTCTGTGAACCTTGCAAGTTTGCGTTCTGTGGTGAGTCTTTCGCGTTCCTGTTTTGTTGCTGAGCCCTTGCGCATCAGTGCTGCAATAAAAATGAGTAAGAGAAGTACCAGTAACACCGCCCCCGCGATGATGAGCACCGTGAGCCACGTGGATGACCCCACACCCAGGGCACTTTCTTCGAGGGAAAGGGTGAGTTCTTTGCCATAAGTTACGCCAGTGTCAAGAACAGTGGCGAGAACAGTAACGGAATATTCACCTGCGGGTGCATCTTCGGGAGGTGAAGCAAAAAGTGTAAAGCTTGAGGCACTGTATCCTGGCACAAGCAACACTTGAGGATCCACATTCACCCATTCTGGTCCTTCTTGAACAGAAATGGTGTACGACACGGCGTCATAACCCGTATTTTCGAAAGAAAGATCAACAGCACTTTCTTCCCTCGTGACAACAACAGTATCAACTTCTTTGGCGAGGATGGGCACGTCCCTATTATTTATAACAAGACTAAGATCATGAACCACGCTATAACCATTGGTTTGCGCAGTGAACGAAGCTGTGAAAGGTGTTTCTCCCTCCTGGTCGCAGCTCGTACCTACAAACAATGACACGCGTTTTGATCGTTGCGCTGGAATAAGAACTGGATTTTCTGAAAGCATTGAAGATCCTGCAATCTTTTCATCAACGGAAATATCAACGGTTTCATCGTAAACCGCCAGATTGCGCACAAGAAAGTCATAGCGTGCTTCTTGACAGTTATCGACAACTTGTGCTCCGCCGAGCGAATCCACTTGAAGTGTTTTACATCGCTGTACAACAAAAGGAGTTTTTATTTCTTTTTCAAGACCTAATTTCGTTTTAACAAAAATGGTGAAGGGATACGTTCCTTCTTCCTGGCATGTTGCAAAAAAGTTAAGGCTGACAAAATGAGATTCTCCTGGTTTCAGGGAAAGACTTACAGGTTGGAGTGCCGCAAAGTTTGCTGCGCTTCCTTCAAGACGTAGATCATATTGACTGGTAATATCTCCCGTATTCGTAATGAGAAGTTGCTTTGGAAGGGGAAAGCATTGGCAAGTTTTAAGTTCTGCCGCTTCCAGGGAAGCCACAAAATCTTCTGTTGCAGCAAAAGCATGGCCACTAAATAAACTGAAGAGAAGCAATAAAAGAATACAAATTTGGTATCGCTTCATAGTTCCCGCTTCCGGCCTCCCACGCTAAAAATAAAATTAAGAAACCTAGTAATAGGTTTCAGTTGTTGCGACGTCGTCTTGGTCTTCCTCATCGCCTTTTCCTTTGCGGAAAGCAACGACGAGAGCAACTAAAATAAGGACGATGACAAGTACAATTAAGCCAACCTCAAGAACGGTTTGCAACGAACTTGCATCCCCTTCAACAACATTTGCTGTGAGGGACACTTGGTTCAGAGTTGTTCCTGCGGACACGACACTTGCAGTGAACACATTAGGCCCCAAGGATGCGTCCTTGTTAGCTTTGATAAACACATACAAGGTTTGACTTGCGCCCGACTCAAGTACGATGGTACTGGTTGGGCTTACTCGGACTTCTCCGAAGGTAACGCCTTGCACCATAAGTGTGTACGTTGCACTCGATCTTCCATTATTGGTAAGGGTGATAGGATAAATAACTCCTTCTCCGCCTTGTTTCAAAGTTTCAAGTTGTGAACCCACAATGATCATCGTTTGCGGCTCATTCTCTTTATCAGAGGGCTGTCCTGATCTTTGATTTCCACGGTTGGTTGGGCAGCTTTCTCCTCCAACAACATTGACAGGTACGGATTCTGTTACTGTTTCATAACCTTCATCGTAGTAGACTTTAACCTGGAGTTCGTATTTTCCGGATTCTGCGCACGCTGGAATTTGAAGAAGAATTTCTTCTGTTTCTTCTTCCTCTTCTGATTCAATTTCATCAATAAAGTCAACGTTGCTAACTCCTAATTGTGAAATGCCTGTTTCAACGCGTACATCATCTTGATCTTTTTCTCCTTTGTTTTCAAGACGTACAGTTACGAGCAATGCTCTTCCTGCTTGTACCGTTTGTGAAGGGAAAGTAACGATGTCTTCAACTTGGAGACTGTCACGAGGAACATCTAATTTTAATGGATAATTGCTGATTAATAGATCACTGTTGCGATCAGCGAAGATAAGTCTTAAGTTGTACCTGTCTTCTTCTACTTCATCAGAAATTTTGATGTGTAATTTTTTCACATAAGTAACGTTAGCGTCTGCATCGAAAGGTGCGAGGGTATCCGTCATAGGCAAAAAGTCGTTGTATTCAAAGCCGTAGATAGAACCTTGCAATTGGAGATCATCAATGTCTGCTGTTGGGCTAAAGCGCACTTCAACCTCAACGGTTTGTCCTCGTTCGATATCGAGGCTGTTGGCCTGGTTGGCAATAACTTCAACGTCATCAACTTGGACGTTATTAATAGTAATAGGTAAACTTTGTGCCAAAACTGGTGCACAAAGAAGTGCTGCGAAGAGCAAGAGTGTTGCAATCAAATGTCGTTTCATACTTATACCCCCAAGTTTGTTTTTTGTCACTATTGTGTAATCGTAACTTATATTTAAAGGTTTGCTCGAGTCCCGTAGTAACGCGATGTTACCCCCAATATGGGACAATTATATTGGACAACTTTAAGCCTGTGCAATCTGACAATTGTTGTAGCCCTCGGGACAGTACACCGTCAAAACACGGTACACGACCTTCTGAGGAGGAAGAGGCAAAGCCGTGATTGTTAAAGGCCTGTGAATAACCCTTTTGGCGCCTTCCTCGTCGCTGCTGAGGACAATGCGGACATCGTATACTCCTGGAATGACATCGCGTTCAAGAGGAAGCACTATGCTCTTTGTGAGCCCATCGTTTTTATCAAGGTCGAAGAGACCAACACTGCTCTTTGTTGCAAGTTCTGGAATAGTTAAGCTCACACGAACATGATGCAAGTCTACCCTACCTTTATTTTCAAAAGTAAGTAATACCCTCAATTGGTTACCTGCCATTAAGCTGTCAGGATCGAAGCGGATATTGCTGACGAAAATTTTTGCCTTTTCATTTTCAGCATCAGCATCCATTGGAGTTACATAGGGTACATTTGATTCTTCACTGGGATCTTGTGGATTTGCACAATCAATATCTTGCATGTCCACGTTTCCATCGTGATCATTATCAACACCATCACTACATTCAGGAGCTGGAGGATTTCCACCTTCCGTAGGATCTTGAGCATTACCACAATCGGGATCTTGCAAATCAACCAATCCGTCATGATCATTATCAACGCCATCATTGCATTGTGGCGCAGAGTTTTGCTCATTATTGTCATTTGCGTCAGAGCATCCTGGATCCTGTAAATCGATCAAACCATCACTGTCATTGTCGATCAGATCACTGCACTGAGTTGGATTAGGATTTCCTCCTTCAGTAGGATCGTTAGGGCCACCACAGTCAGAGTCTGCAAGATCTACAAGACCATCATGATCATTATCTACCCCGTCACTGCATTGAGGCAAACCATGGCTTCCACTTTCAGTTTTATCCTGAGCATTTTTACAGTCAGGATCTTGCAAATCAACCAATCCGTCATGATCATTATCAAGGTGATCAGAACATTGAGTAACCGCAGTGCATGTTCTAGGAAATTCTTTGACAAGCCCTTGTGAAATACGAGCAACGGCAAGTGAGTCTAAGATATTAATTACACCATCGCCACCCACGAGAGGATGGACATCGCACAGAGCAATATTTCCATTTACAGTTGCAAGTTGTGCGTCAACACGTGCGTATGCAAGACTGTCAAGGTAATCAACAACACAATCCCCGTCGATATCACCACGTATGGTGCTACAGACGTATTTGTTGGAAATGTGAACTGGACCGTAAAGGGAAGTATCGACAAGATCTGCAAAACTTACATGGGTGTCACGATTCACGTCCGCTGCTGCTTCGCAGGCGTTATCAAAGGAGGTAATGCCGAGTATGTATCTTGCAATCAAGAAAGTATCGTCGACATCAACGACATTATCAGCATTCAAATCACCGCGAGCTTGGCAGTTTGCATGATCAAAAGATTGTGCTAATGCCATTGGCACTGTTGGAAGAAGACTAAGAATTACCAGGAAAAGAACAGTTAATGTTTTTCTGATTGCGATCATGCTAACCCTCCATTTTGCACATGCTGCACGTGTAAGATTTTTTGATGTTACAACTGCACAGTAAATTAAATATAATATCACCGCTAAGTAGTAGTTTATATATAAAGATTAGCTTCAAATAACAAAAAAACAAAGCTTTAAGATTTCCTCTCATTGGGTGAGTCCATGATCGGTGTTATTGGGGCAGGTCCTGCAGGGTCTTTCGCAGCATATCAATTGGCAAAGAAAGGATACGACGTAAAACTTTTTGAAGAACATCACTATATAGGAAAACCTGTGCAATGCACTGGCATCGTCACTGACGGAATCAAAGAAATCTTTACGCCAAAAAAAGAAACCATCGTCAACACGATTGAAAGAGTAAAAGTTCACACGGCCAAGGAAAGTTGTGAAATTAAGTTAAGACGACCAGACATCATTCTGGACAGAACAGCATTTGATCAAAGTATTGCACACATGGCCCAAGATGCTGGAGCAGAAGTTCTGATGGGATGCCGCTTTACAAATTTGGAAAAAAAAGAAAAGGAAATCAAAATTGATATTCAACATACCAAAAAAAATGAGAAAAAATCTTATGGGGTAACACAACTTATTGGCGCTGACGGTCCCAACTCCCAAGTTGCGAAAAGTGCCGGGATCTTTGGCGATAGGGTATTCTATTATGGAGCACAGGCAACGATCAAAGGAAACTTTGACCCCCAATGCTACGAAGTATATTTGGGAAATGTTTGCCCAAACTTTTTTGCTTGGGTTGTTCCTGAAAATGAGCACATGGCACGAGCAGGTCTTGCGACCTTGGAAAAACCACACCAGTATTTTCAATCATTTTTGAAAAAATTAAACAGTCCAACCGTATGCGAATGCCAAGGTGGCTTGATTCCCCTATATGATCCAAAGCTCAAAACTGAAAAAGAAAATATTTTTCTTGTGGGAGATGCCGCCCTTCAGGTCAAGGCAACAACAGGGGGAGGCATCATTCAGGGAATCATGGCCGCAAAGGCACTTGCGGATGCAATTGAAAAAAATAAGTCATACGAATCAGAATGGAAAAAAGTGTTGGGAAAAGATTTGTGGTTGCATCTCTTCATTCGTAGAATGATGAATAAGTTCTCAGATCAAGACTATGATTACATGTTGAGTTTAGTGAAGCAGCAAAGAGTAAAAAATATTCTGGAGAGCTTCGATCGCGATTATCCCACACGATTCCTCCTGAAGTTGGGAATCACAGAACCTCGCTTTGCATCTTTTGCAAGATTTCTTTTTTAAGACAAAAAAACAGTAAGCTTTTTAAGACGAAGCCTACTTTAGCGTACATGGGTGGTTCCGTGGAAACACAACAAAATCCTGAGTCAGAAAAGAGTCCAGAAATTCAAATTGATTTTGGTAAAATAAAAAATTTTTTTAAAAGGGAAAAGAAAGAAGTAAAGGAATCTCAGGAGCAAGTCAAGAATGATACAGAGATTAGCTTCGATGCGAAAAAAGTTTGGACATGGATAGTACAACACAAAACATGGTTTCTCATTCTGATACCGATCATTCTGAGTATCTATTTGCGGTCGATGCCATTATATCTTCCTGCAACTGATGACTGGGCAGCGAATGCTGTGCACACCAATATTAGAAATCAAATAGCCTCTCAGATAAGTCAATCATACCCTAATTTGCCGGACGCGCAACGTAACGAGCTAGTGGAAAGAGATTTTCAGCAGGTGCTGAGCGAGAAAAAAACTGAAATTGATCAGCAAATTCAGGCAACGTCTCAATATTTTAAATCCCAGTTTCAAGATGAAAGTGGGCAAACTTATCTTCTCGAAATTGATCCATTTCTTTGGATGGGGATGGCAAGAAATTATTTGAAGTATGGAAGGTCAGGAGCCATTGAAAAAGATGGAGTAGTTTATCATGGTTTACGGGGGGGGAGATTTAGCCCTCCTGAAGGCTTTAATCCGATTTCATACACGGAAGCGAAGTTGTATCAAGTTATGAGTTTTTTCAAAAAAGATATTTCTTTAATGTTTGTTGCATTTATTTTGCCCATTATTATTATGGCACTTGCCGTGATTCCTGCTTATCTCATCGGAAAGCAAATCGCAGGTGATTTCGCTGGTATATTGAGTGGAGTCATTGTCGCGTCCCATGGCGCTCTCTTGTACCGTACAATGGGTGGATTCTCTGACAATGATCCTTTTAGCGCTTTATTCCCTCTGTTGATTGTATATGGCACCCTCAAAGCTTTAGATGCCTCGACGATGAAAAAAGGTATGCTTTGGGCATTGTTCGCTGCTTTGATGACGGTGCTGTACGACGTCTTCTGGAGTGGATTCTGGTTTATCTTTTTGTTCGTCCTATTAACATTGGGAGCTTATATCCTCTATCAAGCTGCTATTCAAGTCAGAAAAGAGAGAAAAATCTCGTGGACAATCGTTAAGAAATCCACGTGCACATTAGCCCTATTTTATTTTGGGGCCGCGATACTTAACGGTCTTATTTATGGGGTATTGATAAAAAAAGAAGGTTTCATGTACGAAGCGATTCGTATGTTGCAAACCCCCATTCTTACAGGTTGGTTTGTACAACTCAAGCAAGTTGCAATTACTTCCATCTGGCCAAACGTGTTAACAACTGTTGCAGAACTTAACCCTACCTCAATGGACCAAATCATTGGTACCGTCGGTGGTAAAGTATTCTTTCTCTTGGGAATGATGGCATGTATTTTTGCGGTAAGCAAGGGACAAGAGTACAAGAAAGATTGGCCGTGGTATGCCGGAAGTGCGTTATGGTATCTCTTCCTTCTTTCCTGGAATCCTGAAAAAATCACCTTCCTGATCCTGTTGGGAGTTCCCATGGGACTGTTCATGCTAAAATCTTTGTACGTAAAGGAGGAGCGCCCTTTCCATTATAGTTTAATTATTTTGATTTGGTTTGTAGGAACGATTTACGCAAGTACAACAAGTATTCGTTTCATCGCGTTACTCGCACCTATTTTTGGAATTGCCTTCGGAGTAAGTGCCTCAAGAATTGCAGAACTTCTTGCGACATGGTTCAAAGAATCTTTTAGTGTTAAGACGACATACACCTGGAGTATTGTCGCGATCTTGTTTTGCCTGATGCTCCTCAATCCCGTAAAAGTTGCGATCGCTTCTGCAGGACAGCAAGTTCCCTTGATCAACGATGCCTGGAAAGAAAGCCTTGATGTGATAAAAAATGACGACACAGATGGGATCATTACATCCTGGTGGGATTTTGGCCACTGGTTTGTAACCCTTGGAGAGAGAAAAGTAACATTTGATGGTGGTGACCAGGGTCAGAGAATTCATTGGGTGGGAAAGTTGCTCCTATCCGACAACGATGAAGAAGTTGTCAGCATTCTCAAAATGTTAAATTGCGGTCAAGAGTTCGCCTCACGAAAGTTAAGTGAGTATAATAAAAAAGGAGAAGTGGATAGTGTTCATCTCCTCTACAATTTCAGCAATAAGGATCGTGCAGAAGCAGAAGCCTTGCTTGAAGAACGTGGTCTCACCCAAACACAAGTTGAAGAAATAATGAACCTTACGCATTGCGAGTACCTTCCTCAATATTTGATTATGTCCTCGGATATGACACAAAAAGCAGGGGTTTGGGCGCACTTTGGATCCTGGGATTTTGACAGGGCAGAAATATTTAATGCTGTTAAAAGAAAAAATTTTCAAGATGGTGTGCAACTATTGAAAGAAAAATATAACTATCCTGATCAGCAAGCTACTGCACTCTATAATCAGATTCAAACCCAGGATGGAGATTCTTTCATCGCGCCTTGGCCAAGCTTCGCATCCAATCTTGCAGGTTGTAACCTGAACGGAGAACTTTTACTCTGCGGAAACGGTGCCATTGTCAATACAACCTCAAGTGAAGCATTTGTATCTGCAACTCAGGGCATCCTCAAAGCAGCTTCCCTTGTCTATGCGGATGGTACTGGGATTCATGAGATTGTTGCAGAAGATCCTCAAACAGAGTTATCTGTGATGACTATTCCCACAAATAATAGATTTAACGCGATAATGGCTGCAAGGCCTCTTGCGAAAAGCCTTTTTAGTCGCCTTTTCTTTTATAATGGTCATGGAACACAACACTTTAAATTGCTGAGTGAAAAAACAAGCGTCCTAGGAGAGAAAATTCAAGTATGGAAAGTCACGTGGGAATCCCAAGAGCCTTTGATGATCTATGAACAAAAACCAGTTGCGAATGTCACAGGAATATGAGGAATATGAAAGCCTGCACTTCCGATGCGTGGATTATCATCCCGGCATATAATGAAGAAAAGCATATTCAGCAGATAGCAAGAGCAGTGAGAGAAAAATGCGATCATGTGATCGTGATTGACGATGGTTCTCGTGATCACACCGCGGAACTTGCCTCAGCTGAAAAAGTGATAGTTTTGCGACATCGCATTAACCTAGGAAAGGGTGCTGCAATTAGAACAGGTTGTGACTTTGCCGTACAACATGATGCGAAAAAATTGATTTTGATGGATGCGGATGGGCAGCACAAACCCGAAGACATTCCCCGTTTTGTCGAGCTCCTAAACGAGAAAGATATTGTTTTTGGATATCGTAAACGCAATCAAAAAATGCCAGCAGTGATGCGTTTTGGCAACTGGTTTATGAATAGAATGACGCAAGTTTTATATGGGATAACCTTGCAAGACACCCAATGCGGTTTTCGAGGGTTAACAGCCGATGCATACCAAAAAATACGGTGGCAGGCGAGAGATTATAGTATGGAGTCTGAAATGATTGCGAATGCCGGAAAAAATAAGCTGAGTTATGCAGAACTGCCCATTGACACGATTTATCACGATAAATATAAAGGAACAACTGTTTTTGATGGTGTCAAAATTGTCTTGAATATGTTCCTTTGGAAAATGCGAGGGAGATAACCATGTTAGGAATTCAAATTATCGGAATCGTATTTGGTTTATTTATGATGTACCTTACTTTTCTTTACAGCAAACGAAATGAGTTGACAAAAAACGAGCAAGCCCTGTGGATGTTGATTTGGTTGGTAGTGATTGGGGTTGCATTATTTCCACAAGCTTTACAGACAGTGACCGAAACATTGCGATTCAATCGTACACTCGACCTCTTAATGGTTGGGAGCATAGTTTTTGTTGTGAGCATCAGTTTCTACACATACTCCATCGTTAGAAAAACAGAACGAAAAATGGAAGAATTAGTGAGGAAGTCAGCCATTGAACATGCCGAGCAAAAAAAATAATGCGAAAGGTTCACTCTTAATCTTCGCTGCGTATTTTTTCCCCCACGAAGGTGGTTATGAGCAATACGTGTACAATGAAGCTCTTGGATTAACAAAAAAAGGTTATCACGTGACGATCATCACGGCGAATACGGAAAACGCTGCTTCCGAGGAAATCCTTGACGGCATTAAGGTATATCGTTTACCCTGTTATCATCTGCTGGGAAAAACGTATCCGGTGTTAAAACCAAGTGCGGCACGACATTTCTTGAAGCAACTCATGAAAACAAATCATTTTGACCTTATCAATTGTCATACGCGGTTCTTCAACACGTGCCTCTGGGCATTATGGTTTGCAAAAAAAACAAAAAGGCCTCTTCTTCACATTGAACATGGGACGAGGCACAGTTCCTTGCCAAGAAAATGGTTAGAGTGGGCAGCAATACTATATGATCATACCTTTGGAAGAAAGATAATAAAACGAAGCTGGAAAGTAGCGGGTGTGGCTCAAGCTGCAGAAAAGTTTGCAAAGCATCTCTACAATCGAGAAACAATGACCATTTTTAATGCAGTTGATACAACTTTTTTTGACAGAAAAGACAGAAAAAATGAGAATGACCACATGAAAAAAACTCTTGGAGTGGACAACAACGAAACTGTCATCACTTTTGTTAGTAGATTGATTTATGCAAAGGGAGCGCAAGACTTGATTAAACAATCGGAAGGCCTCTCCAAAACAAAAATTTTGATCATTGGAGATGGGAATTATCGCAATGCCCTTGAACACATGGCAGGGGGAAGAAAAGAAGTTATTTTTCTTGGAAAGAGAGACAAAAGTTTTATTCGTGATGCCCTGGCAATCACCGATATTTTTGTGAGTCCTAGTTATTCTGAAGGCCTCCCCACAAATGTACTAGAAGCTGGGGCGATGGGCACTGCGGTCATCGCGACAGATGTAGGAGGCACACGAGAAATTATTGACACCCCTTCTTGTGGCATGCTGTATGATCCAAAACATTCTGAGCAGTTGGGAACAGCGTTGAGGGAGCTTATAGAACATAAAGAAAAAGGAAGGGAGATGGGTGTAGCTTTACAAAAAAGCATTCGAAAAAAATTCAGTTGGGAAAAAACAGCAGAAAAAATTGTGGTATTGATTGAAGATTCCAAAAACTTATAAAGCGTAAAATAACGGTGATGGTATGGGAATGAAGTATATTGTTACAGGCGGGGCAGGTTTTATTGGAAGCCACATTGTTGAAGAGCTCGTTCAACAAGGGAAGGAAGTAGTCATCATCGATAATTTTTTTACGGGAAAAAAAGAAAATATCTCTCCTTTTTTAGAGAAAGTGAAAGTAGTTAAAGGAAGTGTTGAAGATAAAAAACTTTTGAGCAAAACAATTGAGGAAGGAGATATTATTTTACATCAGGCAGCATTACGCTCTGTACCCTCATCGTTTGAAAATCCTGAAGCGTATAATAATGTGAATATTAACGGAACGTTCCATGTTCTTGAAGTTGCTCATGAGAAAAAGGCTGATCGTGTTGTTTTTGCGTCAAGCTCTTCAGTGTATGGTGATAGCAAAATCTGTCCGCAACAGGAAAACCTTCCACCGTCTCCTAAGTCTCCTTACGCCTTGACAAAATATGCAGGTGAGATTTATTGTAAAATTTTTTACGAATACTATGGTTTAAAGACGATTGCATTGCGCTATTTTAATGTCTTTGGTCCACGTCAAGATCCCCACTCACAATATGCAGCATTAATTCCATTGTTTATAGAAGCAGTTGCGCAAAATAGGCCCCCCGCGATCCACTGGGATGGAAATCAGAGCAGAGATTTCACGTATGTAAAAAATGTTGTGAGGGCAAACCTCGCTGCCGCGCATACTAAAAAGGGCTTTGGAGAAGTTTTTAACGTGGCAGACGGTAAGTCCGTGAGTGTCAATGAGGTATTATTAAAAATAAATGCAATCTTAGGAAAAAACGTGAAAGGTCACATCACAGGTACTGCACGAGCGGGAGATATTCGAAAGACGCAGGGAGATCCCGGCAAGGCAAAGAAAATATTGAACTATGTATCAAAATACTCTTTTGACGATGGTCTTAAGGAAACTATAAAATGGTATAAAGCTTCCCATGGGTAAGATAAAAATTCTGTACGTTATTAGTGGATTGGAAGTAGGCGGAGCAGAAACAATGCTCAAAAGAATCGTTATTGGAATAGATAAAAAAAAGTACTATCCGGTAGTATGCTCCTTAACAACTAAGGGTCCTATTGGGGAAGAGTTAGAAAAACAAAAGATTCCAGTTTACTCTCTACAATGTAAAAATTCTTTACAAATCTTCTCTGCATTAAAAAAATTAAAAGAGATTATCAAAAAAGAACAACCCAAGATTATCAACGGATTTATGATGCATGCGAATCTGTTGGTACGCTTCGCAAAAACAAGCAAAGATCAGAAAATTATTTGTTCTGTGCGAGAGAGGGGAATAAAAACAAAATTTCTCAACATGATTGACAAACTGACACAGAATAAAGTTGACAAATATATTGCAAATGCAGAAACTGTTAAAGAATTTATGATAAGTTACGGAATCGATAAAGAAAAGATAAAAGTTATTTATAATGGAATAGACATTGAAAATTTTTTGAAACCATTATCATTAACTGAAGAAGAAATAAGAAAAAAATATGGAATCAACAACAAGAAGCAATGCATAACGATGATTGCAAATTTGAGACCCCAGAAAGATCATGAAACTCTCATCAGAGCATTTGCAAAAGCAAACGTGGATGCAAATCTTTTAATTTGCGGCAGCGCCCAAAACTTTGAAAAGCGAAAAAAGAAGCTAGAAAAGCTCGCAAAAGAGTTGAGCATAGGAGACAAAGTATATTTCCTAGGATTTGTAAAAGATACAAGAGAAATACTTAAAATAGCGGATATTTGGATAAGCACTACACTCTATGAAGGCCAATCCAATGCATTGATCGAGGCAATGTTGTTCAAAAAAGCGATTATAACAACGGATATTCTGGAGAATAGAGAACTGTTGAATGATAAAAAAGAAGCATTGTTATGTAAACCCAAAGATATAAATGACATAGCTCAAAAAATAAAAGAATTGTTTGAAAATAAAAAAATGGCTAAACAGTTGGGAAAATACGCATTCGAAAAAGCAAAAAAGTTTAAGATAGAGCAAGTAATGCAGCAATTAGAACAGCAATATGAGGAGGTCCTGAGCTAAATGTGCGGCATCCTCGGATTCAATTGGAATGACAGAAGGTTATGCGAAAATTTAGCAAAATGTTTGGATCATCTCGGCCCAGATCAAGATGGTATATATACTGATAAAAGTATTTCTCTGGGGCACAGAAGATTATCGATTGTTGATCTATCGCCAAGTGGCAGACAACCGATGAGTAACAAGGAAAAAGACATTTGTATTGTATACAATGGAGAAATTTTTAATTATAAAGAAATAAAGGCAGAGCTAAAGAAAAAAGGGTATACATTTTCTTCTCAAACGGACACAGAGGTGCTGATCCATAGCTATGCAGAATATGGAGAAGGGATGTTGAACAGACTCAATGGCCAGTTTGCATTCTGCATCTATGATAAAAAAAAACAGCAACTTTTTCTTGCCAGAGATAGGTTAGGGATAAATCCGTTATATTATTATTTTGATGGAAAAAAATTTGTTTTTGGTTCCGAATTAAAAGTTATCCTAAATGCTGGAGTTGAGAGAAAGATAAATGAAAATGCTTTACATTATTATCTCATGTACGGATGCACCCCGCCAAAGGATAGCATTATTAAAAATGCGTGGAAGATTGAACCGGGGCATTACCTAATTTTTGATTTGAAAAGAAAGAAAATAAAAAAATATGCCAAATACTGGAAAATTGAGTTAACGGATGAAATAAAAGACGCTAAAACTGCAGAAAAATTAATTCTGGAAAAACTTGAAAATGCAGTACAAGCAAGGCTAATGGGAGATGTACCTGTGGGAGCCTTTTTATCAGGAGGAATAGACAGTTCGGCAGTTGTTGCTATGATAAGTAAATATAAAAAAAATCTAAAGACTTTTTCTGTGAAATTTGAGGATGAAAAATTTGACGAATCGAAGTATGCGATGGAAGTATCAAAGAAATTTAACACGGAACATTATACTATCGGTTGTAGTGATGAAGAAGTTAAAAAATTGATTCCTGAATTGAGGTATCATTACGATGAACCATTTGCAGATCCTTCTATGATTCCGACATTCTTGGTATCTAGAGTGGCAAGCAAGCATGTGAAAGTATCGTTGTCCGGAGATGGGGGAGACGAATTATTCGGAGGATATACGATCTACAAAGATTACAGAACAATACAATTTCAAAAATATTACCCTTTATGGATAAACAAAGTGTTATATAACGTTTGTAACTCGTTGAAGACACCAAAGCTTCGAAAAATAAAAGCATTTTTTGAGATAGGAACGCTACCCCCACCCCTAAAGTATGCTCGTATGATGAGTTTTCTGAGTGCTGAAGAGTTTACAGGTCTAACAAAAGGAGACGCATACGCGAGCTATAAAATCTATGAAATGTATTATACGAAAAACTTTCTGCAGACAGCAATAAAATCTGATCTCCATATTTATCTTCCAGAAGATATTTTAACTAAAGTGGATAGGGCATCATTAGCAAATAGCTTGGAGTCACGCCCTCCCCTGCTTGATCATGAGCTAGTCGAGCTTGCCTGCAAAATTCATCCGAAGTTAAAATTAAAAGGAAATGAAGGGAAATGGATATTCAAGAAAACACTTGCGGGAATATTACCTAAAAATATTTTATATCGCAAAAAGATGGGTTTCGGAGTTCCGCTAGAACATTATCTAGATACTTGTTTAAAAGAAATCGTTGAAAAATACGTTCTTAATTTTGATCAACACTCATATTTTGATAGAGAGTATATTAAACGTTCTATGGATCAAGGTAATAAAAACTCAAGAATGATTTGGGCTATACTGATGTTTAACTTATGGTGGGAGCGATGGATGAAATAAAGCTCTACGAAGAAGAGTACAAAAAAAAGAAGCACTTTTCTTTTGGTAAAAATTGGACTGAATATGCACGACATATAAATAAAGAAAGAATAGAGGAAGCTAAAAAGTCATTAGGAGATCTCTTGGGGGGTACGAATGAGATTAATGGAAAATCATTTATCGATATCGGCTGTGGAAGCGGTCTTTTTTCCCTAGCTGCTTGTTTGCTTGGAGCAAAGAAAGTGGTAAGCATTGATGTAGATGAGTACTCCTTAAAATGTACAGAACTTTTACGTGAAAAAAACCAGCAGAAGGAGTGGCAATGGGAAATAAAGCATGGTTCTGCACTTGACGAAAATTTCTTGCACTCACTTGGAAAGTTTGACGTTGTCTATAGTTGGGGAGTATTGCATCACACAGGAAATATGTGGAAGGCAATAGGTAACACATTACAACAAGTAAAATCGAATGGAAAGCTGTGCATCGCTATTTACAATGAAAATAAGAAGTATAAGTTAGAAGGAACTTCAAAATTTTGGCATGGTGTTAAAAAGTTTTATAACAACACGAACAGCTTCAATAAAAAGATAATGTGCTGGGGGTATACTCTTTATCTGATAACGGGCTTGATTGCCACTGGGAGGAATCCTGTTAGGTATATTAAGAATTATAAAGCACAACGAGGCATGAACTTCTTTACAGATATTAAGGACTGGCTTGGTGGATTTCCGTACGAATACGCCACCCCTGAAAAGATTACGGAATATGTTGAAGCGGAGGGCTTTGTGTTAGTGAACATTAAAAAAGTGAGATCAATTGGATGCAATGAATTTGTTTTTAAGAAAAAAGAGAGTTAGACCCTTCCAATAGATGTGTATTGAAAACCAAGCTTTCTCATTTCATGAGGATCATACATATTTCTCCCATCAAAAATGATTGGTGATTTCATCAAGGATTTCATCTTTTCTTTGTCTAAATCCCTGAATGTATTCCACTCAGTAACGACAAGAAGCGCATCTGCTTGTGCAAGAGCATCATAGGGTGTTGAACAAAATTCAATCTGAGAAAAGACTTTTCGAGCATTTTCCATAGCTTCTGGATCAAATGCCTTAACCATGGCACCATGTTTTAAGAGCTGATCGATAAGATAAAGGGATGGTGCTTCTCTAATGTCATCGGTCTTTGGTTTAAACGCAATGCCCCAAACTGCAATAGTTTTATTGTGAAGATTTGGGAAAGTTTTCAAAATCTTTTGTAAAAAGAGTACTTTTTGTTCCTCGTTAACATGATGCACAGCCTCAAGGATTTTAAATGGTGTATTATGCTCATTCCCTAAGGAAATGATGCCCTTGACATCTTTTGGGAAACAACTTCCACCATAGCCCAGGCCTGCTTGGAGAAACCTCGGTCCTATTCTTTGATCAAATCCAATACCATATGCAACTGATTTAATGTCTCCGCCAACTTTTTCACAAAATCGGGCAAACTCGTTCATGAAAGAAATTCGCGTTGCAAGCATCGCATTTGCAGCATATTTAATAATTTCTGCACTTTTTATGTCCGTAAAAATGAGAGGTTGGGTGGATCGCGAGATGCCTTTATAAAGCGTTTCCATAACCTGCCTTGCACGATCTGAGGCAACCCCGACAATAATCCGATCGGGATGCATAAAATCTTGAACAGCAGACCCCTCACGTAGGAATTCAGGGTTTGAAACAACGTCAAAAGGA
>JAGWAF010000008.1:4832-34613 GCA_018302085.1 Candidatus Woesearchaeota archaeon | reverse complement strand
CAAGATTATTATTCCTAAAAAATTGATTGGGGTTTACATAGACAACTGGTGCATGACGTGCAAGTTCTCGTACCCTTTTTGTCGTGTCAAGATGCGGTTCACCATTTTTTCTACTTAAAGAAGGTCTACCGACATAAAGAATAACTGAACTGTCAAGACGACTCTTTAATGGATTTTTTTCATGATTCAATTCGTCCCATCCTGCCGTTTGTACCGAAAAATATTCACCGACAATTTTTAGCGGAGCCACAAGTCTCTCGGCGTGATCTTTCTCTTCTGCAACTATAACTACCGAGGCGACATCCACCATTTCTGCAAGCGCGGAAAGCAAACTAGGTTTGTCCAATTCCCTCAGTTGAAAAACGGCAAGAGAAGCCGGAATATTCGAACCCGGCAAACAAACCGTAGGTATAGCGTCGAATGCATGAACATGATCAATCTGAGCGGGGTCTGCAAGTATTGCATCGACTTCGTTCTTAGAAACGTATTCTGCTAAATTTGTAGGAGAAACGACACTGAGACGATGCTTTGTCCCTGAAACTATCTGTTCAAGTTTTTTAATGGTTTGAATTTCTCCACCAACGACAACAAGATGTAAATCCGGGACGTTAGCCCTTGTCCAAGGAGCCGTCCACGTGTGAATCCCCCTTCTTCCGCTACGCAAAAAGGATTCCCCGTTAAAGGTATCTGGTATTCCTTTTAGCCTGACACCGTGTCGAGCTGTATCATGAGCCATAACAGTGTGGTTAAGTCCGAGTATAAAAAGATTAACGAGAAAGGTTAGTTTGAATTATCGAATTAATCGTGCCTCATTAAATTTTGGACAACTCTATAAATTTGGGGAAGGGTTACTTGATTGGCTCTTTCGTACTTCAAAAGGCGACGTATACTCATAAGTGTACTGTCTAGACTAATTTGTTCTAGATCTTTTCCTTGAGCATTTAGCAGCTTTTTGGCATCGTATCTCGGAGTATCCCCAGGAGCAAGTTCCTTTATATACGAATCCCAGTTATCCCCATACTTTGCAGAAACAGTTTCAACGAGGCATCTCTCCTTTTTAGTTAATCCCATAAAATAAATCACGTGCCGAATATAATCCCCAGCCTCTCCAAAATCCTTTGAAAGCCGTCTGACAAATTTGATAAGTACTTCCTCTCGTCTGGAGATCGCTTCAACTCTTCTTTCTAAATCAGATATTTTTATTGGAGTTTGTACTAGATCAGCAATATATCGAATCGGTGTATAAGCAAGATGAGCCATATACTGAAAAACATTCATGATAAGTCTCCACCCACTGTTTAGTAGTGAAATAATCCCCAATTCTTTATAAATGTTTCTGCTTGGTATATCAAAATTTATAAATTTTTTATAAAATATAAGGAAAATCTATATAATATTAATAATTCTGCCAGCCTATTAATAATCATTAAAGAAAGGTTTAAAGAGGAGGTGGGATTATGGAAGAGAAGGAAGAAGAGCACTTGGAGGAGGTACCCGAGGAAGATCCTGCCCCTGAAGAGTCGGACGAAGAGATTTACTCCGGTGCCCACCGCGAAGATATGATAGAAAGCGGGGAAATCGAGGATTGGGAAGCCGCATTCATGGATGGCTACGAAGAAGCAATGTAACTGTCTTCACTCACTTAAATGACAGATCCGTTGGCCGGAGTAATTCGGCTAACGGCCCTTTTTTTCTCATGAAAACGACAACGGAAATGGAGGAGAGAATGCTTTCTGCCATTCGTAAAGCTCTTCAGCAGCAGAAAAATGTTGTTGAAATGTTGTATGAAAGCGGTAACAAGATAGAAGTCAGGATAAGCAATATTTCTGAGGACAGGATCTGCACACCGTACGATTAGGGTTCCATAATCACTTTACGATTCAGAAGGGTCTTTTTTGCTTCATTTATCCTTCAATCGTTTCCTTTTCTGTGCTTCCGGTTCATCCAAATAATTTTCAGGAGTAACTACGTTCTCATTAGATTCGACTTCAAGCTTTCTTCTCGCGTCCCCGGCTATTTTCCCGCCTTTACTTGCTGCGGCTTTGTTCTCAGTAAAGCCAAGCGCATTTTTACCTCTTGCAATCTTTGTTGTTGAAGCCTCGCCAAGCATGGTGAAGATCAACTCCAAATCGTTCATGTGATCTCTGAGATTCTGCCTTTTGAGACCCTTAAACGCTTTGTATTCGTCAACGGTCTTACCGAATGTTGCCTTGCTTATCTCGTTAGTAAGAATGGCATACTCTTTATTTTCCTTTACCCCTCTCTTATCCCACTCATCGGTGAGCTCGTCCCGCACTGCAATGCCCCTAACTCTTTTCTCAATCCAGTCTCCTGAATAGCCCTTTGCTTTGTAGATCTCTTTCATTCTGGCTTGGGCGAGCTCAGGGTTTTCTATTTCCTGAATGCGATCGTATCCGACTCTTGCAAGCCAGAGTTTGAACGGTTCTGCCTTTGGGGAAGGGATGGACTGGATTATTCTGAACATATTCTTTGTATTCGCACAATCTGTTTCCCTTAATTTTCCATCTTCTGCTACTAATTTCAACTGGTTACAATTTGTAACCGTTTCATTCGATCCTTCTTCTGGTAGTCTATGCTTTAGCACCTTCCAATAGTTTCTTGGATCGGCACTTTCTGTTAAAGCGCCTATTACATCAACAACTGAGAAGTACCACTCGTCGTTATGCCAGATCCTTCTAATCTTTTTATCTTCAAAAACCACTAATTTGTCATGTTGTTCCATTTCTGTTATCAAAGTTTCATTTGTTTATATACCTTATCAGCAAATGTCCAGTGACCAGTGGTTTGCAAGTCCATACCTCCCTTTTGGCTACAAAGGCGTATTTTTTATTTTTCTTACCCAAAAAACGTTTCAAGAAATATTAAGGCACATTCCAAAAAATAAACGAAAAAATCCTTAGAAAACAAAAGAACTGCTTACTAACATCCTTCTGATAAAGGCCACCAATCACTTGTCTTCTGTGTGGTGCTTTGCCAGCGGTAATGATACTCGTCAAAAATAAAATTACATTTCTTACAGACGAAAACATCTTCATCCAGAACAGGATGCTTACATTCCGGGCAACGCTGAACATCTTTTCTGATCATACACTCTTTGAAGGTTCTTTATTTAAAAAGATGATGGGGAAAGAGATTATTCTGGGGTATGCAACTCAGGATAACGGAATTTTTGTGTACGACTTCGACGAAATAGAAACACCAAAAAAATACGAGATTTTAAGACTCATCTATTTTTGTTAACTCATGGGTGTGATATACTTTGATTTTATTCTGTTCTTTCAATTTTTTGTCATTGCTCCAAATTGCACAATTTAATCGTAATGCAATTGCGAAATAAGCCATGTCATCTGGATCAGGGGTAAGATTTTCTGCGTCATCGAAATAGGAGACTATAGGAAAAGACATTAATTTTCGTAGATTTCACGTCTTTTCCTAATAAGCAAATGACTTTGTCAAAGCTACGATTATTAAAGTCATTTGCTATAATTCTTCGAGCGGGACAAGAACGATTCTTCTTTTAAATAGCTCAAGCAGCGCAAAAAATTCTTCTGTTGTTCGTTCTGTTTTCTCAAGAATTTCTTCTTTGTGTTTCTCAAACTCTGAGAAAATATATTCTGGAGTGAGCAAATGAAATTTTTCACTAAACAGAAGATGAAAGCTGAAACCATATTTGATAAGTGTAGCGAATGATACGTTCGCATCAACAACGAGATCTATGATTACCTCGCCATTTTCCGTAATCTACTACTTATCGCCTTGCTAACTTCGTTTCCTAATCTCATCGCATCAGATTCAGTAAGCTTGCTCTTTTCCTTGAATTTTCTTAAAAGGTCCATATCTTCTATTTTCTGCATAAATGATTGCCTCGCTACTTCAGACCAGTTCATCTCCGGAAAAGAGTCCATCTTTCTCTTTAATTCATCAGGCACCGCCAGCGTCATCGTGGTCATTGTCGAACACCTCCGTGTTATGTGCGAATAAATATAATATGTGCAGGTATATAAATGTTGTGGTTGCCCTCTCAGAAAACCCTCACAAAACAGAAGCGTGAAGAAGGAATTGAAACGTTGTTATTTTGATGGGAGAAATTTGCGCGGTTTAAAACTCAATTGTGCGTGAAAAGAATTTTAAAAAAAATATGAAAAAAGTTGTTTACCGTGTGCCTAAAGTGGGCGGTGTATCCAATTCTAGATCCCAAGTTTGACAGTTTTTTAATTATTTCATTGGGTAATTGCGTTTGACAGAAGTCTGTTTTATGACTTTTTTCTTGGTAAAATTCAGGTTATTGCTGTGTTTTGGCAGCAAATTAGTTCGTTAATGGGGTCGAAATTTGAAAAAATCTTTCTTTTTGAGTCTGATTTTGTTGTTTCGATCGTAACTGTCAAATTCATCAGGCTGATTTTGATGAATTTCGGTGCGATATGATTGAGTTCTTTGTAATCGTATCGTATCAGCGATATGATAAGTTGTGCCAAAAAGCCTATCAAGATTGCTCCGCAGAGGCTTTTTGTCGTCCAGACTCTTAATGGTTTGATGTCAATATCATTTTTGAGCGATTGAAAAACTTTTTCAATCGCATCTTTCATTCGATAAATTTCAAGTGCTTCTTGAAGTGTCAATTTCTCATTAGAAACAAGGCAGAAAAATCCTTCTCTGCCTGTTATCGTGGCTGCTTGTACGAGTTTTTTTGCTTGATCATCCGTAAGCTCTGATAATTTCGTTTGGTACGTGTACGATATATTTACAAGCGGATTGTTGAGCAGGAATCATTTTGGCAAAGATTTACCTTTGTTGAGTGCTTGTTGAATTTCTTTTGCTTCGGCAAGTTTTCTCTCTGCTAATCGAAGCTTTGCTTCGATTTGATCATGTTGTAATTGTTCTGAGAAAAAGAAGTAGTCAAAACGAGTTGGATATTCTATGATCTCTCCATAAATACTTTTTTCTGGAGCAACACAATTTTCAGGGGATTTCATAAATGTTTTGATGCGCTTATCGTCGCTCACGTTGAGTTTTTTAGCAGAGAGATATTTCATCTTGTGTGCGAGCACAAGATCGATGTTCTCTTTTGATTGAGCTCCTTTATCGAATACAATTCGTGAATCTTCCTTGAGCACTGGACAGACTTGTTGAAATGTTGATTTGAAATGCGTTTGATCATTGACATTGCCGGATTGTACTGTTAATCCGATTGGAATGTTCATGGGTGCTCTTAATTGTGAAATTCCAACTGTGATTTGTTTCTTGTCAGGTCTATGTCCTCTGCTATAACCATATGTTCCTAATTCTGCCTTGTTTCCCCACAGCACAAAACTTGTCCAGTCCATGTTCACATCAGTATGAGGGAAGTCATACTGAGAAAAGATACTCTTTTGTAACAAAAGAATAATCTCTTCGTGATTATCTCCAGCAAGCTCTAAAGCACGAAAGAGTGTACGTTCCTCAAACCCTTCCAAATTGAACTCTTGGAGCACATGAGGGCGATTGATCCAATCGCTTCCACGACAAATACTCTCATTTTCCGTCAAACGATACGTTATCAATGCTTGAATAAGACGATCAAGCTCAATTCCACGTTTTTTGAAACGAGAAAAAATATGACTAAAATTGAGTTTAATGCTGTACTTTTTTACAGCAAAAGCAGTGCCAACCGGAAAAGATATATTCTTGTTTGTGCCCAAAGACTCAGTTCGTAGTTTTGTTTGTTTCATGTCAGATTTAAACAAAACTACGAACCTTTTCTATTTAACTGTCAAACTTGGGCTAGATCTTGACATGGAACCTCAAGTTTTTTGTTGGACTGTGAAACTGTCTGTATTTCGAGCTCAACATAATAAGTGCCATCTGCGTCCCTCCTATGAACTTTCACTGGAAGAAGAACATTATTGCTATTCGCGTACGAATTTAAATTTGTCTTTTCAGGAACCGTTTCGGTTGTAGAAACCCGGATAGAACCCACCGCAAAACCCGATTGGATAGTTTTTACATCACTACTATCATCTCGATTAACATTTGTAGAATCACATCCCCGGGCAGCGCAATAATCCCTAGCTTTAGCATCCAGCTCATCGAAGATAGCGATTCTATCATCACTGATTACATTAGTCACGTCACGAACCGCTGCTTCAAGCGCTAATTGATACGAATCTTTATTGCTACCTTTTCCACGTATTACTGACGATTTTGTTACTTCTCTATTTTTTGCAATATATTTTTCATTATTGCATTGAGCATACGCCATCCCCGCTATATCCTCACTTTCAAATTCTGAAGGAAAAGAAGTTTCTGTGACAAATTCTGTAGTAACAGGTGCTTGCCCTGCTTGTCTTGGCGCAGTGACAAGGACAACGAGAGAAACAATTGCAACAATCGCAACGACTGAAAGTAAAACAAAGTTTGAACGATCTTCCATAATGAAACACCTCAGTTTTTTAATTTTTTTAAAAAAGTGAATATAAATATAGCTTTTAGAAATTTTAGTATTTAATACTTGTCTTTTTTGGATAGTCAGTCAGAACCCGCCGATAACTTTATAAGTGACATGGTACATAAAGATATTATGAGTAATGAAAGTACGATGATCATACAAAGACTGGATGAGATAAAAACCGAATTAGATTTTATTAAAGAACATCTTGTTGATGTCGATTCTATTCTTACAGATGACGATCTTTCTGCGCTTGATGAAGCGGAGCAAGATTTCAAGCACGGTAAAACAAAGAGGTTGTAATGTTCTTTGTGGAACTTGCAAGAAAACCTTTAAAGTACATTGATAGTTTAGACGGGCACATTTCCGAAAGAATTAAACAAACGTTGAAATCAAAACTTAGTGAAAACCCAGTTCCATCAGATGCAAAATTTATTGGAAGACATGAAGGAGAAACGGTTTTCAGAATAAGGGTAGGAGATCATCGTGCTTTATACAAAGTAAAACACAATCAAAACATTGTTCTCATAGTAAAAATAGACAAAAGCCAAGGGTATATGACAAAGGAAATGCGGGTCTCTGAATTGCGTTTAAGACATCTTATATAAACGATAAACCATCAATAAATGTTCAGGATACGCACCCTATGAAAACATTCACCACAGTTATTCAAATTATTCGTTGAAATTAGAAAACGACACAAATAACAGGACTAAATGGTCGTTTTCTACTTAGAAACGGACAGTAATGCCATAAAAGTTATGTCCGTTTCTAAATAATGAGAAATACTCAAAGTTCTCTCTAGACAAATACATCGAGACCTCTGGGCCAACACCGAAAAGTATTTATATAAGTTTATATACCTACTTATATAAGTATATACAGAAGGTGATTGAAATGCAAGAACTAGAAATTATTCATTATCCAAATCTCAAAACGGTATTAATGGTAGAAGAGGTTCTAAAAAGAGCTCATCGACCTATAACAAGGGAAGGGCTAAAGATGAAATTACCAACTAAAGTAATGCATCAGACTCTGAACATCATTTTAAAATACCTAGAAGATAGCGGAAAAATAATAGACGGCAGAAAAGGTATATTATGGATATACAACCCAAGTCCAAAATTAGACAAAGCAATAAAAGAAGGAATGGAGCTATAATGTTTAAAGGAAAACCTACAAAAGTAATTATCACAGGAGAAGCTAAAGAGGAGTTTGACGATCTAAATAAAGTTGTGGGAGATGAAATCGCGAGAGGAATTACGAGTAGCGATCATCAAACCCTACTCAACTCTATTAAACAAAAGATAGAGCTATTAATGAACAATCCAGAATATGGATTTCATATTCCCAAAGACAGAATACCAAAAGAATATGTAAGAGATTATGAGGTTAATAACTTATGGAAAGCCAATCTCTCTGGTGCTTGGAGAATGATTTATACCATAAGAGGAAGCGAAGTAGAGATTATTTCCTTGATATTGGACATAATAAATCATGATGATTATAACAAGAAGTTTGGCTATAGAAAGAGATAATATTGTACTAACAATAAATATTCAGGACACACTTTAAACTTTTCGGTTACTAATCGGTTTTATAAAAGCTCAATTGAGTTTTCTGAGAACCGACTTGTTTCATGCCGTTTTTTCCGAAAGAATTATGTAGGCCAAACTTCTGTAGTGCGGATATGGGGAAGCTGGGGTTGTTGTTTGTTGTTATTCTGTTTGTAGCTTCTTGTCAAAATCCCATTGAAAAATCCAAGGTAAATGTTCAAAATGCAGAAGAAGTTTCTGAAATAGACGAAAGCACTGTTGAAATTGAAGATAAAACAGAAAAAACTCTTGAAGGAATTCAAGAACAAGAAGTAAAAACTGAAAATAAAAGTGAAGAGAAAACTGAAGTGGAGATTAAAATCAACCAAACTTCGGGAAAGCTTGACTTTGCAAATCTTAACAGTATTACCATCCAGAACTGTGATGAAGCACTGCAGTTTATTAAACGGAAAAGAGGCGTCGAGTTAAAAACAGTTTTTGGAGTTGAAAAAAGATGCGAAGAAGTTGATTATTACCTGCAAAAGATTGTGGATGATATTGTGAAGGAAAAGAAGATTGAAGAGTTAACACAAGCAGATTGTTCTTTTCTTTTGCAGCGTATTGATTTTGTTTTAAACAAAAATCAAGAGGAAAAGAAAAATCTGGAGGAAGACAGAGAAGATGATCTGAGAAAAATTGAGGAATTAAAAGGTAAAAGTGATACGGATTCTGCGCAGATACGCGGAGAAAAAGAAGATGATCTTGACGACATTGGGGAGCAACTGAAAGATGTATCTGAGGTTAGAGAAAGGGTTGTCGATTTGGAGAGGGAAGTGAATGAAATCTGTGGAGAAGTTTTTTAATTATGCTTTTGAATTCACGATTGAACCAGGCACAAGAAAACACCCATTTTTTCGTATGGTAGGATAGAAAATAAAAAATCTGCCAAAACCTTTAAATACACCCCTGTGATTAAACAGGAAAGGTGGTACTATGTGGGAATGGATTATTGGCGGAATACTCGTTGTCATCGTGTTGTATGTAATTCTTGCGTACAACGGTCTAATTAGACTAAGAAATGAAGTAGACAATTCTTGGGCACAAATTGACGTCCAACTGAAAAGAAGATTTGATCTGATTCCTAACCTTATTGAGACTGTAAAGGGTTATGCTAAACATGAAAAAGAATTGTTCACCGACATCACCAAGGCAAGGAGTCAAATGACTCAGGCGCATACCATTGGAGAAAAGGCAAAGGCGAACAATATGTTAAGTGATACGTTGAAATCGCTCTTTGCTGTTGCGGAAAATTATCCTAAACTGCAGGCAAATGAAAACTTCCTACAACTCCAAGAAGAGCTTTCTGGGACGGAAAACAAGATAGGATATTCAAGACAACACTACAATGATGTTGTGATGATGTTCAACAACAAACTGCAAGTGTTCCCAACAAACACGATCGCTGGAATGTTCAACTTTGGCAAGAAAGACCTGTTCGAAGCTGCAGAAACTGAAAGAAAAAACGTGCAAGTTAAATTTTAATTTTCTTTTTTTAAAATGGCTAAAAGTCTTTTCCAAGAGGTACGAGCAAATAAAGTCAAATCCGTAGTGATCATGCTCTTTTTTTTGGTCATGATTAGCTGTTTAGGAGTCCTTGCGGGGGCGATCTATGGAGATATTTATTTCGGTGCCATTCTCGCAATCATTATTTCTTTTATTTACCTTTTGATCGGATACTATTCAGGAGATTCGATGATTCTTTCTATGAGCGGAGCAAAAGAAGCTACAAAAAAAGAGTACCCTCATCTTGTGAACACTGTTGAGGGTTTAGCCATCGCGGCAGGTGTTCCCACCCCTAAAGCTTATGTTATCAACGATTCGGCAAGAAATGCCTTCGCGACAGGAAGGGACCCAAAACATTCTTCAGTAACCGTGACCACAGGATTACTTGAGGTTCTCAACAGAGAAGAATTAGAGGGATCACACGTTAAAAACTATGATATTCGTTTTATGCTGGTTTGCGTCATCTTTGTAGGAATCATCACTTTGTTAAGCGATTTTATTCTGAGATCATTCCTCTGGGGAGGCCGTGGAAGAAGCGATAGAAAAGATGCTGGAAATTTGACACTAATTTTTATTGTTGTGGGCATTGTATTAGCAATCCTCGCCCCCTTGATTGGCCAACTTATTCATTTAGCGGTGAGCAGAAGAAGGGAGTTTTTAGCAGACGCAAATGGTGCAGTACTAACACGTTATCCTCAAGGTTTGGCAAATGCGCTGAAGAAAATCGCAAAAGATCCGGATCCTCTCGTTGATAACGCTAATCGGGCCACTGCGCATTTATTTATTTCCACACCCTTCAGAAAGAGAAAATCTTTCGTTACCAATCTGTTTTCTACACACCCGCCAATTGAGGAAAGAATTCGAAGATTAGAAGAGATGTGATTACTCCTTTGGACCGAGTTACTTACAGGGTGTGCGTGGTCAAAAGCAAGAGAGAATCTTAAGGGTGCTGTTTACGGAATCCAGACCCTTTAAGGGTTATTCAAAGTCCTTTATAATAAGAAATACTCAAACTTCTCTAGAACTTCTCTAGAGAACTTTGCCTAAAGTACTCCCTTTTTTGACATTTTGCAAAGTTCTCTAAAGGGAGCGAGAACTGGTAAGATAACAACACAATAAAAAAAAAAGTTTTATCCTATTTCTTCATGGATTAAATCTCTGATGATGCCATCTTCGAAGTCTCCATGGCGTTTTATGCCGCTAAGCCAGTAGTAGCTCAGCAAAAATTCTCCATCAGGGTCCCTCATGCTCCCCACCTCCCATTTTTTTAATCGTATGGACTGCAAATGCTTTGCTCCATTATCTTCGAAAGCCTTACCTCCACTTTCTCGCCTGTGTCATCGACGAACTCAACAAAGGTCCTTCCCATCATGTTGGCTCTTAATATTTCTGCAAGCAGGGCTTCCTCAGTTTCTGTGTTCATGATGTTCCCACCCTCCCTAAGAGTTTTTTTCTTAGCTGATCAAGACCTTGAATTGTAGTTTTAGGATTCGTTGCTACCCCACTTAATGGCAATGATGTGAACTGCGTTTCCTCATCCATCTCCATCCCTCCGTCTCTCACTCTGTAGGATATGCATATGTTCAAACATATAGAACTTGGGTATATACATTATATGTGATATTCATTATATTCTTTATAAAAAAGTGTATGGTGCATAGAGAAGTTTGAATAACTGAAATGGTCATGGCTGGCCAAACTTCTCTAGACAACTTTGCCTCATTTTCATGTTTTGCAAAGTTCTCTGTTAAATTTGTTCAAACTTCTGGCAGATTACTTTGAAAAAAGACTTTACGAATGGGTTTTTCAAAGTCCTCCATAGAAAAAGTCATCACAAGGGCATGGCGGAGACTCATGGAGGGAAGGCTTAAGGATACTGTTTAGTCTTCGGTACCCATACAAGAATGTATTCATCTTTTTTCTAAAAAGAAAGAACGTGTTTGGAACAACTTGAGATTTTCTCGCATTTTAATTTTTTTAGCAAACTGATTTACCTTCTCATTTCATTCTTTACTTTCTTGCACACTCTGTCTGCTACGAAGAAGATGTTGTGATCGACGTGCTCTCCTGTGTATACTGTTCCGTTGTCAATGACTTGGCAGTGCATTTCAAACTTCTTTGCTTTACTATCTGCATGAATTGGCTTCATGGTTAAGGAAAGGCTTTGAAAGTTATCACAAATCTCTGAGAAGTGCTTTGCATAGTTGCCGATGATCTTCTTCAGAATCACCATGCTGCCGGAATCAACTTCTCTAAAACCAGAAAGATCTATATTCCCACCTAACTGCAGCCTATCCTCCATCACTACCACCCCTTTTTTCATTTTCTAGAGTTTGATGTATATAAATTTGTCGGAGAAAGGGCTTAGTAGAAAACTCGCTTCCGCTCGGGGTCGCCAGCTTCTCGCTTGCTCCATCTTTTTTCTATTACCGACATGGCAGAAATCGTTGCCGATTTCTGAGCATGCTCAGAAACTCCGTTTCTGACATTGCCCGACGGGCCCAACCCCCTTGTCAGTGCTTATCATCTTTGCTATGAAGCTCGACCTTAGGCTGGCGACCCAACTTTTCTACTAAGCCGGAGAAAGTGTAAATTCTATTTAACCTTCGCCTTCACTCGTTTTAATCTGAAGATGTTTTCTCGTTCCATTTCTTCCAAGCGAAGTTTAATGAATTTCTTTGCTGCTTCCATTTTTGGAATAACACTAAACTCGAGGGCATTCACCCGACGCTTGGTTTTTTCTATTTCAGTAAGAAGCCGTTTCATTGTTGTTTCAATTTCTGCAACTCTCAACAAATCCTGAAGTAATTTTTGGTAGCCTACAATTGCGTCATCGATGATTGCTGTTGTTGCTGCAAATCCTGGTTGTTTTGGTATTACCTGTACTGTTGCTTGACTTATTTGAGGAACCTTAACCCCCATAATGTTTTTTGCCTGCAATTCAATGGACGCGGCCTCCTGCAGCGCAAACGCTAAGCTTCGCAACCGTAAATCAGAGTAGAGCGTACGTGCAATGTTGATCCTCTGCTGAGCATCCTTATACCTCTGAGCAAGTTGTCCACGCACACTTTTTGCATTTTTTAAAATTGAAAAAAATTCCATAATGAGCCCATCACGCTTCTTCTTCAACAAAGAGTGACCTGATTTAGCTAACTTGATCTGTTTGTTTAGCTTAATCAGTTCAGAACGTGTAGGCTTGATGTTTAATGCCATCTTACTCTTTTCCTTTGAAGAATTTCTCCTTCAGTTCAGGGCTAATTCTTGTCAACATACGTTTGGGCATTTTGTTCAACATATCCCAACCGAGGTCAAGGCTTTCCTGGATCGAGCGATCTTCACTTTTTGCCTGGCGCACGAAGCGATCTTCAAACTCTGCAGCGAAGTGAAGAAGTTTTTTATCTCTGTCAGAGAGTGCGTCCTCTCCCACAATTGCAACAAGCCCCCTCAAGTCACGCCCTTCTGCGTAATTTGCGTACATCTGATCAGAAACCTGCTTATGGTCCTCCCTTGTTTTTTTTGGCCCAATACCTAAGTTCATTAATCTAGAAAGCGAAGGAAGCACGTCGATAGGTGGATAAATTCCTTTACGATGGAGTTCTCTGCTTAATACAATTTGACCTTCTGTGATGTACCCTGTCAAATCAGGAATGGGGTGTGTAATATCGTCCCCGACCATCGTCAGAATAGGAATTTGGGTAACTGAACCCTTCCTCCCCTTAATCATCCCTGCTCTTTCATAAATCATTGCAAGATCAGTGTACATGTATCCTGGGTATCCTCTTCTTCCTGGAACTTCTTCACGGGCAGCCCCAATCTCCCTCAAACTTTCACAGTAGTTCGTCATATCCGTTAAGATCACGAGAACGTGCGCATTATGCTCGTAAGCGAAGTACTCAGCTGCTGTTAACGCCATTCTGGGAGTGATAAGTCTCTCAACAGCGGGGTCGTCCGCGAGATTCAAAAACACAACACTTCTTGCGAGAGCGCCTGTTTCTTCGAAATCTCTAATAAAGTGCTGCGCCTCTTCGTTTGTAATTCCCATCGCTGCGAAGACAACAACAAAGTTTTCTTTTTGCCCAACAACTTTTGCTTGCCTAGCAATTTGCAATGCAATTTCGTTATGTGGAAGCCCAGAACCAGAGAAAATAGGGAGTTTCTGCCCCCTGACAAGGGTGTTCATGCTATCAATGGTACTCACTCCCGTCTGAATAAAATCACTGGGCTGCGCTCGAGCGTAAGGATTAATCGCACTTCCTATAATGTCGATTCTTTTTTCAGGAATAATTTCTGATCCTCCATCAATTGGCCTGCCAGCGCCATCAAAAATTCTGCCAAGCATATCTTTCGCTACAGAAAGTTTAATTGCTTCTGGCAGAAAACGCACTTTTGCATTTCTGTCAATAGCACTTGTTCCTTCAAACACTTGCACAACAACAATGGTGTCACTAGTATCGAGAACTTGCCCATTGCGTACTTCTCCGTTAGACAAGGTAATTTTCACAAGGTTTCCATAACCTACAGGTTCTGTTTTTTCAACGAAAACAAGCGGGCCTGCAATTTTGGAGATTGTTTTATATTCCTTCATCTTCTCCCACCCCGTGCAAGTTTATCAAATTCCTCTTGCATCTGCTGCTGCACTTCCTGGAGGAGCCTCGCATAATCCTTGTCGAATTTTGCTTCTCCAATTCTATCTTTTGCTTTAATATCAAGAAGTTGTTTAATTTTTATTCCTTGATCAAGGGAAGCTTGCGCCAAATCCGCATAGTTCAAAATCGTTGTCATCATCATGTGGCTTTTTTTGAGTGGACAGTATGTATCCACTTCGTGGAATGCGTTTTGCTGCAGTAAAAATTCTCTGATTAATCTCGCAACTTCAAGGATGAGTTGTTGTTTCTCAGGCAAAGCATCTGATCCGACAAGTTGCACAATTTCGAGGAGCTTGTCTTCTTCCTGAAGATACCCCATCATTCTATTGACGAGAATCCTCCAATCTGCTGCGACGTTCTTCACAAACCAAGGTTCAAGAGCATCAAGGTATAGTGAGTATGAGTTGAGCCAGTTAATACTGGGGAAGTGCCTTCTCTGCGCAAGTTTCGCGTCCAGAGCCCAGAATGTTTTCGTAACCCTCAACGTATTTTGAGTAACAGGTTCTGAGAAATCCCCACCAGGAGGAGAAACTGCTCCAATAATGGAAAGGGAACCTTTACTTTCATTGTGATTAATAACAGGACCAGCCCTTTCATAGAATTCTGCAAGTTTTGTCGCAAGATAAGCTGGGTAACCTTCTTCTCCTGGCATCTCTTCGAGTCTGCTACTAATTTCCCTCATAGCTTCTGCCCAACGTGAAGTACTGTCCGCCATAATTGCAACACTGTAACCCATGTCTCTGAAATATTCTGCAATGGTAACTCCCGTGTATACACTTGCTTCCCTTGCCGCGACAGGCATGTTACTTGTGTTTGCAATGAGCACTGTTCTGTTCATTAATGGAAGCCCTGATCGCGGGTCTTTTAACTCAGGAAATTCTGTGAGTACTTCCGTCATTTCATTTCCCCGTTCTCCACAACCAACGTACACTATAATATCAGCGTCGCACCATTTTGCAAGTTGTTGTTGCGAAACTGTTTTTCCTGCTCCGAAAGGACCTGGAATTGCCGCGGTGCCCCCTTTTGCCAAAGGAAAGAGAATGTCGAAAATACGTTGTCCAGTTACAAGAGGTGTTTCTGGCGCGAGTTTCTTTTTGACACTGCGTGCACGTCGTACTGGCCAACGTTGCAGCATACTAATTTTTGCTCCGTCATTTCCATTATCTAATGTACAAACGATGTCTTCAACTTTGAAATCCCCTGTTTTGATTTCTTTAATCGTTCCCGACACTCCCAAAGGAACCATAATTCTGTGAATAAAACCTTTTGTTTCCTCAACTTCTCCAAGAACGTGGCCTTCACGTACCTTGTCGCCCTTTTTTGCAATCGCTTTGAAATGCCATTCTTTTTTTCTGTCAAGACCGGGAGCTTCAACTCCTCGAGCAATAAAGTCTCCCATCTTTTGTTTTAACACGGGCAGAGGACGTTGAATTCCGTCGTAAATAGAACCGAGAAGTCCAGGACCTAATTCAACGGGTAATTGTTCACCTGTATTTTCAACAGGTTCGCCCGGCTGAATTCCCGAAGTGTCTTCATATACTTGTACGGTAATGAAGTCACCTTCAATCCTAATCACTTCCCCCATTAATCTTTCCTTGCCGACACGAATAACGTCATACATTCTTGCTTGCATTCCTTTCGCTACGACGACAGGTCCTGCAATTCTGTAAATGGTTCCTTTACTTGTTGCCATAATCTTCACCTTTCTTCTCTTAATAAATCAACGCCAATACTTCGAATGATCATTTTTCTCAACTCTTCCTGAGGTTTGTCCGATACGACAACACAAACAGGTTTTAGGGAAGTAACAATTTTCTCTTTCAAATCCTCTTGGAGGGGATCGAAAGTTTTTTGATCCATAAATAAAACTCCAACTTGTTCGTCCTGCATCAATGCTGTAATATCTTTTTCCCCTTTCAGATCAACAACCTTCCTAAGCCCTGCCAATCTAAATCCGAGGGTAAATTCACTTCCACCGATTGCCGCGCATTCCATTATGATGCGACCACCATAAGCTTTTCAAGATAAGGCTCATCTAATTGCAATTGTTTTCCCTTGAGAAGCACTTTAAGATTTTTAACTTCAATCTCTTTTGCAAACATAAAACCCAACATCACATTTGCTGTTAAGGGAAACTGGTGCATGAGCTTTACTTCTTTTTTGAGCAATGCCGTATCAAGATTTATTTCTATATTTTTCAAGAGCTCGGATTCGTCGCCTTCTTCAACAAATTTTGGAATATAATTTGATCTTTTAAGATCCCTCGTAATGTCAAGAAGGGACTCACGCTCAGAGAGTTTGAGGACAAAACTTGAAGGATGGATAAGATACTTTTTGACTTCTTTTTTCTCAATACCACTTTTTTTAAGACGGAGAAGCATTTTGATGTTAAGGATGTCCATTTCTGCTTTCACAAATTGTTGCAATGCCGCACCTTGCCCTGAAAGTTGTGATGTGAGGGTAAGAAGGTGTTCGTAATAAACATGATCGAGATCATTTTCAAGCTTAAAAAGTTCTTGAGTGTCTGTAATCTTAAATGGCATACTTTTTACAACATCCGAAATTTTTTCTTTTTTGATTAAGTTTTCAAAATACTGATCTGGATAATTTACTGAAGGAAGGAGAAGTGCTTCAACTTCCTCTTGAGAAATATTTGCACATTTTCCACGAAGAATAGTTTTAAAGTTTTCCATGTCATAGCGTTCCAAATAAATACGAAGGACGTGCTGAAGTTTCTCGTCTGAAATGCGACGAAGTTTTGTTAATGTTCGCATGAGATTTTTGTTCAGAGCCATTTCCAGCAATGCAATATCACTCCCATTATTCCCCTGCGCACTAATGGTGTCAACTTCTGTTTTATACCCATGATTTTGCATGTACACCAAGATCTCACTGACGCCCATCTTGAGCAAACGATGCCATTCAATTGGCTTGATAAGGTCGCCCTTCATGACACTCACTCGAGCGTAGGTGTAAGGATAAAAGCCAAGACGCAGCTTGCCTACCAGCTCACCTACGGGCTTGCCTGGTTTACCTATCGGATTACTCATTGAAAAGTGCCTCGTTTAATTCCATCAGAGAGTTTTCGCGAATTTGCTGCAAGAGGGTTTCAAAGCTCAAGTCAATGCTGACAGTACCGTCCGCGGATTCCGCAATTATGCCACCAGCAATGTCCCCTACTTTTACCTGAATGTTCTTTTCCTTGATGAAGCCACTATCTTGTTTGTTTGTGTACACTCGCTTCACATCCAACTCTTTCCTGGCCCTGTTCAACAGCATTGAAATCAACTTCCTACGCTCCGCTGCGGATTGCTTTTGCAGATCATGCAATGCATCTTCAATGACCTTGTTGATCAACTCTCGCTTCTTATCCAGAAGAGAACGTTTACCATCAAACTCTGCGGAAGCTAACTCCTTTTTCTCAAATGAAACGAGAAGTTTTTCAGCATTTTGGGAAAGCTCATCCTTATAAGAGGAGAGCTCACGCTCTGTCTCCTTGAGGATATGTTCCGCTTCTTTCTTCGCTTCTTTGAGCAGATGTTCAGCGTGCTCCTGAGCTTCCTCAACAATCTGCTTTTTTACGTCTTCTAATGCCATGGTATCCTGCTCTTCTTGCTCTTAGCTTGCAAGTCCTAAAATGAGGATTGCGACGACAAGGCCAAAGATAACAATTGTTTCGGGGATAACAGTTAAAATTAATCCCTTACCAAACAGTTGTTCTTTCTCTGCCAATGCACCAACAGCTGCTGCACCAATAGATTTTTCCGCCCATGCGGTTGCTAAAGCCGAGAGGCCAATTGCAATTGATGCTGCCAATCCTATAATGGCGTTTTCCATTCCTGCCATAGTTTATTCACCTCGTGTTCCAAATGGTTTATATTCGACTCCTCCTCCATGAAAAAATTTGGAGAAGAATTCAACGTAATGCAGCCTGATGCCGTGAAGGAAAGGACCTAACACTCCCAAGCCAATATTAATAAGATGCCCAAAGATCATGATAAGGATTGCTATTACGATGCCGAAACCACCTTGATGCAGGAAAGGCTCTGCAAGATTTTCATTGATAACAACCGCTAAACCCACAGAGGCAAGGCCCACTGCTCCAAGACGCATATAACTCAACATATTGCTAAGCAGTGCGGGAATTTCAATGATACCCTTAACACCCTCTCCCAGGTAGATCATGATAACGGAGAGTGCGAAAATACCCGCACCGACAAGATAGGGTAAAGTGATCATGTTAATGAGTGACAGGATGAGAAGGACAAGTCCTGCTTCCATAGTGATCCAGCTTAATTTTTCAAGAATGGCAAGTTTAAGACCATGAGCTCTGAGGACGTTGAAAAAACCCAGAAGCAAACCAAAATTGAGATGCAAAGCCCCAAAGATGATTGGAAAAAAGAGTACGGACAAAAATTGAAAACTTCCCAAGTTTACTTTGCTCTCCATCCTTGAGATCAAATGAGGGAACACATAGAGCACTTCTTTTTCCCCGTGTTGCAAAATGATTTCCTTGTGGAGGCATATCCCCATATCACACAATTTTTCTCCTGTTGCCTCACCCACGTGTTCGAAACCGAAAAATTCGCCAAATACTGCTCCGAAAAGAATCGTTACGATTGATGCGTAAATAAGAACATTACAGAGCTGCCTTCCAGACCCTGAAAATTTTTTTCTCAAAAAGAGGAATAAAAGTAACGTGACAAGACCGTATCCCATGTCGCCAAGCATGATTCCAAAAAAGATGGGGAAAGTCAGCGCGAAAAGAATACTCGGATCAAATTCAAGATAATTGGGGAGTTCGTACAAACGCGTTAAAACTTCAAAGTTTTTCACAACTTTATTGTTGCGCAGTTTAACAGGCACAGCTTCATCATGTTCGATATGCTGCTCTTCGACAAAAACACTCCCCCTTGTCGCGTACAACAACGCGTCTTCAACTTTCTTCAATTGTTTTTTGGGAATAAAACCGGATGCGATAAGAGATTTCTTTGTCGTGACAAACTGCAAAGGCAGCTCTGCTTTTTTAATTTCCTCTTCCACACGGAATTCTTGTTCAAGAATAAAGTTTTTATACTGATTCTTGAGGTCATACCATTTTTGTTTTGCATGCACAAGGGATTTATGAGTCACCTTAATTTGGTCTTCAAGCATTTCAAGAGTGAGCTGGGAATTGATAATGGTTGGGGCAAATCCTGCATCTTCTAACTTCTGTTGAACTTTTGCAGCATTATCTTTTTTAGTCAGAAGAAAAATAAATGGTTCTCCTTGAACGATGGACTGTTTACATTCAAAGCGTTTTGTTATTTCCCCTATTTTCTGAGCTATTCCTTCCGGATTTTTGAGTGTTCCGATAAAATAGGAAACCTGCTTCACTTTTGCTAACAAGGCGGGTTCTATTCCCCATGCTTTGAGAATTTTGTAAACGGCCGCTTTGTGTTCTAACTGTTTTAATTCTTCCTCATCATACTGGATGGTATGTTGTATGTCATTAACCTGATCATGGATGGATTGCAGAGTTGTTTTAAGTTTGATAGCCTCAGAGGGTAGCAGAGTTTCAGGAGAGTGCTTAATCTGTTCCGTAAATCCCAGTGCTGATTTCAAATTCCTTATCAAAAGTAAGCACTCACTTAAGTTTTCCACGTGCTTTAATGGCGCACCGATGTCAAGCCCGTCTTCTTTAGAATCAAAAACGTGCAAAAGTTTAAGTTGGTACAATGCCTCGATCATCTCATAGCTATAGCACTGAGGAGTAATGATACGAACTCTGGACATAGGCTCTGGTGTAATCATTGAAATGCTCCAGATTGTACCTTTTTGAGAACAAGTTTCACCGCCTTAGGAACGTTTTTCTTTGCATTCTTTACCAGCGATTCTGATTGTTCTTCGTATTCAGAAAGAATCTTTTTTTTCTGCTGCGAAACTTTGTCCATGCTGTGTTTTGTTTCCTTGTCAATCTTGTGCTCAATTTCCTTCTTCGACGTTGAAAGAATGTCTAAAGCCTGCTGCTTTGCTTCGCTAAGGATTTTGACCCTTTTCTGTTCTGCTTCCTTAAGAATGTCCTCTGCCTGGCTTTCGGCAGTAAGAATTTGCTGAATCGTCTCACTCATAGGGCAATCCTCCTTTAGGGATGCACAATGAGAGCACTACCCATAACCTCAAGAATTGTGTCATATTTTGTACCGTGTGTACCGTAGGCAATAATGCTCATATGCTCTTCCCGTTTTCTTCTCTCGTACGACTGAGTTGATTCGCGACGCTTTATAAAGCTTACGATTTTTTTTGCGTCAAAAACAGTCGAAAATAGAGATGCTCGGTGAACTTTTATAAAGTAGCAGGTATTACTGCACAGGTACATGATGGGGGAAGAATATGAAAAAATGTTTACGTTGTGGAAATCAAGTCAAAAGTTTCAGTTCTATGCGCAAATGGTGCTTTGAATGCAGAAAAGCTGTTAGTTTGGAGCAAGCCAAAGCAAGGAAGCAGGCCAGTGTGAGTGCGAAATAATAATCTTTTTAAAACAGTAGGTCGTTAAAGGCCCATGCCCATCAAGATTTTCATTAAAACGTATGGATGCAGTCATAACGTGTCCGATTCTGAAGTGATGGCTGGATTACTCAAACAGGCTGATTTTCAGATTACAGAACGGGAAGATGACGCAAATCTTATTCTTATCAATTCATGCACTGTAAAAAACAAAAGTCAAAATCATTTTTTTAAATACCTTGAAGAAGTTAAAAAACAGAGAAAGCCCGTCGTTGTGGCGGGATGCATTCCTCAAACTATGCCCGACAAGCTTTCTGGACTCCCCATGGTGGGAACGAAACAAGTTTCCCAAGTTGTTTCTGTCGTCGAAGAAGCCTTGAATGACAATCCAATTACAGCCCTTGCGATGGAACCCCACATCAGATTAAATTTACCGAAAATAAGAAGTAATCCAATTGTTGAAATTATCCCCATTCAGGACGGTTGCCTTTCTGCATGCACGTTCTGCTTAACAAAGAAGGCAAGGGGGAGCTTGAGAAGTTTTATGCCTGAAGATATTGTAAAGCAGGCCAAGACAGCGGTTCAAGAAGGAGTGAAGGAAATCTGGCTCAGTAGCGAGGATAATGGATGTTATGGTTTTGACATTAAAACAAATTTAGCAAAGCTTGTCAAAGAGATTGTGAAAATTCCCGGAGATTTCAAAGTAAGGGTAGGAATGGGTAATCCCCAACATTTTATGAAATATCTTGAGGAACTTGTTGAAATATTAAAACATGAAAAAGTGTACAAGTTTATTCACATCCCTGTGCAATCGGGTTCCAATAAAGTCCTGAAAGAAATGAAAAGAGGGTACACCGTTGAGGAGTTTAAGGAACTTGTGGCTAAATTAAGAAAGGCCATTCCGGAAATCACGATTGCTACTGACGTCATCGTGGCGTTCCCCGGAGAAACCCATGACGAATTTTTAGAAACAGTGCAACTCCTTAAAGATGTTAAACCACCCATTGTGAATATTTCTCGGTACTCCGATCGTCCAGGAACCGCTGCCGCACAGCGAGAAGATCAAATTTCAGGAGATGAAAGCAAACAAAGATCAAGTTTTGTTACACAAACGTTTGAGTATGTGGCTTATGAGCAAAATAAAAAATGGCAGAACTGGGAAGGAGAAGTAGTTGTTACCCAAGAAGGGAAGGATCATTCATGGGTAGGAAGAAATTATTGTTACAAACCAGTTATCCTCCATGGAAAGTTTACATTGGGAGACAAAGTGAAAGTGAAAGTGATGTACTCAACAATATATGATTTGCGCGCGGATATTATGGATTAGCTTGTTCAAATTCTTTCAGAAAAAGATCCTTATCCATCCCCATGGAGTACTCATATACATCCACGTTTTTGGACCGTAGAAGCTGAATAAAACTCTGCTGCTTTTCTCTGTTCCATGTTTCGAATTTCTTTGCCGTAGTGCAGAGAAAATTAAAGTCACAATGCCCAACTCTTAAATCAACACCGTTGTTTTGTAATGGATGAAGAGGGCAGAACACTTTTTCTTTTTTCTGATCAAAAACAAGATTTCTGCACGTTCCCTCATGTAAATCAGAAGGTTTTGCTCTCATGCGAAAGTCCCAACGATCCTTAATTTGAATGAGTTCTTGAGTGCTCTTCTCGATCACTGCCAAAACCTTTTCTTTCGATCCGAACCTTCTTCCGCAGCAGCCAAAACAACTTTTGTTATCCAACCTGCACAGAACGGTGTAAGTGTACGAACTCTGATGTGAATCTTGCGCCATGACCTTCTTAGCAGTTCTTTTCTTATAAAAGTGTGGGTTTTAGGTGTGTTTTTAAAAAAGGAAGAGAGCGGAATGAAAAGTAAAAAAAGAAATGAAAAACAAAAAGAGTAAAAGTAAAAAAGAAGCTGAAAAATAAAAAACAGAAAAAAGTGAGGAGTGAAAAATAAAAAAACGAAAATAAAAAAAGAGAGATGAAAAACAAAAAAGGAAACTAAATAAAAAAATTAAATGAGGGTTAAAAAAAAGATTAAAAAAGAGAGAGATGAAGTTGAAATTAAAAAAATGAAAAATGGAAAAATTAAAAGTATAAACAAGAAACAGAAAAATGAAACTAAATAAAAAAATGAAAAATCAAATGAAATATCTCAGAACTGCAATTCCGCCGACAATGACGAAATAAAGCCCTATAATGTAGCGCAGCAGTTTCGGGATTGCCAAGATGAGCACTCCGAAAACAAGGGTTAAAATTCCTATTAAAAGTTCGTATAAAGCCATAAGATCACCTCAGCAGTGAAGAGGGTTGATGTTTATATATTTTTTTGTTTATATACACTTTGACCCGGGGACGCGAAGCTTTTTATGCTCCCTGCTTTTTCCTGTATCATGCATCCTTTGATATCTGCATTGCGTCTCCATCAATGGTATAAAAATTTGCTTATCTTTTTGCCGATTATATTTTCAGGGCATCTACTGAATGTGCAAGCTTTCTTTTTAACATTTGTTGGATGTGCACTGCTCTGTGTTCTCTCAAGTGGCAATTATTGCATCAATGATTTTTTTGACTGGAAGAGAGACAAGTGGAATCCTGATAAGAAACAAAAGCTGTCGAGAAATTTTCTTTTAGTTCTAGGCCTAATTTTGGTTATTTTCAGTCTTTATCTTTCATTAAAAATATTTCCAGCTATTTTCACTGTTTTTTTATTTTCTCTGTTCGTAACAACCTTTCTCTATTCTGCAATCCTTAAATTGTATCCCTTTGTTGACATCTTGATCATTGCAGTTAACTTTGTTTTGCGCGCAGTCTCTGGAGCATTTGTTATCGTTGAAAGCAGCAAACCCTATGTGTGGGTTTCTCCCTGGCTTATCATCTGTACTTTTTTTCTCGCATTGTTCATTGCCGTCGGAAAAAGATATGTTGAATTTGCAAAACATTCGAATGATTTCAGACCGACATTACAAAGTTATACTCCCGAACTTACAAAAAGTTTGATGATCATTGCAACATCCTGCCTGATTATTTCATATACCCTGTACAGTTTTCTCGGAGAAAATAAAAACATGATCTTTACCCTGCCATTTGCATTGTACACGATTTTTACGTACCTCGGTTTTATTTACAACCATTCAAAAATTGCTGAGAAATCCCATCTTGTCGTTACTTCTCCCAAAATGATTGCGGGAATTCTTTTATGGGTTGTTGCAACGTTGATTATCCTCTATCTTTGAAAATCTCACAGTTACGCCTAAAAATCATTGATCTTTACGATGGTAACTTGAAGCCATCAAGGCGTGATGAGTAACATACACTCGGGCCTTGAGCACCCTCAGTAAGCGTTGCACAAGACGAATACCCCTAGCAAAAAGCCGCTCTTCACGCAGAAGTTCTACCTCTTTTGTAAGTCTTCCTTCCTTGAACACTTCGCTTTCCCTCAATAAGAGGAGTTCATGAGCAGCCCTCTGTGTGACTTCCGTTGCCTCTTCCCCAACTCTAAAAAATGTTGCGGCCTCCCGGTATACACGAAAAACAAGATAAAAAGGGAATACTGCAAGAATGTCAATCCAGTAGAGTTTAACAAATGGCTTGAATGCTTTGACATGGAACCATTTGAATGTTAAATCAACGGCAAAGAAGAAAACAATAATCCAGTCAAATATGCTTATCCAAGGCTCGTACTCGTGCAATGGTATAACTGCCCACAACGGATTGTCCAGGAGAAGCACTAGGGCAAGGAGTATAAGCAGGTAAGGAATGATCCTATTCGTGAAGTGTTCAAACCTTGAAAGGTGTTTTTGGTATTTTTGATATTTCAGATCGGATACTTTACCAGACATGCCTCCCTTTTGGGAAAGATTATTTAAAAACGTATCTAATTTTGGAATATCGAACTGAATATTTATAAACAAAGAACTCTCAGAGAGGGTATGCGTGAAGAAAAAATAACTTCTGAAAAGCTTGCGAAATATTTTGATGTTACTGATCGTGCCTTAAAGAAAGTAAAGCTGAATGAGCATGGCACTCTAAACTGGAAAAAAGCAGGAGAGGATTTCTTGGATATGGCTCAGCGTTATTTTGATGATGCACACTATTTTGCAAAGCAAGGAAATATCGTGACAGCATTTGCAGCTTTAAACTACGCGCATGGCTGGCTTGATGCAGGCGCAAGATTAGGATTATTTGATGTGGGCGGAGACAATACGTTATTTACTGTGGACAGGTGATCGCATGAAAGCTGAAATCCTTGATAAATTGTCAACGTTTATTACTGCAGCATTTGGTTTCGTTGCAGGTTTGGCATGGAACGATGCAATGAAGAATTTTTTTGAACATTCACCTCTAGAAATTGCAGGGCCATGGGTTTACGCTATAAGTGTGACGATCATTGCCGTTTTTGTAACCATCTGGATTGGAAAAGTGGTTGAGAAAGCAAAGGCAATAGAAGTGAAAATTCCTTTCAATTTTGGGAACAATAAAAAAGTAAAAAAAGTAAAAAAATGATCAACACATGAAATGCGTCCCAGTTGGTATTCAAGAGTTAGATGCAAAGCATCACTTTCTCCTCAACCACGACCAGTTGATGACACCTCGTTTGGAGCAATTTTACAAAGAAAAACTTCATTTAAAAGTGTTAGAAACAAAAAAGAAAAAGAATGCTCTTCGTCGCACGATCTTACTTTCTTCGGAAAAACAGGTACCACGAGAATACTCTCTTGTTCATTTTTACTTAGGAAACATGAAAGAAGAAATGAGAAATGAAATTATCGCACAAAAGATGCCTTTTGCAAAGATCTTACAAAAACACAAGACGAAAACTTTCCAAAAAACTAGGAGATTCTTTAAAATAAAAACAGATGAAAAAATAAAAAATGCGTTACAAACTAAAGCGGATTTTCTCTTCGGAAAAAAGTATCGCATTTCCACAAAAAACGGAAAGAAGCTTGCTGAGGTTGTAGTTGTTGTGAATTAAAATAAAGTTTTCGTAATTCTTTCGGATTTTTTAGAAAAATTTTGGAATTTCTTGCAATAACCATTTAAAGAAAAAGATTATCATGATTTTATGTCGTCGATCTTTGAAGTTGAAGATGTTACCGGGAGACTAATTCATCTTTCTGAGGAACGATGGACGCATATTAACCGAGAACATCCGGAATTAGCCAATCTGCTAGACGAAATCAAAGATGCATTGATGAATCCTATAAGATATGACCCATGGGAATTTGACGCTAACATAAGATATTTCTACAGATATTACAAATATAGGAAATCAGCAGAAAAATATCTTTTGGTGATCGTTAAGTATTTAAATGGAGAGGGCTTTATTATCACAGCATATTTTGTGAGGCATATCCAATGAAGGGACCACTAAGAGTACATTATGACGAAGAAGCTGATTTTCTGGAGATCTCTGTAGGAAAACCGACAAAGTGTTGTGCTACAGAAGTTGAACCGGGTGTTTTTATTAGGGTCGATGAAGTTACGGGTGATATAAAAAGTGTTGGTGTATTAAGTTTCAAGAAGCGATCGAAGCGTATGAAAGATATTGTTCTACAACTTCCTGTGGAAGTAAACTTTTCTAGAAAACAATCTCTCTCCAAGGCCGTATAAATCAGTGAATTTGTGCAAGCACGACTTTCTTACAGTTCTTTTCCATTACTTTGAGATATTCAGATACTTTTTTTTGTATCTCCTTTTTGAGTTCCCTGTCAAAGGAATACTGATCAACAATGTTGCTCTCGTTAATTTGAGGTAGCTTTGTCAGGGTTCCTTCAAATGTTCTCCCAGCGAGTGCCGCCTGTCTTTCAAATTCCCGAGCTACATGTGTTCCAAATAACTTCAATGCTTTAAATTTTGAAATGGAATTTGCACCTGCCTTCAGGAGAAGTGCTAATCGCTCTGCCCTGTCTTCCCAAACTCCACATTGAATGTCAAGCTTTGGAAATGCAATTCTCAATTGTGCAATCCACCACGCTTGTTCCTCTTGACTCGGAATGGGAGAATGTTCAAACATCGTTCCTTTTTGTGGAATTAATCCATACATATGAATTTTTGATATATCACATTTTTTTATAAAGTCAATCAAAAGAGGGAGGTCTTCCTTGGTTTCGCCCATGCCCACAATGAACGTCATTGCCCTCGCGAGTCCTAGTTCTTTAGCAGCCTCAAACATTTTTTCATAAGGAGCAATGGGCTTTGATGGGCACACTTTTTTGTGAAGTACTGGATTAATCGTTTCCGTGGATCCTACCACACCCATAATGTAAGGCTGATATTTTTGAAGGAGTGCTTTGGGAATCGGCCCCACAGAAAGCCAAATCTTTTCTTTGGTGATTTCAAAAATATGTTTCAACAACACCAGGAGTTCATCCGGGGTAAAAACACCAATGCCCCCTGTAAAAAAGCCAATGTCCCAGCCAAGATGCTTTGCCAAGATAAACTCAGCTAAGATGGACGCGGTACTTCTCTTTGTTTCCTGCGCAGCCTTATCTTTCGGCTGTGTACTCATGTAGCAGAATCCACAATCCCCAATTGTGCAACCCCAACTGAAAAACACAGCCCTCTCAAATTTCACAGTTCGAGAAAAATTTTCTTTGTAGATCTGCTCTGCTTTGTTTATCAAGAGCATCAAATCCTGTTCCATGGCAATGCAGAAGACAATGATTTTAAAAAGGTTGGGCTTTACGGAGCCCTCTTGAAAGTCTCTTCTTTTGTGGGTCGTGGCGGAGACTTACTCCTCCGTTGATCGGAGATTTTGCGTCGAACAGCCTGCATTAATCGGCTATTCTCCTGATTCTACTCCAAGGCCACGACCCACACAATAACTTTTTCTGCTAAGCTGCTTTATGGATTTAGATTCTCAAAGGCCTGTCCACCAAAGTTAAGAACATCGCATCAAAAATAGTCATGTCAGTTGATACGGTAAAGAATCTACCCCCAAGCTCCATTGCGATCTTGCGGAGTTCTTTATTATGCTCTACAAGCTGTTCCTGGTATCTTTTTTTAAGATAAGGACTTATGTAGGTGCGAAGCACTGAATTGCTTTCCAGGTCTTTCAATCTGAAATCTCCCTCAAGAGTCAATTTACGTTCTACCTTGTCCAACACTTGAATGAGCCTGATTTCGTGATCCTTGAATTGGTATAATACGTTGCGAAGATCATTGAGGTTGTAAAGAAAATCTGAGACGATAATAACCAGGGAACGGTGATGTAAGAGTTTACGATAACTGCCAAGGGCCTGAACGATGTCCGTGCTTCCTTCCGGCACTTTTTTATTGAGGTACTCCACCATGGCCGCGAGTTGCGTTCGCCCCCTCTTTGCCCTGTAGCGCTCCAAGCCCTCTGCAAATGTTGAAAGGACAAACTTTTCATTGCTCTTCAATGCTATATATGCGTACCCCAATCCTATCATGGCCGCAAATTCTGCTTTTTTAAACGTTGTTCCAAAGTTCATACTTCCAGAATAATCCACCAAAATATGCACCTGGAGATTTCTTTCTTCTTCAAATCTTTTAACAAAGAGCTTATCGAGTCTTGCGTACACTTTCCAATCGATCGACCTAAAATCATCACCAATAGTGTAAGGTGCATGATCTTTATAGATTAAACCCCTTCCAGTGGCGCTGCTCTGTCGTTCCCCAATGTAGTTGGAATTTACCTTGCGACTGATCACAAGGTTGAAGCGATCCAATTGGTGCAAAAAACTAGTGTCAATCATTTTGTTTTAGTCATTTTGTTTTGGAGCCTACTTGAGGAGTTGTTTTATCACGTCATCCTCATGCATGTTACTTCTCTCCGCCTCAAAGTTAAGGATGATACGATGGCGTAGGATGGGCAAGGCCATCTCATTGATGTCTTGCTTGCTTACGTATTTCCTTCCTTCAAGCAGCGCACGCGCCTTGGAGGAAAGAACAAGACCAATGCTTGCCCTCGGGGAAGCTCCATACTCAATCAAGTTTTTCCTGACTCTCGTTGTGTTTACAATTTGAACCGCATATCTTTTGATATCATTCGCGATGGGAATCTGTCGTGTTAGTTGTTGCAATTGCAAAATGGATTGTTTTGTAATGATTGGCTTCAGTTTAACGTCCCTCAAAACTTCTGCGTACCTATCAACAATCTCAATTTCTTCCTCAAATTTGGGATAATCCAATTTAATTTTAAGTAAGAAACGGTCTGCCTGAGCTTCCGGCAATGGGTATGTTCCCTCTTGCTCGATTGGGTTTTGCGTAGCGAGCACGAAAAATGGCTTGTCCAACTCGAACGTTTTGTTTCCCACCGTAACTTGCTTTTCTTCCATTGCCTCGAGAAGTGCGGACTGGGTTTTGGGGGTTGCCCTGTTGATCTCGTCCGCGAGCACAATGTTAGCAAACACGGGGCCTTCCTGGAATTTGAAGACTCTTTTACCCCCGGATTCTTCAATAATATAAGTTCCTGTGATGTCCGACGGCATGAGATCTGGAGTGCTTTGAATACGGCTAAACTTTAAGTCCATGATCTTCGCCATTGTTTTAATGGAGAGTGTTTTTGCCAATCCAGGGTAGGATTCCAGCAGTGCGTTTCCGTTACAGAAGATCGCAATCATAATTTGACGCATTGCTTCCTCTTGCCCGACAATGACCTTCGCTACCTCACTAAACATGTAATCGAATGTTCGTTTGACATTTTCTATAGATCCCATCGCATTCACCTTTTTTTATGATCATATATAGATAACTGCGCAACTTATAGCCTATTTGGCGCAGTTATCTAATAAGTAAACTGCGTGTGCAAGTAGGCTATATCCTACGCAGTTTACTATATTTGTATTTTTATGATTGTGTTTATGATTGTGCATGTTTATGATTGTGCATGTTTATGATTGTGCAATTTCTTTATAATAGTTTTTGACCACTTCACGGTGTTTCTTGTCGATATCTTCTTCATATGTTTTATCTTGAGTGGCTTCAATGTCCTCTTCAAAATAATCCTTCTTGAATTCCTTCTCTTTTGCATCTGACACGTCATTAATATCAATTTCTGATAAAACTGGATTAATTTGCAAATTGAGCTCTTCAGCTCCAAGTTCCGCAATGGACTCTTCCCCAAAAATAGAGCCACCCG
>JAGWAF010000008.1:0-4813 GCA_018302085.1 Candidatus Woesearchaeota archaeon | reverse complement strand
TTCAGGAATTTCTTCTTCATAAGGGCTTTTCGTTTCTTCCTGCTCCTGAGTAATTTGATCTAAAAGATCGTTAATATCTATAAAGGAAACGTTAAAGGCAGAGAAGATAAGTATAAGGAAGCACAGGATACTAATCACGAACATTCTTCGCGAGATTTTTTTAAAATCAATGAAATCAGAAACCTTAATTCTGCGCATCTTGGCCAGCACTTCTTCATGTAAAGCCATCACAATTTCATTATCCTTGTCAAGGTTGTCTGCGGATGTTCTCAACTCTTCCTTTAACTCAGGCGTTTTTTCTTCCACAAATGCGAGACTCAATTGCTTCTTTCCGTTTTTGTAATGAATATAAAAATAAATAATAAAAGGAATGATTGCCCAATACCATTCAACTGAGATGAGCATAAGAGTAATGACACTTAGCAGTAAGACGAGCAGGGCGTCGAGAAAGCACGAGAGCAACGTAATCGAACTCAGCGTGTTTTTAATTTCCCTGATTGCCGCTACAATTTGTGCTTTTACCATGACATTTCTATATCCTTCTTATGACCCCTCGGATTGGCATGCATTGAGCTGTGAACGTATAGATGCTGTTTGCTCCTTCCAGTAGTTAACCTCGACAGCAAGCTGTGCATTGAGAGTTTGGAGTTCCGCGACCCGTCTTTTTTCGTGAGTTAATTCTGCCTGTGATTCACGCAAGCCTTCCTGTGCCGCGTCCAGTTGTCCCTCTAACGATTCTTTCTCGGAAGTAAGCTTTGACCTCTCCCCTTCCAAAACTTCTTTTTGTGAACGGATTTCGGTAAACTGTTCCGTGAATTCAGATTCCCTCTCTGATTTGAGCACGAGTTCTTCCCTTGTCTTGTTCAAAACGGAACTTTTCTGAGTGAGCTCCTTTTCCAATTTTTGGAGACTTTCCAATTTGTGATTGTACTCCTCGTTAATAGAAGAGAAATTACCTTGGTAGTACACGGTTGCTCCAACGAGGACAGTGACGCTTAGCACTAACAAAAAGAGCAGTACAAGATTTGCGTTTTGGTTTATGTATCCCATAATTCTCACTTATTCTCACTTACTATTTTGCTATTATTCCCATTTGCTATTATTACCATTATTGTTACTATTATTCTCACTTACTATTCTCACTTGCTATTCTCACTTATTTCCCACTGAACATCTTTGTTTTATATAGTTTGCCTTTTATTACTTATAATTTTTCTGATCAAGATTTCAATAAGGAAAATTGCAAGAGCAGCCAGCACAAATGGCCATCTTAAGTTATCTTTCTTGCGTTCTGTTTTAATAGCTCTTGATTTGACATGTTCGATAATGCCTGGAACGTCACTTGGTTGGAAAACTTTTCCCTGTGTAACTGAAACAATGTTCTGAATTTCCGGATTCATGCCGAGCTCTTCATATTCTACAGGATAATTTGCCGCGAAGAGAGTGTTCAACACCGAGTTAAAACCTTGTTGCGTGGGAGTAATCTCTCCTTGGTAAAAGCCTTCGTCCGTTTTGTAAAACAACACTCCCTCTGCAGTTGGAGGAGCCGCGCTTTTCACAGTAATTTCTGTGGGGATATTTACTCGAGTGTCTTCAACAGAAATGAAACTATCGCTCTTTCGTTCTGGTTCGCCAGAAGCCCAGTTAACAATTCTTGTAATAATTTTTGAATTATTTTTTGATAGTAATTGCGCAGCGTACAAACTTCCATCGTCCGTGGAAAGCGCGGCAATCCTTCCGAGACCAAACCTCCACACTGTTAAAAGAGGATCTCCTTGGGAAGTTGTGACCAACAATCTTCCTGCAGATTTGGGAACAACTTGGTTGTAACCTAACACAGATGCACTGATATCAAGATCTTCCGTAACAAAGTGATTTGCATTGAGAATAACAACCCCGTACTCGCCACTCTCCTGTTGATCAATTTCTCCGAAGAGAATTCTCAAGCGATGCTCCTGCTCTGCCCTGAAATAAATTCCTGTGCTGATATCTGCAATGGCTCTCATCAGCTGCTCATTCGTTTTTGCACCTACGCCAATCGTATAAATTTTGATGCCGAGCCCCTTTGATAATTCTGCCGCGGCAATCGTTCGTGGAATAATTTGTGTCATACCATCGCTAATGAGGATAATATTTTTGCTTCCCTGCGTAACTTTAAGAATATCAATAGCCCTCAAAATTCCTGCGTCAATGAGAGTTCCACCACTATCTTGAAGACGTTTAATTTTGGGGGCAACATCTTGTTTTTCAAAGATGTAAGAGAGAGGTTCAATAAGATAAGAATCAACATTAAACGCAACGATTGCGAGTTTGTTATCAAAGCGCAAATCCTCCATGACACCAAGGGCGAGTGCCTTTTCTACGTCGACGGCTTCCGCGCCTCCCGCAACTTGCTGTCCTGTACTTCCAGAAATATCGATAACAAGCACAATATTGACATCGCCTTCTTTTTTGGCAGCTTCCCCTATGCTTACGGGGAGAAGAGTTTCAAACAAGGAGTCTTTGTAACCACCACGATCGTAGGCATTTAAACCTCCGATAACGAAAAGGCCGTTACCCTCAGTAACGTAATCTGTAAGTTGGTCGATCTTTGCATTGAGCCTGCTTGCGGGAATATCGTTAATAATCACTGTATGATACCTTGAAAGATCGTCAGGAAGATTATCTGTTCGAGTAACCTCGTACACCTGAGAAAGAAGGGTGTACATCGGAGAGTCTTTTTCAGAGTAGAAGAGCACCCTTGGTTTTGAAACGACTGCGACGGTTTTGTAGAATATATTATTTTGCTCAAAAGTATCCTGGATGTCAACCATTGCAGTAATTTTATGCACGCCATCACTAAATTTTGTTGTGAACACACAATCATTGATACCGATTTGATCACAGGGTACTTGCTGATCGTCAACGAGTACTTTGAGGGCGTAAGTAGGAGCGTCGCCAACAGTTTGGACACTTACAGTGTACTGATTATCAACGTTCTCCAATGTTTTGTCAGGGCCCCTGATCGTCACCCTCGCGTCTGCCTTGCTTGCTTTGAGATCGATAACATTAATACTTGCGTTAAGACGGGAAGCATAGAGTGCCACATCTCCCAGATCAGCACCTTTATTGTTGTTCCCATCAGTAATAAGAAGAACGTTTTCGTCCACTGCTATATTATCAAGCACTGCATCCCCAATTGCAGAAGTATCCGTTCCTGGAATATGGACAACGTCCACCTCAATCTGTGACTCGAGTCCACGAATCAAAGGACCTACTTCGCTTGTGTCTAGAAGACCCATCGAAGTGGAATTATCGATAACAACCCTAATGAAAGGTTCTCCTGCAGTCGTCTTCGTTTGCTCCACGTACGGGGTTGCAATGGCAATCAAAAGCAGGATGAACAGAATAGTTCTCGTGAAAAGGATGACTTTGCGCTGTTTTTTTCTGATGACTTTTAATTCTGACCTGTCTTCTTCCTCCTTGAGCTTAACAAAATCTTTTTTGAGCAGTAACAAGATAACGAAGAATAATGGAACGATCAAAAGAAGAACCCATGGGTATTTCAAATACTCAATGAAAGCTCCAAAGAGATTTGTTCCGATATCCTGGTACCATACCATTAGACATCGCCCCTGAACTTAATGTAAAGAAGCTCCAGGAGCATCATGACTGCTGCTGCAATAAGCAAGGGAATCTCCCAGTCGAGCGTACGTTCTTCATTGATTGGCTTGAGCTCTATTTTAGCACTGCTCTGCCCCACAATCTGTTTGGGAATAATGTCGGATTCCCTCTCATTGAGAAGGTTAACGGCAATTTCCCTGTCACCCACAGTGTACACTCCTTGCTGTTCGTAGATTAACGTGCCCTGACTAATTTTTTTACCTGAGGGAAGGGTGATTTTTTCAGTGCCTTCTAAAATGAGAGTGTCGCCCGTTTTTGCATTCAGATTTTTTACACTTTTTTTATCAATCAGGAATTCGATGAGGTTGTTCCAGAAAATAGGATACCCCGGAGAGAATTTGAATTCGCTCGCGTCTTCCATGATTCCATAATATGCGATTTTTCCTCGTCCAAGACGCGTTAAGGCAATGATACTGCTATTTTTTCCAGAAACAATCGTAATCGCATTATCCTTGTTGGCTGCAACGAAATATTTTTGCACGGAACCAAAATCAATATTTTTAGTGAAGCGGTTGACCTGTTCAATCACCATGGGGGCTCCGCTCTCGACGCCTTCAATATTCACGGGAAGCAAATCTTTGTAGTCAATACCCTGAAGATCGTTGTGCGCGTGAATCACCAGGCTTGTCCCATCTTTTTGAATTTTCTCCTTCAGATCTTCAAAGGTTCCGGGAAGAATTTTTCCCGGGGTGATAGTATCAAGCACGATGATATCAAAAGGGTCTTTGCTAATAATCGGGGGTTCTGAGATGGTCACTTCCGTTTGCTCCCCTGATTCAAGAGCTGCCTTCAGGAAGAGAGGATTTCGATTGGAAACAAGGTTAATTTTTATTTTGTCCTTTGACGGTGCGCTGATGAATGCGAAGTTATCAACGGCGAAATCATCATCAACATTCAATTCTACTTTCGTTACCTTTTCTGGCGTTGTGATTGCGAAGGTTTCAATAGATTTAGGTTGCAAGGTGAGTGTTTTTTCAAAGTTTGCGATTCTCACAGTTACCGTTTCAGTTTTATCATTATAATTTTTAATGTACAGAGTTGTAGTATCTTCGTCAACATCCAAATCGACAATCCCAACATTACTCAATGATTTTCCCGATGCGACGTTAATAAGATCTACAACAATATTTTTGGTTCTCAAAATGTCCGC
>JAGWAF010000085.1 GCA_018302085.1 Candidatus Woesearchaeota archaeon | reverse complement strand
GATTTTAATTTGACATATAGCGATACGGACATTGCCAATATCGTCGAAAACACAATCAGAGTCTATAGGTACAACGGCACTTCCGCACAATGGATTCTCGTACCAACATCAACTGTAGACACTGCAAACAATGTTGTTCGATCAGGAAACATAACTAGCTTCTCTTTGTTTGCTCCGTTTGGATCTGTAGCATTTAACCAATGCGGAGAAATAACTGGAACAGGAATAATAACACAAAACATAACATCGGCAGGAACATGCTTCAATGTAACAGGACCAGCAGAAGTAACATGCGAGCAAGGAGTAGAAATACATGGAGACACTACAGGATCTGCATTCCAAATAAATAATACCCGAGACGTGTTGATAAGAGATTGTTTAACAATTCTTTCTTAAATTACAGTACAACATACAATGCAACAGGAACAGCGGTAGGTATAAGAGTTACTACCGGGGTCAATATTAGCATTATTGGCAATTACATCAGACAGAGTAACTCAGGAGGATTTGGATTTGGAATCTACTTACTTACAAGTTCAACAAACAATTACATAAGTGAGAATAGTGTCAACACTTCAAGAGACGGGATATTCTTAGACTCTGCAAATTCTAACACGATAACAAATAATAACGTTAGTAGCTCAAACAGTATTGGATTAAGTCTTAGCTCTTCAAATTCAAATAACCTTTCTTCAAATAGGATCAATACAATAGCTGCAGGAGGATTTGGTATCCAACTTGGCTCAAGTTCTTCTTCAAATATAATCACTAGAAATACAATCACGACAGAAGGATCGAGTGCAATGGGAGTAGACATAATCTCCACATCTAGCTCAAACAGATTAGAGGAAAATACGATAAACACTTCTGGCACGAGTTCACACGCAGTGCAGATTAGAATATCCTCTAAGAACAATAATGTTACAAATAACAGTTTATCAACTTACGGATCTTCTGCAAGCGGAGTCAGCATCTTTTCTTCTGCAACTGGAACAAGACTAGATTCAAATAATATAACCACATCAGGATTAAGTGCCATAGCGATACAACTGCAGGCTAATTCACAGATTATTATTAATAATACAGTTACTACAATTAATAATTCAGCTTCTGGAATTGTAGCTGGAGGCGTTGGATTTAGTATTATTTCAAATAATATTAATACCTCAGGAAATAATTCAGTGGGCATAGATTTCACTTCTAGCAGTCATACCATTAGTTCAAACAATATCGCAACAGCAGGACCTTATTCACCAGGCGTACGCCTTAACACAATATCTACCTCCAATACCTTCTCATCTAATATCATTGCAACTAATGGAACCAATGGATCATATGGAATTGAATTGCAAGGATCTGCAAGCTTAAACACATTCAACAATGACACGGTAAACGCGACAAACGCGCCAGAATTTTACTCAAACTCGCCGGAAATAACAAACACAATAACAGGAATGCTGTTAATGGGCGGACCAAACATAACAACACATGAATTCAAAACAGTGTACATCGATGTTAACCAAACTGCGGCAGCAGATCCACCTGGAAAAAGAAAATTACAATATAACCTAACAATAGAACAAACCGTAGCGGGAGGATACATAGACTACAACCTCACATATCTGGACGCGGATCTTTCCGGAATTATTGAAGATACAATCAGAATAAATAAACACAACGGAACAGACTGGGCAGAGTTAGCAACATCAACCGTGGACACCACAAACAATGTCGTCAGATCAGGAAATATCACGAGCTTCTCATTATTCGCCCCGCTTGGAAATTTAAGCATACAATGTGGCAATGTGACTCAAGACACTTACTTAATGCAAAACATTACAGTTAATGGAACTTGCTTTGTAATTAATGCTAGCTCTATCGACTTTAAGTGCGCAGATGGCATTGTGATTATGGGTAATGGTTCCGGTTCTGGATTTGATATTTTCGAAACGAATGATGTACAAATTGATAATTGTGTTACTGAAAATTTCCACAGAGGTTGGAATATTTCAAATAGTTTCAACATCCGTTTTAACAATGATACAAGCAGAAACAATACGGGAGCTGGATTTTATTATACTGAAGTAAACAGCAGCTATTTACGCACTGGGGTAACGCATAACAAGACCGCTTCAACGGACGTTAGTTTCGACGCAGGAATTTTTCTGGACACATCGAACAACATCAGCATTTTTAACAGCACTGTAGAAAATAGCACTATTGGTATTCGCATCAGTGGTTCAAATAACACCCTAGAAAAAAGCACTGTTACAAAATCCAAATCTAGCGGAGCCGATAATTTATTTCCAAGCTCTGTTTTTGTTTCTGGAATAGAAAATACTGTTAGGGACAATAATATCAGTCTGAACAATAATACCGATTCTGGCGCAACCATTATTTTAATAGGTGCTAATACCTTTAACAATACTGTTGTTAATAATACGATTAATGATAACATAGGTTATGGTATCAGATTGCAAACGCGCTACAGCGTCATAGAGAATAATACTATTATCAATAACAGCATGGCAGGAATTTCTATGCTGAGCGCTGTCAACGGTGACAATAATGGAACAAGAGTCGCAAATAACACTATCAGATACAACGGAGCAAGTACCGCACGTTCAGGTATTGAGATATCTAGCTTCCCTCTTCTTCAGAGAAATATTCACATTATTAATAACACAATTGAGCATAACCTAGGAGCAGGTATTTATCATTTGGGGGGGAGGGATGATTTAATAGAAAACAATACTGTTAGAAATAATTCCGCTAGGGGCATCGTTATAACTTCAACTCCGACGAGAACATCCACAAACGTTACAGCGAGAAATAACATCGTAGATAGTAATGGCGTTATTGGAATTCAAGTAGGAGGCCCATACACTACAACTGGCGGTACTGGTAACGAGAACAATACTCTTGATGCAAACACAGTTTCTAGTCACACTGTCGTGGGGGTTATGATTAATAGTTCTAACCTTAATCTTGTAGTAAACTCAACAATTAACGATAATTCCAAGGGAGTCAAGATAATAAATAGTAATAATGTTAGCATCATTAACAACCAAATTCCTAACAGTATAATAGGGATTGATATCGATCCTGCATTTGATACTCTTGTCTCTGGTAACACGATAGACAATGGTAACATAGGTGTTTTGATAAATAATTCTAACACAACTAATGTTTCTTTTAACACTATTCAAAATAATATTGAGGGAATTTTAATTACAAATAACGCATCAAGTAACGTCATGCACAATAACAGCATCTTTACTAATTCTCGCGGATTGAACATCACTTCAGGGACAAATAACGTTGCTTACTTCAACAATTTCACAGGTAATACTGTAAAGCACATCACTGCTGCAATTTCGGGAAATTTCTTTAACACGACAGATCCAACATTCCCGACACAATTCCAGGCAAGAGGAAATACGTACGATGATCTTCCAAATTTGGCAATTTATGATGAAAACAACGACCAATTCGGTGACTTTGGAGCACAGCATCCTTACAGCACATCTTTGGGAGCATTCACAAGTGGATTTGTTGAAGACTTTGGTCCATGGCCTGTTCCCAATGTTAATCTTTCAATAACAAAACAAGACAGCCCAGATCCTGTAGCAAGTGGAAACACGCTCACATACACAATCGTTATCACCAACGGAGCAAACACGAATGCAACAGTTCATGTCATAGAAACATATCCTTCAGGATTCGTATTCAGTTCGGCAACTCCTTTTCCAGATGTTGGTAATAATCAATGGTTCTTAACAGTCCAGAACATGAGCAGTGCTACGATTACAATTACTGGAATAGTTACTGCGCCGCCTGACACTATCCTAACTAACGCGGTTAACGCAACGCAGAATTTAACAGTAAATGTTACTGTAAGGGCAAATGCGACAACCTTGGTAGTTGAACCGCCTGTACTTCCACCTGGTGGTGGAGGTGGTGGCTACTCTCTACCTCCTGCAGCTCCTCCGAGTCCTGAAGCGCAACCCGTGGCCGCTGCTAGAGAAGTTGCTGAAGCTGCAGAAAAAGGATTGAAAGCCGAAGAACTTCCTCCAACGGAAGCATTCGTACCAGTACGATTAGAGCCTGGTCCGACATGCGCAGTATCTAAAGGTTTAGTCTACCTTACCCTAGCCCTGGGTTTATTTGCCATCATCGGAATTACCCTGGCAGGATTTTTGAGTTTCAAAAAGAGTAGTTGGCTTACCGCAGAAACCTTATATTTGATCATGGCAGCCAATGCGGGAATGATTACTTATGTCTACATGGCATGTGATGAATTACTCTTCTACGCAGTTTTGGCAAACGCCTTTATTAGCATGACGAATTTCCTCTTTGCGGCAGAAGCAAATGAAAGGCCATTGCAGAAACTTGTGAAAGCCTCGGAATTTATCTGGCAGAGAAAGAAAAAGCCAATCGGAAAAAGAAGGCGCAAATGAAAAAAGATCGTGCGAAAAAGAATAGTGATTTGAAACCGTACACCATCTTCAGCTACAACACAATTCATCTTCTTAAAAAAGATAAAATTCGTTTCTACTACGCGCTCAAGGGGAGGGATGGAAAAACGGGTGTTGTTAAGCAATATCAGATTACTCAGCTTGGCAGAACCGTGCTCCTTGTACCTCAAAAATACGCTATCCCTGTTGAAGATTTCTTGAAGTATTGGAAATGCAAATATAGATCCAGGGAAGCATTCCTCAGGGATTAGAGGGAGAACTTGGGAGGATTGAAGAGTATATAAATAGATACCATTATCTATTTCTAGATCAATTTTTCAAGTAAAATAAAATAGAAAGATTTAAAAAAGCCACAATAAGATAATGTTATCTAAATTAAGATATAGTGAAGGCACCAAATATTCGAACATGAATAGTGCACCTTCACTATTACGAAAAGCATTGTAATGTTCGATAATTTAATGCTTCGAGTATAGTATGAATTTTGGCTTCGTTATAAAAATTGTAGCAGTTTTCTCTAAACAGCCCTTTCTTCAGATCACCATTCGAGAGCTTAGCAAACAGGCAAAACTTTCATACAATGCAACCCATAGAACGGTCCAGCAACTTCTGAAAGAAAAAATCCTGCTTCAGCAAAAATATGGCACGGTCTGTGTGCTGACAATGAATCC
>JAGWAF010000007.1 GCA_018302085.1 Candidatus Woesearchaeota archaeon | reverse complement strand
AAGGGTTGCTGTGAATGGTTTTATTTTTATTTTTTTTAATTTTTCTTTTACATTTTTAAGAGTGTCCTCATCGATTTCTCCCAGAAATTTTAACGTGAGATGAATATTTTCTTTTTCAGTGCATTTTCCAAAAAAAAGTTTTTTCCTTTCAAGTTCCTGCTGAATTCGCATGACTTCATCAAGAACATTTCCTGGCAAATCCAAAGCAAGGAAGCAACGTTCACCCATGTTTTCCCACTCTGCACGTACCAGACTCACATTCAGGGCATTGCCCGAGAGTAAGGATTTGCCCTGGTTTACTCCCATATCGATACAGAGAAATGCCTTTACAACCGAGCTCATACGCGAGCATGTAAATATCCCCCACTTCTTTCACGGTCGCGGCATAAGGTAGATTAACCGTCTTACTTACAGCATTATCTGTATATTTCTGGAACGCTGCCTGCATTTTTACATGGTATGCTGGAGCAATTTGGTGTGCAACAACAAATACCCCTTTGACATCAGAAGGAATATTTTTTATTTTTTCTAAACTTCCATAATGAGCTACTTCCTTGAGCAATGTATCAGAATAAAAACCTCTTTCCCTTGCAAGATCCACAAAGAATTGATTCATTTCCGTGATATGCTGAGTTTCAATAATTCTGTGGGAAAAAGCAACCGCGAATAAAGGCTCAATGCCACTGCTACAACTTGCTATGATAGCAATCGTTCCCGTGGGAGCAATTGAAGTTCTTGTTGCATTTCTCGCACGATCTTCTTTTTTTCCGGTATCGTACTTGCTGCCATTAAAATTGGGAAAGACGCCTCGTTTTTTTGCCAAGGAAACGCTTGCTTTCTTCGTCTCCCCATCCACAAATTTCATGACTTGTTCCGCAATCTTCAACGCTTTTTCAGAATCGTAAGGAACGCGCAACTGCACCAGCATGTCAGCAAACCCCATCACCCCCACGCCAATTTTTCTGTTTGCATACACCATATCTTCAATTTGTTTGAGAGGATAATGAGACATATCAATCACATTGTCCAGAAAATGTGTCGCCTTCCAAACCAGATCCCTTATTTTTTCAAAATCAATTTGTTTACTTATTTGTTTACCTGTTCGTTTACCTTTTTGTCTGTTGTTTATAGAGAACTTTGCAAAATTCAAAAAAGGAGTGTTTTGAGCAAAGTTCTCTAGAGAAGTTTGAGTATTTTTTATTATTCCAAACTTCTTTATACAGTGTGCGAGATTAATACTCCCTAAGTTACAGGCCTCATACGGAAATAACGGAACTTCTGCGCATGGATTGGTACTTTCAATTTTTCCAATATTAGGGGTAGGATTGTAATGATTGATCGTATCGAGAAAAATGACTCCTGGATCTGCATTTTTCCATGCTTCTTCACAGATTAAACGAAAAATTTTTCTGGCATTTCTTTTTCCGATTACCTTGCTAGTTCTTGGATTGATAAGACTATAAGAAGAATTTTGTTTGACAGCCTTCATGAACTGATCGGTAACTGCCACGCTAATATTGAAATTTTTTAAAACGCCTTCATGTGATTTCGCCGTGATAAACTCCTCAATGTCGGGGTGATCGACGCGCAGAATGCCCATATTGGCCCCTCTTCGTTTTCCTCCTTGCTTAATTTGTTCTGTTGCAGCATCAAAAATTTTCATGAACGAAACAGGGCCACTTGCCCTTCCTTGAGTACTTTTGACAAGGTCCCCTCTTGGGCGTAAATGAGAGAAGGAAAATCCTGTTCCCCCACCACTTTGATGAATCATTGCCGTGTCATGAAGTGTTTGAAAAATAGAGTGCATATCATCTTCCACTGGCAAAACAAAGCAAGCAGCCAATTGCTGGAGTGTTCTCCCAGCATTAAAGAGCGTTGGAGAGTTCGGCATAAAATCGCAATTGATCATCATTTCATAGAATTCTCTTTCTGTTTTTTTGATTTCGGAATCTTTTTTTATTAAATTTCCAAATTCTTTTTTGTATACGATCTGGTAGAAGGGCTCGTGATATTTTTTTTCTAATGTTCGAATTTGCTTTCGATAGGTATACCTTGCATCGGCCAGGGCAATATTATGAGCAACCCTGCGAAATAAATCTTCAGGTGTTTCGAGGACCTTCCCTTTAATGTCTCTCCTCAAATAACGCATGGCAAGTATCTTTTTTGCATTTTTGCTCAAGCTCATTTGATCCTCTTGTGAGTTTTTGCATCAAAGACGTGGATAACAAACGCAGGGCATACCTTTGAGGCACGCAAACCGCATGCTATATCAGATTTATTGATTTGCAACATTTGTATATCTTCGATTTTCATTTTTTTCATTTTTACCTTTCCATTTTTATGCATGGTGAAATATTTGCCACAAACTTTAGGGCAGTCACCACAGCCGATGCAATGTACACGATCAAGGAATAAAAGATATGGTTTCATGGTTAAGATTCTAGTAATCGATACCAGGTTCTCCCGCTAATTTTTTTGGACCCTTGAGCATAGTTACTTCGTTGACATAATCTGCGCGAAGCATGAGTCTCGGAGTTGCATACCGTCCCGTCATATAAACGTGAACTTTAGGAGGAATCTGATCCAGAAATTTGAGCACTTTCTTTTCATCCAGTAAACCACATGCAACTGCAAGATTAATTTCGTCAAGAAATAAGAGGTATGGCTTTCTTTTAGCCATCTTCTTTGCAAAGGCTAAACCCTGCTCTGCAATTTTTTTGTCTATTTTGCTTGGCTTATTTAAGTTGACCCACCCAGACCTTCCAAATTGGTAGATTTCATATTCGGGAGACAAACGTTCACGAATTTTGTACTCCCCAATCATGTCCCCCATTCCCTTCATAAATTGAATGATAATAACTTTGAAGCCATGACCAATGCAGCGCATCGCAGCGCCCAACGCAGAAGTTGTTTTACCCCAACCCATGCCCGTCCAGAGATATACTGGGGCTCTCTTCTTTGCTCGCGTAAGCTTTCTTTGCATACGCATTTTGAGCCTTTTGGCTATTTAAACCTTATTGATTTTTTAGGGAAAAATTATTATACCACCAGTACTGAAAGGAATAAAGAGGCGTAAGCAAAAACTATTATGGAAGAAAACAAAATTAAAATGAAAAAACTGGTAAAAGATATTTGGGGTATAATACCAGATCTTGAAATAGACGGCCAAAAAGCAAAAGAAGAAATGAGAGAGGGATGGAAAGAGAAACGGTTATTTGCTAAACAATCCCACTAATGTTGCTTCTGCCAAAATGTGCACCTCACGGCTTTTTCTACATCTTGTTTCTTTGCAGTTTTTGCAACTTCTGCAATCTCTAAAAGTAAGTTGTAATTTTTCTTCATCTAATTTCAAACGGATTTTTTCTCCAAAATCAGAACAGCTTCTATTTTGCTATTTTCCAAATGAGTTTAAAGTAATTATGGTAACTTTTTGAGACTTCTTTTGATTTTATGAGAAATGCAAATGGAACATCCGACCATAATAATGTGGCAACATAGCTCCCAAAAACAAAGAGGGTTGACGGGCTGCTGTATTGCTGAGGAAGAAATTTAACTTTTGAAAGAGGCATTTCCGTTACCATTGTATTTTTCATTTCTTTATTGAATATGATCCTTACGGGAATTTTGAGGTCTTGCCTTTTTTTATGCCATTGGGGAAAATAATATTTCATTTCCTGCAATGCTTTACCCGTTGCGCTCATGGCGTAAATCGGCTTTCGTTCTTTCAACATGAGTTCAAAGAGGGACTTTATTCCTTCTTTAGTTTTGTAAATGTTCGCTTCTTTTTCTTCTTGTTCTCCGAGAGATCTAAGCCTGCTTAGCTCCGGCAGGATTTCTTTTATACACTCCTTTTGATGTCTTGCCTGTTGCTCCCTTTCTTCTGCGATGTGGAGAAGTTGACACGGATCTGTGGACTGATAGATTCTTTTACCCCTTGCCTTGACAAAAGAAACAAGACCGCGACTCATAAGCCTGTTCAGGGTGTCATAGCAAGATATTCGTGAAATATCGACCTGTTTAATCAATGTTCCGACACTGTTCGGCCCAACCTCGAGTAATTTTAGGTATACCTTTGCTTGTTGTTCCGTTAAACCAAGCTTTGCAAGTTTTGCTGCATCCATAAACAGTATGAAGACAGGTAATATTTAAAGTTATTGTATAGTAACTATACAACATGATTTAATAAACATCCTGGCACCATGCTTATGAGGTGAAATAGGATGATCATAAATGAAGAATTCATAGTGAACGAAATTAAAACAGGTAAAAATTCTTCTCATCTGAATGACATTTTAAAAAAAGCAGAGAATGGCCATGGTTTAACGGGAACCGAAACAAGTGCTTTATTTCAACAGTTAGATGGCAAATCTCTAAAAGATGCATTGCGCATAGCAGCAGAGCTGAAATCAAGAACAAAGGGTAATTTCGCCTCACTTTACACGTGCTTGTACATAACAAATAGTTGCGTTAATGACTGTGGTTACTGTGGCTATAGAGGAAGTAACAAGGATTTGGAACGAATAACATTAACTCCACTTCAGATTGAAGACGAGGCAAGGGCGATACTAGAAATGGGCGTTACTAATGCCATTTTAATTGGGGGAACAATGCCTGAGGAGCTGTACAAAGGATTAATTGTTGAAGGAACAAGAAGAATTGTTAAGGGAACTGCTTTATCGCCTTGGATTGAATTCGAAAATCTTTCTCCTCAAACATTAAGACATCTTTACGAAGTCGGAGCAAGACATTTTGTGTTATTTCAAGAAACGTATAATCGTGCAAAATACAGGCGATTGCATAGCAATTCACCTCTTAAAGGAGATTATGATGCAAGGCTTAGAAAGGTGGACGAGGCCGTTGATTCTGGTTTTCGAAACATTGGAATCGGAGCATTATTCGGCCTTCAGGAAAATCATGTATTTGAAGTTCTTGGCTTATATCATCATGCATGGTATCTTATGGGCAGGGGAGTTGGTGTGTGCATTTCCATCCCTACATTAAAGCCTGCGCCAGGACTTTCCATTTCCTCACACGGAATTGAAGATGAAGAATTGATAAAAATAGCAGCAACGTTACGTTTAGCACTGCCTGATGTTTCATTGGCATTGAGCGCAAGAGAAACTACCGAATTAAGAAACAGGTTATTTCCTATAATAGATCAAATTGGAAGTGGCGGAACACCTAACCCGGGAGGAAGAACTTCACATAAAGCACAATATCGAAGAGGGGACACCCAGTTTAGATTATCGGATACAAGATCTCCTCGTGAAGTCATAGAGCATTTAGCGACGAGAGGAATAGAAGTGAAACGCTTTGTAAAATGGCAACCCCAACTTTTCTAAATGATTCAAGATAAAGACTCGCGACTCACAAAAATATTCTTTCAAAAAACATTCTTAGACCTTTCAAATCCAAAAGAATTATAAACAAAAATATCGCACAAGCTGATATGTCCGTTACTTTTCAAAATGTTCTTGATGTAGGCACTTTAGAGATTGAAAGTTTATTACAGAATCAGCTCCTTCCCAAAGGTGGCATGAAAGTAATGCGAGAACAATTCAGAAAAGGATTCGAAAGAGGAGCAGACCTAATAAAAATTGAAAACCTCACCAGAAATGAGCATGTCAAATATGCGGACCAAATGCTTTACTTTGTTAAAAGCAAAGATGCACTACTACTTTATACTGATCGCTTTGGCTACGCACTTGGAATTTTAATTGGCTTTCTTGCTTTCAAGCCAGAGATTGCTTTTGAATCAGTAGATATTTACCGTAGAATTTGTGATACAATTGAAACATTGAAGAAATTGCCTGGATTTAATTATCAAATTTTAATACGATTATTGGGGTATATTAAAGAGACGCATAGAGATTTGGATATTAGAACAATCAACACCATGGAAAGACTTCTCGCGGCTTAACTTTTCATCTCCTCGACTTTAAAGCCCGCACCTTCTTCAGATTCAACATAGGCTATAAACAAATTATGAAGAAACTTTGCAGACTCTGGATCGACAAAGATTTTGATGCCCGCATCTTCAAATAGCACGTCGTCATCATTTTTTCTTTCTTCAAAGGCAAGTTGATAAGAAATAGTTTCATGAAATTCTATTGACACTCTTAACCCCCAACCTTCTTTTCCTTCAGATCTTAATAAATCATTGATCTTCAAAACAGATGCGTCATCCAGCTTTATAGTTTTCTTATCCGTTGTCTCATTGATCGATGTATTCATTTCATCCAACATTTTATTCAACATTTCTTCGGGATAACCATGCCCAAGAATACCTTGCTCTAACGTTTCAAAAGCATTCACATGGCAACCCACGCAATGAAGTCCGTAATTAAGCATGATCTGTGCCGTTTCGGGATATTTTGCAACAATTTCGCCAATCGTCATATCTTTTGTAATAAGTTCACTCATTGTATCACACTCAACTTCTGATATTTAGCATAACCTGATTTTTCCAATTCCTTTGCAAGCTCTGAGGAGCCAGTTTTAACAATTCTTCCATTTAACATGACATGAACAACATCAGGTTTAAGGTAATCAAGGATTCGACAATAATGCGTGATGATAAGAATACCCATCTCTTTCGTTCGCGTTTTCGTAATCCCTTCCGCGACAACTTTTAATGCGTCAACATCTAAACCTGAATCAGTTTCATCTAAAATCGCAACGGATGGCTCAAGAATTGCAAGTTGCAAGATTTCGGCTTTCTTCTTTTCCCCACCTGAGAATCCTTGATTCAAATAACGACTAATAAATTTTTGATCAATACAAAGTAAATTCATTTTTTCTTTTAACAGATTATTGAATTCGATCACATTCATTGTAATATTTTTAACTGCATTCCTCGCCGTTCTCAAAAAGTTAGAGATTGTAACACCTTCAATGGCTGAAGGATATTGGAAAGATAAAAACAATCCTTTTTTTGCACGCTGATCAACTGAAAGTGGTGTAAGGTCTTCTCCATCCAACACAATTTTTCCAGCGGTAACTTCGTACTCTGGATGACCCATGATCGCATTTGCTAATGTCGATTTTCCAGAACCATTCGGACCCATAATTGCAACGATCTGTCCAGGCTTTACTTCTAAACTGACTCCTTTAACAATCTCTTTCCCCTGCGCTGCGATACGGATATTTTCTACTTTAAGATGACCCTTCATAGTTTTCCACTCCTTTCATAACAGCTTTTAATGATAATAATGCGCATTTTATTCTTCCCGGCGAAATAGTAATGCCGAGCATTGATAAGATGTCTTCCTTCTTTAATTTTTTTATTTCGTCCAATGTTTTACCAACAATAACTTCGGTTAGCATTGAAATTGAAGCTTGTGAAATTGCACAGCCTTGACCTGTAAAAGTTACTTTCGTTATTTTTTTGTTTTTTAAATTATTTTCGAGTTTATTTTTATTTTGACTTTTTTCCGCTCCTTCATCTTCTAATTGAATATAAACGGTAACATCATCCCCGCACAATGGGTTTAATTCACGATGTTTGATTGAACATGATTGCAACACCATTTTATTTCTGGGGTGTTTATAATAATCCAAAATATTCTCCCTATACAACTGATCTTCTTCAGTTTGGATTGAAATTTCATCCTTCGCTATATTTTCCTGATTCATTTGAAAACCCTCTGACAGTCAAGCAACGCTTTTTTGACTAGATCGATGTCTTCTTTGGTGTTATAAATATAAAATGAAATTCTGGAAGTTCCGGTGATACCGAGCAAATTCATCAAGGGCATTGCGCAATGATGACCGCCCCTGATTATGATGCCATGCCTGTCTAAAATCGTTGAAATATCATGAGGATGAATACCTTCCAAAGTAAATGAGATAACTCCAGATTTTTTTTCAGTGGATGGACCGAAAATTTTTAGTCCTGGAATTTCTGACAAGATTTTGTGAGCGTATCTTGTGAGTTCTTGCTCATGTTTTTGAATGTTGCCCATTCCGATATTGGTAAGATAGTCAATCGCTGCTTTTAAGCCAAGAGCCTCAGCAATAGGGGGAGTGCCAGCTTCAAATTTCCAAGGTAATTCATTAAAAGTTGTCTCTTCAAAAGTTACTTCTGAGATCATGTCACCGCCATACAAGAAAGGAGGCATTATTTCTAAGAGGTGCTGTTTTCCAATCAGACAACCAATTCCAGTAGGGCCGAGCATCTTATGACCACTAAAAACAAGGAAATCACAATCAAGATCCTGAACATCAACTTTCATATGCGGAACACTTTGAGCACCATCGACAATGCAAATAATATCTTTATTTTTTCCATGCGCGAGTTTTGCAATCGTTTTAACATCGTTAATGGTTCCAAGAGCGTTTGAAACATGGGCTACACAAACTACTTTCGTATTTTTTGAAAGAAGATTTTTATAAGCGATAAGATTTAATGTTCCATCGTCTAATAGGGGGATGTAAAGAATTTTGGCTCCTGTTTTCTTTGCAATTTGCTGCCAAGGAACAAGACTTGAATGATGTTCTAATTGTGACAGGATAATTTCATCGCCTTGTTTGAGGAAGTTTAATCCCCATGAGTACGCTAACAAGTTCATTGCTTCAGTTGTATTTTTTGTAAAAATCACTTCTTTCCATGATTTGGCATTGACAAATTTTGCAACGGCGTGATGAGCCTGTTCGTATCCAATAGTTGCTTCTTCCGCAAGGGTGTTTGCACCGCGATGAACATTTGCATTAAAGACAAGATAAAAACGATCCATTGCCTGCAGAACAACACTTGGTTTTTGCGTCGTTGCAGCATTATCTAGATAAACCAATCTTTTTCCATGAATTTTCCTCCGCGAAATAGGAAAATCCTCCTTGATGTGCTCAAAGTGCGTCATTTCACTTTTTCTTGTTTCAGGTTGCATGTTCATGTTCGTTAATTTTTATTTTTTAATTGTTTTTGAATTGTTGTTTTTTAAATTTTTCAAAATATTTTTAACCCTTTATTTTTTCAAGCTTTTCATCAATGATTTTTTCACAACGCTGACTTAATTCTTCTGGCAAATCTGCAAAGGCCTCACCAAAAAAGCCTTGCACAATTAATTTTTGCGCATCTGTTTTGGAAAGACCCCTGCTCATGAGATAGAAAAGTCTTTCTTTATCAATGTGACCAAGAGCCGCGCCGTGACTACATTGCACATCGTCATTGTGAATCTCTAAATCAGGCATGGCGTCAATTTCTGCATCTTCTGATAAAAGTAACACTTCTTCTTTTTGACTTCCCTTGGCTCGAGAGGCCTGTTCTTGTATTTTAATCAGTCCGCGAAGAATTGTTTTTGCTTCGTTATCAATACATCCTTTGCTTAATATGGTTGAAGTTGTGTCTTGACCATTATGAATAAGTGTTGATTGTAAATCAAAGAGTTGCTTTTGATTCGCGAAGAAGAAAGTTTTCGTTGTGGCTTTCCCTTGATTTCCTTCAAGAAGCGTGTGCGTAAATGCCCTTGCATGCTCTGAACCAAGGTGTATATCTGCCCAGTGTACCTGTGCATCTTTTTCAACCATCGCTTTTTTTGTTGAGAAAAATATTCCATTGCTGAGATTTTGAATGGTTGTATACTGTACCGTTGCCGAAGGTTGAACAAAAAGTTCCACAAAGGCTGCTGCAAAACCATTTCCTTCCGTTTGTTCGATAATATTAAGATGCGTGTTCTCTTTTGCAATGATAATAAGATGATTGTTTGAAAAATTATTTGTTATGTGATGTAAAGGCAAAGTTGCATCAGATTCGTTAAAGATTACAACAACATCACACCACATGTAATGAAATGCATCAATCTTATTTTCAATGGGAATCAAACTTCCGAATAAATTTTTTATTTTTGGAAATTTGTTTACTGCATCTTCGAAAGAAAGCGCACTGATATTTTTGATATTATTTTTTTTAAGATTCCTTAGCATTTCATCTTTCAATGCACTTGACTTGTTTTTCTTTTCATTACACTGATCAAAATCAACATTTAACGTGCCGTACACGCCAATGCCATATTTGAATTTCGGCATTTCAAGTTTTTCAAATTGTTCAAATGCTTTTAATCTTTTTTCTCTCAAGAAAGGATGCTCATCGCTAGAAAAATCTAAGATCGACGCTTTATTCGTTTTTGCAAGCATTGCTGTATTCATTTTCGTATTCACTTTGTAAGATTGAGTTATCCTACGGAATTAGTCATTTCTAATTCGATAAGCTTGTTCATTTCCACCGCGTACTCGAGGGGGAGTTCCTTGATGATTGGCTCAATAAATCCAGAAACGATCATTGAAGTTGCTTCTTGCTCTGTAAGACCCCTTGACATTAAATAAAATAAATCTTGTTCTGAAATTTTTCCAACTTTTGCTTCGTGGACAACATGGACTTCTTTTTCATTAACTTTAATCGTTGGGAATGTATTTGATTGTGATTGCGCGTCCATCATTAGACCGTCACAGTTTACAGAAACTTTTGCGTTCTTTGCACCTTTATTGACAACAACAAGGCCACGATACGAACAAATGCCTCCTTCCTTGGAGATTGATTTTGAATTAATATTGCATGAAGTGTTTTCACCGATGAGAATTACTTTTGATCCTGTGTCCTGATTTTGATTTTTTCCTGCAAACGCTATTCCAAGATGATCCGCTCTTGCATTTTTTCCAAGAAGAATTGAACAAGGGTATAACATGGTTGTTCCTGAACCCATGTTTCCACCAACCCATTCAATGATTCCGTTTTCTTCGATGATTGCCCTCTTCGTGTTTAGGTTGTACGTATTTTTACTCCAATTTTCCACTGAGCTATATCTAAGTCTTGCATTTTTGTTAACAAAGAGTTCAACACAACCAGCGTGTAATGAGTTTTCGGTGTAGACTGGGGCTGAGCATCCCTCCACATAATGCACATCAGCACATTCATCGACGATAATTAAGGTGTGTTCAAATTGGCCACCCCTTTTTGCGTTCATTCTGAAATATGCTTGCAATGGAGTTTTGACTTTAACATTTTTGGGAATGTAAATAAAAGTGCCCCCACTCCACACTGCAGCGTGAAGCATGATTAGTTTATGATCGCTGATTGGAACGCATCGTTTCATGAAATATTTTTGAACTAATTCAGGATATTTTTGAACGGCTTCGTCCATGTCGATGAAAATAACACCTTGATCTTGCAATTCTTTTTGTAAATTGTGGTAAACAACTTCAGAATCGTATTGTGCTCCTACACCAGAAAGATATTTTTGCTCTGCTTCGGGAATTCCTAACTTGTCAAATGTTTGTTTAATATTCTTTGGCACTTCTTCCCAAGTTTTTGCGTTCTTTTTTGCTTTAGGTTTTGAATAGTAAGTGATTTTATTAAAGTCGAGATTTTTTAATGAAGGACCCCAATTCGGAGTTTGTGTTTGTTCGAAAAGTTTTAACGCTTTTAATCTCAAGTTGAGCATCCACTCTGGCTCACTTTTACTTTTTGAAATTAATTTTACTACTTCTTCATTGATTCCTGTTTTGTGGGTATATTCAGTTGTACCTTCATCTGCTTTATCCAAGTAGGATCTGTCGATGATGGGCAGTATGGTTTGGTTCATTTTGTCTCTTTGATTTATTTTAGTTGTATCAGATTGATTTTATTGCCTATAAGTTCTGGAAGATTGAAACACATTTTACAACTTTTATCCTTTTCATGGGTGAAGTTTACACAAATCTTGCAAGTTGTTTTTTCTTGTTTTATGTAGTTGAGAATTTTCGATCCTTCTTCCATGAAATTATTTGTTTTGATTAAACGTTCTGCAGCACTTGCAATTAATGCTTTAACGGCATCGGAGAATTGCACTTCTGTTGCTCTTTTGTCTGAGAGATATTGGCTCACTGCAGCTTCTGAAACTACTAAGTATTTTGCAATCTTTTTTTGTTCGATGTTCATCCCTTTCATAGCTATAGCGAACTCTCTTCGCATGCCAGGTATGATATAGTGTACTTCTACTTCCTGGGGAAAGACAAGCTTGTGCAGTGCCATAGTATAGTTCACTATGGTGAAGAGGTATATATAGTTTGCGGGAAATGAGACGTGGATTTAATGTTTACAATATGGTTAAGAAATTGGGGGTGAAAGTGGCTAATCTTAATAAAGAACTTGCCATGATAAATATCGTAATGACCAATCGTAAAATATTAGAGCAAAAACTTGCGGGAATCAAGGAGCTGAAAACCCAATGGTATATTGGAACCAAAGAAGCCAAAGCATATCTTGACGCATACGAAAGAATCCATCGAGAACCTCAAGAAATAGCAAATTGGATCAATGCACAACTTCCAGAAAATGCTCCTTACAAAGCTACGCCAGAAAGAGTGGTAGCCGCTTATAATGCAGTCATAACATTTTTGATACCATGGTGGGAAGGGTGGGTAGCTGAAAATAGAGAAAAAACTTCCGAAGAAGACTACGAACCAAATTCTCTATTTGAAAAAGCATGGGTGCTGTATCACCAAAACAGGCCCGAAGAACAACAAGAGCAGTGGGAAGGGCTCGAATCCGGCCCTAAAGGGTTAAGAGGTGGAAAGAACATAATTCTAAACATATTTGCAAACCAGAATACCCTTGGACCCTGTGATGATGGTGATGCCAGAATGCTAGTGGCTTCCCCACTCCCCATAGCAGAAGATTTTAAAAAAGATCTTGCCAAAAAAATAAACGATTCTGAATTAGCAGAGGAATGCGCACGCGAATTACACCATCTATATCTTGAAAGAATCCTAGACCCAGAATGCGGATACAGAATAGATTTTACTAGTGCTTTCAGAAGGTGGCAAGAACTCGAAAGAACCGAAGTCGACGAGAACTATATTTATGGAGAAATGATATTAGAAAGAATTACCAACGATCGAGTGGACCATCGATTAGAGTACCAACGGCAAATCGCGATTTTAATGGCAAGAGGTGCAAAAAATAGCGATGAAGTTTTAGAAAAATTAAAAGAAAAAATTCAAAAACAAGATCTTAGAATTGAAGAATTGCCGGAACCTATGACTAGACTTGCTATGAGCATTGCAAAAAAATTGAGGATGTATTACCAAATCGTAGCAAGAAACAGAGCGTTCCTCGACAAGTATCTCCAGAGTTAGTTTTTTCAATTTTTCTTATCCGAGAACATACTCACTTTTGAACTTTTTTCCAAAACTCTTTGGGTGTAAGGCACTGAAAATTCTTCTAAGGCGGATGATCCTCTTCTTTGATCTGAAAGTTTTTACAGATTATTGAAAAATGCCAGACGATAAAAAACTTCAAGAATTGAAAAAACGAGTTAAACAGTTTATGGCAGATGGAACTATCAAGCTCCTGTTTTAACATCTTGTAAATAGCGGAAAGATAAAAGTTAATTTCCACGCGTATTCCGGCTTAAACTCTTCTGCTTTCAGTTCAATAATAACAAAAGAGAACTTTGCAAAATGTCAAAAAATGGAGTGTTTTAGGCAAAGTTCTTTAGAGAAGTTTGAGTATAGTGAAGGCACCAAGTATTCGAACATGAATAGTGCATCTTCACTATTACGAAAAGCATTGTAATGTTCGATAATTTAATGCTTTGAGTATGTTTCTCATTATTTCAAACTTCTCAAAACATCGCAATTTGAGATAACAAAATGGGTTTCATTAGCGGGTCATCCACTTCCATGCTGGAATTGCCTTGATGTCTTTTCCAAAAAAATCCTCTTGACACAATGTTATGATCATTCCTTGTTTGAGTTTAAATTTGTTCATGGCTTCTCTTAACCCTCGTATCTCTCTTTCCATGTTTTCTTGTGTTAATTCATAACATACTTGTATTGCTTGTGTTATTTTTTCTTTTTCTTTTATTAAAAAGTCGCATTCCCATTTGTCTTTGTAGTAGAATATTTCTTTATATTTTCTTCTTAATTGTAAAAAGACCACATTTTCCAATATCCTTCCTGCATCTTTGCTGTATGACACCGAAATAGCTCTCCCCAGTCCAGAATCTATGCTATACACTTTTTTTGGGTTCACTAATTGTTTTTTGTATGAATAATCAAATTTAGGAACTGTAAATAATAGGTAACAATCTTCTAAATAGGAGATGTAAGAAATTACTGTGTTCACTGAACCGAATCCAAATTGTTTTTTTAGTTTGTTATATGAAAATTCTCTTCCTATATTGGTTATGAGAAATATCGCTAAATTAGTAATAATCTTTGCGTCTCTCAGATCATAGCGAATTATTACATCCCTGGTTATGACGTCGTTAAAAAGTTCCTGAAGTATTTGCTGTTTTTGATCTTTTAAAAATTCCGGAAAACCTCCCCGCGTTGTATATTCTTCGAATGATTGCTTGCCTGATTTTTTGTCTAATAATTTTAACATTTCATCATAAGAAAATGGAAAAGTTTCATATCTTAAGTGTCTTCCAGTTAATTTGGTTCCCAATTCTTTGCTTAACAAAGAGGCGTTAGATCCTGTTACGATAACTTTTTTTCCTTGATCATGAAGTTTTCTTACAAACCTTTCCCAGCCTTCAACATTTTGTATTTCATCAAAAAAGTAATTTTCAGATTTTCCAAATTCTTCTTCAAAAATTATGTTCAACTTTTCAAAGTCCATTAAATCAAAATTAAACATTCGTTGATCTTCAAAATCAAAAAAGTAGAAATGATCCAACTGCTTCATTAACTGTTTTAATAGAGTACTTTTTCCTGACCTTCTGATTCCCGAGAGTATAATGATGTGTGAACCCTTTAGGTCAATTTCCTTTAATAGGCTCCTTTTTACCCCTGTATCTTTTTCGTTTATATCCCTTCGTTGCGAAATAGCTATTTCTCTGAGCATATCCTTTTCGATCATGATGCATTTATAAGAAGGCTTATTTATAAATGTTTTCATTCTGAATGAACACTTTTGTTCATTGGCAATGAAAACTATTTTGAAATGCGAACATTTTATCTGTTTAGTCTATTCAGTTTGCATCATCTAAAAATAGAAAGATTTATATATTACTTATGATAGATAATATATTATGAAGCTCAAACAGCTAGATGAAATCCTGTGGACATTAGAGGGATTGCACACGGTAGAAACTGCAGCTGAAGCACTGCACCTCACGAAACAGTCCACCCTCAACCTTCTCAGCAAGCTCAAAAAGAAAGGGTACGTCACAACGTCAGGGGGTGGAAAACAAAAAAGGCTCTACAAGATAAGCATGAAAAAACAAAGGCCCAGAGATCCTGGAATGTTTGACATAATCAACAAATATTCACCCATGAAAATCGCTCCGTGGTATGATCATCAAGTGCATGGCCAATACGGCCCTGAAGAAGCGCTCATCGATGCAATCCAAACACAAAGTTTTAGAGTCATCCTGGCAAGTTTGCGACTCTTCAACCACATCAAAGACTGGAAAAAACTGTACCAATTAGCAAAACAAAAGGATTGTTGGCAACAAGTAGGAGCATTATACGATGTTGCAAGAATGTTTTTCAGAGTAATGAAAATGACAGGACGATATACAACCCTAAAATTCAAAGTATGGAAACAATTAACGAAACTCAAGAAGAAAAATTTTCCTGAAATTGCATCAAAATGGCATATCTTTATCCCATTTAATGAAAAAGACTTGGAGGCGATTCAATGATCACCCATGAAGACCAAATTGAACTTTTTAATCTTGTCAGTAGAGAGCTCCATCAAAACATCACCTGCTATGCTTTTGGCGGAACTGCGATGATGTTTTATGGATATAAAGATGAAACCAAAGACGTTGACATTCTCTTTGAACAACCTGAAGAAAAAACGGCGTTTATCAAGGCCATCGAAAAACTAGGTTTTACTGAAACAACCCCTTTCAAAATTTATATTCCAGAAAAACTTCGAGATCCCCACAGGCCATTGATGTACAAAAGAGGCGATACTAGATTTGATCTCTTTGTAAAAAAGATTTTCAAAACACTTTTGAGCCCAAAAATGCAAGAAGATCTCTTTTCAGTTCATGATTTTAAGGGAACGCAAGCAACACTTCATGTAAAAGTTTTAAGAAAAGAGCATCTTGTTCTCCTCAAAGCGGTAACAGAAAGGGATAAGGACTTTGAAGATATCTTAACCATTGTAAAGAGAGAGAAATCCTTCGACTGGCAATACCTGATTGATGAAGTGCTCTGGCAATACAAGCATGGTGACACTTGGGTTTTATTAGATACAGAAAAAGTGCTGCAGGAACTCAAGAAATATGTTTTTATTGAGAGTGAATATCTTAAACAATTGCATGAAGCGCATGGAAAAGGAAGGCATGAATAAAATGATTCTCCCACCTTAGGAGGCGATACTTTTATATACTTTCAGTCATCCAAAATAAGCATGAACACTCGTATCGTAATGGATCCGAAAATATTAGCTGGAAAGCCTGTCATTAGAGGTACACGTATCTCTGTAGAATTTATTCTCGAATTACTTTCTTCAGGAATGGCAGTAACCGAAATACTCAAAGAATACCCGCACCTTAGAAAAGATGACATCTTAGCAGCCTTACAATATGCAACTCGCGTCCTTAAGCATGAAGAAGTTTATCCTATCGCAGCGTAGACCATGAACTTCTTGACTGATGAAAATGTCCCGACATCAGTAGTTATTGCTTTGAAAAAAGCGGGGTATAACGTCAAGGATGTCAAGGAAAATAATTTATGTGGTACTTCAGACACTGCGTTGATGAAAATCGCATATGACGAAAATAGGATCATTATCACGCACGATAAAGATTTTGGGAACATACTTCAACTTTCAAAACACCTTCATAAAGGAGTTATTTTGTTACGATTTCGAGACCAAAGACCCAATCAAATTGTGACAACTCTCCTTCAAGTATTAGCCTTAAATATAAAGAAAAAGTTTGAAAACAATATCACCATTATTTCAGAAGCGCGAGTTACCATTCACAAACAATAAAAGAAGATAGATAAAAAACGTAAAAAAGGGTATAGCATGCACATCAACGACAACTTTGCTTCGATCAAATTAGCAATACGAAAAATTGCGGAGCTTGCTGCGCAGAAGAAGGACTGCGTTAGGATGGATATTGGAACTCCTAACATTCCAACGCCAAAGCACATCATTGAAGCAACAAAGAAGGCATTGGATGAGGGAAAAACTGCTTATCCGCCCTATTTAGGATTACCTGAATTAAGGAATGCTATTGCTACGTTTGAATCGTTCAAAGGAGTTTCTTACAAAAAAGAAAATGTTATTGTTACTGCAGGAGCTGCGCACGCACTTTTTTTAGCAATTGCGGGAATTTGCAAACCAGGTGAAAAGATATTTGTTTTAAAACCCTACTGGGAATATGACTCCATGACCAAAGGGTGCAATGCGGAAATGATCGGTGTTAATGTTGAGGAATTACTCCAAAAAAAACCGGATAGCAAAACAAAAGCGATTTTGATCAACTCCCCCAACAATCCAAGTGGAAAAATATATTCAGAAAAAACATTGAAAGACATTGCAGAGTTTGCAATAAAAAATAATTTGTTTATCATCACAGATGAAGTATACGACCACATTTATTTTGGAGGAAAGCCGCACAGCATCGCAAAATACGCACACGAAAACACTTTAATTGTCAATTCCGTTTCAAAAACTTATTCCATGACAGGGTACAGAGTTGGATGGCTTTGCGGACCTGCGCAGTACATGGACGCGTTAGGAAAAGGAATTAGAGCAACGGTAAGCTGTTGTAATACATTTGCACAATATGGTGCACTCGCCGCTCTTAATGGAAATCAACAATGCGTTGAAGAACAAAGAAAAATTTATGCAAAAAGAAAAGAGGTCATGGAAAAAAGAATTAAAAAAATAGGATGGGAATGCGACATCCCAGAAGGAGCATTTTATTTTTATCCGAAAATTACTGTTGATTCATGGCAATTTACAATGGACCTCCTGGAAAAGGCTAATGTCGCAGTTGTGCCGGGAGAAACCTTTGGAAACAAAGATCACATCAGGCTATGCTTCGCTTCTCTTGACGAAAAACAAATCAATGAAGGATTTGATAGGATTGAGAAGTACTTGAAATGATGCCACTCCTTTCCATAACCTGTTGATGAGCTATTCTAAGAAAAAACAGTTTCTGATGTGCGAGGTCCACCAATGGATCCCTCCCATCTTGATCTATCACTCTACCTCGCTCCAATGCTCGTGCAAGATTGACACACACTTTGGTGTACCCTTCTGCAAGTTGAACGAAGTAATATCGAACAGACTCGATCCTGTGGACGTGTGCAAGCGAAGCTAATTCTTGCAAATTCGCGGTCATCGTTATTGCATCGCTCACTGCCCCTTCAATCGTTCCTCGAATCGCCACAACGACCTCGGGATTGTTACTGATATCTGGAACCATATCTTCGCAGAAACGCTAACCCATATATAAATATTGCTTAGAACAAAACAAACACGACGATAGCCTCACCACTTATTAATCTGTAAAATATTAGTTTCTTCCATGCGTTGATACATTTTATCAGTGATAAGAAGGTCGTTTTCTAAATATTTCTTTATCGTTTCAAACTGCTTATTTTTCCAAAGCATTGCAATGTGGCTGCCATCCATGCCTATTTCTGGGATTCCCAAAGCTTTGCCGAAATCTTTTAGGGTCCCCCTGCTTGGGCCATAACGATACGCATTCACTTTTTCCCTTAGATCAACAACAAATTTTAAAGTGAAAGGAGTAATTTTAATATTGTTGATAAAACTTCTTGTCACGATAAAAGGAAGATCGAAGTTGGTGATATTAAACCCAACTATAGGAGTTCCACCCATCCTCAGTTCATTCCACTTTTTCCAAAAATGTTCTAAAAGACGCTTTTCATTATCATCCATGAGAATCGTGTTTGCATTTTTAGATCTCAAGCCAATTGCAACAATCTTTGAATCAATAGGATTCAGATGGCTTTTTCTTTCTTCTTCGTTTAATTGCTCATAGACTTCTAATTGCAACGGCGCAGTTTCAATATCCAGGATAAAATAGTTGCTCATGAATACGGAGAAGTGAATGCCTTAGACTTTATATCAAACGGTTCATATTCTATTTCTACGGGTTTTCCGTTATACAATAACTGAACAAGTTTTGCTCTTCCAGAATTAGCAACGGTAACTTCAACGGTTATGTTTGTTGTTGGAAGTTTTGCATTCCTTTCAAAAAAGAATTGTTCAACCCCATATTCTACTCTAAGACTATCGCCGTTAACATTAATAACTTCCCCCCTGATAAAATCCCCTTCTAAAGGTTTTGACTTTGAAGTGCTATCCCTTCTCCAAATTCCCTGCTCGTCTTCTTTTAAAACAACATAAATAGTATCCCCCTCTTCAAAGCTCCCGTTAATATTATCCACTGTATTATCCACCGCCGAAATTTCATAATTAATCGCCATATACTGGCCTCTAAAAGGGTCGAAAGGATCAACTGGCAATGTTGCAAGAACAAGTTTATTACCAGTCATGAACGGCCATTCATTATAAAGAATAAACGTTGAAACTACGACAAGGATCAAAACCAACACGGCGATTAAACCAATAAATTGCTTTTTCATTTCATCCCTTTTTGTTTGAGGTTAGTTTTGTCTTATCCAAAAGCTTCTTTCTCCATTTAGGAATTAACCACACTCCTAAGATTAATAATAATCCCCCAGATATTGAAAGGACACTGAATGCGAAATACCCTTGAAAATCAAGCCAGAAACCGATATATCTTGCTAAAATTTCTAAAATAAATGCTGCTATGCCCAGATTAACTATTTTAGTTGAGCCAATAGATTGGCCATACCATAACACCAAAATAATAAAACCAATGAAAACAAAATTATTTAGTATCCATAAGAGCCACAAACTAGTTGGTAATCCTCCCAAAACATCAAAGAACATACCAGAAGGTTGCCAGTTACATACTGGGTTATCTGTGCAGACGTATTTTTGACCATTAAATTTACTGCACATTTCATAAGCCGTATTGTCCCATGTTTGCTGCTGACAGGAGTTATCCCTCCAAATGCAGCCCGAATTATTAGAAGTAGAATTGCACTTATCTTCTGTTTTAAAATCAAAACAAGTTGTCTGATAACAATAACCTTGTGGATTCCATTGATCAGTTTTCCACTCGCAAACTAAAGAAGCAGGTGCAGAAGCACAAACGGACTCGGTACTAAAATCATAGCAACCCTTGACATTGCAAGTTCCCATCAAATCAGTACCTGCCTGCCCCACTTTTGTTGAAAGCACAAGCACAAATAAAAGCACAATTATTCCCAGAAATCCAAGGATCTCCTTAAGAGATCTTGAACTTTTACGTATGGCGAAGAACGCTCCAAAGACCAGCCCTAAAAGGCATATGATTACGAAAAAAATTAAGAACGCAGAAAATACCTTTCCCTCAAATGAGTATCTGCTCAATGTCGGGAGGAAAGATTGAAAGCTTAAAATGTAGAATATCAGCAGAAAGTAAAATATCATCCAGAAACGATATATGTTTGTAAATTTGTGGTTAAAAGAATTATGCAATGAACTTAAACTGAATAATAATGCACCTGCGCCCAAAAATATCAAAACAAAACCAAAAATAACCCCCTCTTCCCCATTGTTAACTGAAGCGAGGTATTGCGTGACTACCCATGGAAAAAAAGCAATCATTGAGACAACTAAGTTCTCTTTGGAATCTAAAAAGTAAGCCGTTAACGCCACGACAGGCCAGCACAAAAGCAAAAGCCAAGCGTAACCTTGCAGTCCTGACGGGGTTGCATAAATCTGAGCAATTAAAAAAACACTCAAGATGTACAATAATGCCCCAAGAGTTATCAGTGATCTTCCAACTCCCTCGTGATTCTTCTGTCTGAAAAAAACTCCCGATACAAAAGCGGCAAGAGTTGAACCAACTAGGATTAGTACTTTTACTATGTTTGGAATTTGATGCCAGTTTTTCGCAATTAACCATGCAAAACCTATAAAGATTAAAACTACTCCAATTGCTGCAACAACCGCAATAAAATTATTGGATTTTTCACTCGATTTATCTTTAGAAACGTCAGCAAGCATTTTCTTTGCTTGAACCTGAGTGATCGTTCCCTCTTTCAGCCACTGTTTAATTTGTTTTTCGTCAATCACGGTGCTATAATCATAATCAAGGACTATTTAAATAATTCGGTGCGCACGGTCGAACTAAAGTTAGCCACAGAGAAATTGCAACAGTGTTAAGTTAATAAAAATCATTGATAAATCTGGCTTAAACTTTCACTCCTTCCGTAAATTTTATGTAAGCAATTTAGTAAGAAAAGGAGTTCCAATTCCAGTAATTGCAAGCAATGTTGGACATCAAGACATATCAACAACACAATCTTACATATTCTTGGATGATGCAGAAAAAATGAAATTGACAATGAATGCACTTGATAGACCAACTGAAATAATGCAATTAAGACCGCAACAACCAGACTTTTATCAACAAATAGCAATGCCTCAACCATCCTTACCACCAATAAATGCACTAGAAAAACTAAAATTGCAATTCATTAACAATGAAGTAAGCGAAGAGGAGTATATTAAGAAATTGCGGTTATTGAACCCAGAAGGAATTAAGCAGATAGTGGAGTTGAAAGCTATGTATGACTAATACCAATCTATGCAAACTAAAAAATATTAGAAGAACACACGTAAGAAGAACATTGATACAATTTAAAGAAAAAAATTTCGTAGAATGTCTAAACCCTCAAGACAGAATTTACAAATTCTACACATTAACAAATTCTGGAAGAAAAATAGTACAAAAAATATAAATGTCCCAGCCAAGGTAAGCTTTACTATTCCGAGGAAACGCCCATTATTATTCCTAACATTGTTGGCATCTAGCCCGTTATTATTATTGTTGAGATACGCAGGGCGCCCCTTTGTAGCCCTTTCACCTTTATGAAAGCCACCACCACTTCATTTCTGTCGTGGTTGTATTTTATAGCAACTAAGTCGCCATAGCGAAAGAGCATGTAGTTCCAAGCTACTCACATTAGTAGCTGAGACAAAAAAGAGTAATAAAAAGAAGTATAAAAAACTATTTATTGTTGAGTATAAAGTTTTATAGCATCTGTTTTGAACGCATCAGCACCTGAAGAAGAAACGTGAGTTCTGCCTAATGCTATGACTTGTTCAAGACTTGGTCGAACTAGCTCAACACCGCGCGCGACAAGCGCCTCCGGCGCTACCCCGAGGAAACGCCCACTAGCATGCCTAACAAAGTAGGCATCCAGCCCGGCATGATTATTGTGGAGATACGCAGGGCGCCCCTTATTTGTACCAAACCTAGCTTCTAATCTATGGTAACTACCAA
>JAGWAF010000083.1 GCA_018302085.1 Candidatus Woesearchaeota archaeon | reverse complement strand
ACAGGCATTTTGGTTTTGAACGTTGTTTCTCCCTCTTCTTCTGTAACCACGTCCAGCAATTGTCCGCGCTTACTTCCAATGAGTTTTGAAACAGCCCCCATAAAATCAGCTGGTGCTTCGATCAATAACACTTGCAAAGGTTCAAACAGGACAGGGCCGGCAGTCATCATTGCTCCTCGAATACCTTCCCGTACTGCAGGGTAGGTTTGTGCGGGGCCTCGGTGAATTGCGTCTTCGTGGAGTTTCATGTCTGTTAATGAAACCATGACATTAATGCTGGGTTCTCGTGCAAGAGGTCCGTGTTCCATGACATCCTCAAACATGTCCAAAATCATTTCAATGACCTCAATCATGTGCACTTGCCCGCGTGTTTTATCAATGAGAATATTTCCTTTGAAAATGTCCTTTACCTTATCAGCATCGTCACTGTCCATCCCTGTAGCCATCAGCGCCTTTCTGATCTCCAAATTCTTTTTCTTAATGCGTCCCTCAGGAACCATACCATCCTTCAATGCCGTGCGCAATGCCTCAGGCACGGGTTCTACAACGAAGTAGAATTTGTTGTGTTTGTTGGGTGATTTTCCTTCCGCTTCCTGTGACTTTTTTGTAATGGATTCACGATACACGACAATGGGCGGGGAGGTAAGAATCTCAACACCTTTCTCCGTTCTAATTCTGTTTTCAATAACTTCTAAGTGTAATTCCCCCATGCCACTCATCAAGATTTCCCTTGTTTCTTCATTAATTTCAATTTTTACCGAGGGGTCTTCTTTTCCAACCTTTTGAAGCACTTCAACAACTTTTGGAAGATCTTGAGGTTTAGTAGGCTTCACTGCCTTGGTAATCACCGGCTCGAAAATGTGTTTTAACTCCTGAAAGGGCTCTTCTGGTTCAAGGGTGATGGTTTCTCCTGCATTTCCTGTAACTCCTGAAACTGCGAGCACGTTTCCTGCTGGCAAGCTTTCCAGGGCTTCTGGTTTGATACCGTTGTAAATGTACACTTGTTGAATGCGTTGTCGTTGCCTGGACAAATTCAAATACACTTCCTGACCTTGTCTGATCGTTCCTGAGAACAATCGTCCCGCAGATAATTCTTTTCCAGAACGCTGGTCAATAACAACTCTCGTAATCACGAATGCTAATTTTCCGTTCTTGTCACAAGTGAGGAGGTTTTTTCCAAAATCAGTTTCCAAATCTCCACGCCAAATTTTGGGAATACGGTATTTCTGAGCTTCCAGAGGAGTCGGGTGGTGTTTAATCACCATGTCAAGAATCACTTCAAACAAGGGAGCGTTATCCCAAACCCATTTTTTTCTTGTTTCTTCATCCATCTCATAAATCTTCATAACATCATTAAACTTGACTCCCTTCTTATTCATATAAGGGAAGGAAAGAGCCCAGTTGTCGCGAGCACTGCCGAAAGCAACGCTTCCTCCCATGATGTCAACTTTCCATTTTTCTTTGAAATCTGGTTCGGCAATTCTTTCAACGAGCCTGTTGAATTGTGCAATGATTTTGATGAATCTTTCTTGAATTTTTTCAGGGGGTAATTTCATTTCCTTGATGAGGCGATCTACCTTGTTGATGAAAAGTACAGGTTTTACTCTTTCTCTCAGTGCTTGTTTTAATACAGTCTCTGTTTGCGGCATGATTCCTTCGCTTGCACAGACGAGAACAATCGTACCATCAATGGCTCTCATTGCCCGGGTAACGTTTCCACCAAAATCAACGTGCCCAGGAGTGTCGATTAAATTAATAAGATACTCATTCCCATGATATTCGTGTATCATTGAAACGTTTGCAGCATCCACAGTCATTAACCGTTCTTGCTCGTCCTTGTGCTGCCATGTCATCATTCCCTGATCGAGGTCTCCTGCATATTTTGATGCCATCTGACCCGCGGCAGCCATTAAATTATCTGTAAAAGCGGTTTTGCCGTGGTGAATGTGCGCGCTCGTACAGATGTTTCTGATAAATTCAGGTCTAGAAGTAACACGCATAACGCGTTCTGTAATTTTTTCCTCAGCCATGCATGATCACCGTCTTTCGTCAGGAGCAAGAATCAGCTCATAATCAATTTTTTCGTAATTCAAAATTTCATCTTCCTTGAAAAAGCGTTTTATTTCCTTCTTTGCAGTTTCTTTGGAGTCGGAAGCGTGAACAACATTACTTTGCACACTTAGGGCATAGTCTCCTCGAATCGTGCCAGCAGGAGCAATGCTTGCTTTCGTAGGGCCACACATGAGGCGCACAACCTCAACAGCTTCAAACCCTTCTAAGACGAGCACCACCGTTGGAGAAGCTTGCATAAACTTCTTTACACCGGGAAAAAAAGGTTTGTCCTTAATGTGGGGGTAGTGTTCTTCAAGCAGCTTATCGTGCAAGTGCATCATTTTCATCGCTACTATCTTCAGACCCTTGCGTTCAAAGCGCTGCACGATTTCCCCGAGAAGTCCTCTGTTAATGGCATCTGGCTTGATAATTATTAACGTCTTTTCAATCATTGTTTTTCAGCTCTTTTGACCTTGTGGGCTGTGAAGGTCCAGGATGTTTCCCTTGGTTTACGATCTAATTTTACCAAGTTCATTTCACATTTGTGAGAACAAAAGTATTGGATTCTGCCATCTTTGCGAACGAACATCGTTCCAGTTCCTTTCTGCAATACTGATCCGCAAAATGTGCAAATTGCTACCATGGTTCACCTAAACATTTGTGCCGCGACCACCTGATTTATTGAGAGGTCTGGCTTCAATTTCCGTTTCTCTGAGCATAAGGATATCTTCTTTCTGGACGGGGCCTTTGACGTTTCTTCTGATAACCTTGTCTTTATCGCGACCGTCTAGAACTCTGCAGCGCACTTGAATCGCTTCCCCTCTTGTTCCTGTTCTGCCTATGATTTCTTCAACCCTGGCAGGAACCGCTGGAGAAAAAGTAACTGTTCCCTTCGGCGCTTCTTCTTCAGGGCCTCTTCTCTTCACCCTTTCAGGTCTTTGTTGTTCTTTTGCCTGTTCAGCCATGTTTCATCTGACCTATGATTTCTTGAACAAGCTTTTTTGATTCGCCTTCTTCTACGATTGCAACTGCTCCTGTGGCTATTCCCAAACCAGCGGCAGCTCCAAGTTCTTCTTTACTTGGCACGGTTGCACAAGGAATGTTTTTTTCTTTGCATAACATAGGAAGGTGAATTACAATTTCAGGAGGTGTAATATCTTTTGCAACGACAACGAGTTTTGCAGTACCTCGTTCAATAGCTTTGGTCGTTTCATTCGTTCCTCTCCTGAGTTTGCCTGTTGCTTTTGCAACTTCGATCGCTTCTAAAACTTTTTCATTTTCAGCCATTTTTATGTCTCCTGAGGACAATCAGAATTGTACCTCACTCGCCTGGAATCCTCCAGGGTCATTATTTCATTGGTATACAGAAGGATTTTCAAGGGATTTATAAAGGTTGCGGTGAGATTCTGCGTGATGCACGGTATGCACTAAATATTATTCCTCAAGTACGTGTCAAGGGATTTGGCTAATCTTTCCTTGTCGAGTGGAGTATTTGCATCAGGTTTTACACCTATAAATCTTATGTGATAAATCACTGGCGTGCCGTCTGGAGATTCTTCTAATCTTCCTTCAAACAAGCTTCCATAGCCGGCGTGCGATCCCTGAGAAATACTAATTCCCCCTACGCTTTGTGTTGGACAGAAACGGTCAGGGTCTAATTCTGGATTCGTCATTTCGAGGTAAGGATTTCTAGCATGATCCTGGAGTATTCTAACCGGCTTGCAAACAACAACCATGTGACCGGCCGAGCTGGGCAACAATAACCTTTCGACATCGGACAAGTCTTGAATGAGATCTGCTTTCCAGCTACGACGTTCTAGATTACTACCGGCTATATCTTCGATTCTTGATTCTGGGGCATTTGTAATGATCCTATATGTACCAGCCGCACCATCGGCGACGGTGGCAATCATATACTGAGTGTCATATCTTGTATTAGGAATATTGACAACAGGGACAAACTTAGTGTCGTAATGTCCTCCATCTGATCTTGGAAGATTGGATATTGGAAGCAATGCAACAACTTCCACTACAGGGGTGCTATTTCTTATGCCTCCGATTTTGTCGTCTATATACTGTCTGAGGGTGAGTGGCTTTTCAAGAAGTGACCTGCTATCTGGTACGCCTCTCAGCCTATCGATGAGATGGCATTGTAATTCTGATGAATCCCAGGGTTTTACCTCTCTCAGCAAGAGGGGTGCACACGGTGATGCATAATTGTCCACAATAAGTTCGGAATCGCAGGTAGAATCGTCGATAGGAGTTATACCTAGCATCCTCCTCAAATCGGGTATGCCCCTCAAATCGTAATCTCCTCCTCTTCTCTGAATTCTTGGAAGCATCGCGACACTCAATTGTGGAATATCCTCACCGATTTTTACAATAACTCTTCCATTGCTCTGACGAGGGACCCAGATGTGTACTGCATGATCATCTTGTCCGTTTCTAGTAAGTGCAAAAAGGGTGGATTGGTCCCTGGAAAAAGCAGCACTAGCTTCATAAGTAGGATCCGCTATAACCCAAGTTTGACGCTTCCTTGTTATTTTGAATGAAAAATAGAGTTTGACAGTTGAACCCAAACTTCTCTTCTTCGACTGATTTTTGGCTAAAAATGATTGTTTTCACCTAAAAAGAAGGTGTTTTCAGCCTCTTTTTGGCAGTGCCATACAACTTTTTGGGCCAAGATAGGGAAAAGTAGTCAAACTGTCAAATTCATTTGGCGAATAAACGCTAAAAAATGCACTCTCAGCGACGACAGATTATCTGTCAAATACTGCTCTAAAAAAAGTGTGAAAAACTTGAAAAAAACACGAAAAATGAGTTCAGAAAACGCTAACTGTCAAACTTGGGTAATAAGTATATTTCGCTTATTTAAAAAACTGTTGTTCTCTTAAGTTTTTCTGTGAGTCGTGGAGGTTGTGCCATCTCGTGGTGGAAGGCCAATGCCCAGAACAAGGTTCCCATCAGAGTACGCATTTGCGGGTTTTCCTACCAAATCTTGAAGCTCTTTTGCATTGTACTGTTTAAGTAATTCTCCGATGTCTTCAGGATAGATTCCGACGATTGGACCTTGATGCCAGGTGAGCAAAACAGTTGCTGCGAGAGATGTGCGAGATTCAGGAAATGCCCGTTGAATCCGCGTTTCGAGAAGGATAATATTGTCATCATTTTGTAAGGTTTTAACATCTAATCGAGCATATTCTTCATCAGCGTTTATTCGTAGAAATGCGTTTGCAATAATTATTTCGGGGGTATACCCTTCTTTATTGGTTTCTGCGAAATATTTGTCTTTAAGAAATGTAACAAGATTTAGGCACGCTTTGGCGTCGTAATCACGCATTCCTTCTCTTCGGGGTAAACCATGCAAGTCATAAATATATCTTAATTCATGGCAATCTTTCAATCCACTAATAACAGCGCCGAGCAAAGACCTTGCGGCAACAACGGCCCCGGGACGGTTCGCTTCTTTTACGAGTATTTCATGAGCGTCTTGAATAAGCAGACGCATCCCAAGAAATCTTTCTTGTTTATCACTCATCAGCGTGCTATTTTTCCTTTTTTTATAAAAGTGAGGGTATTTACTTTTTTTCTAGCTCGTTAAGAACACTTAATATTTTATCTTCAGGGATGTGGAAGCCTGCGCGAAGAAGTTTTTCAAAAGCTTGTTTTGTTTCTTGAAATGATGCCCTGCCCTTTTTGTATTCCTCGATGAGAACTGCAAGCGTTCCTTTGGGGTTGAGCTTGTTGAGCTTTGCAAGTTTCCAACCCTTTTTGTCATCAATCAAAATAATGTCGGCATGTGTTTGCAGAGCAAGAGCAACCGCCTCGTTTTCGCCTTTTCCAATGGTGAATGGGATATCTTGCAATGGACTAGTATGGAGAACTTTAATTTTTCCGATTTTCACATACCCTTCTATTTTAACATAATCCTCCTTTTCTGTGTCCCTTCCTTTTTTAATTTCGGCGTAGACTTCCTCAGGAATAAGCAAGGCATGTTTTTCTAGTAAACTTAATTTATCGATCTTGCTCAGAAAAATAAGAGGGGAGCTGTCACTCACTATCTTCATTTTGACAACCCTTTCAGATCTGATTTGAGCATCTCATCATCGTAGTGAACATGGAGTTGTTCCCTCTGCATTAAGGTTAACCACTCATCAAAATCAATTGATAACATCTCTCTTGCTTTTCCAGCACTGACTTTATCTTGGCGATAGAGTTCAACGATTCTCCTTTGTTGTTCTCCTTTTAACCCCTCCACGATTAAATTTCTCAGCATGGTTGCTCTGTCCATGTGCTTTTCCTTGGACAATTTGTCAATTTCCCTTGCTATTCCAAACTCAATCCTTGTTGAAACGGTTGTTGCCATATATTGGTCACCTCGTATCTTATTAATCTGTATCGATATGGTTTAAAATGGAACATATATAAAAAGCTTGCTGTTGGCAGGCAGAATTTTTTCTGTGGGTCGTGGAGGTTGTGCCATCTCGTGGTGGAAGGCCAATGCCCAGAACAAGGTTCCCATCAGAGTACGCATTTGCGGGTTTTTTTATCAAATCTTCGG
>JAGWAF010000084.1 GCA_018302085.1 Candidatus Woesearchaeota archaeon | reverse complement strand
ATTCTTGCAAAAAATGTTCAGGAAGATTTGAAACAACACATTAACGAACGAACTGTTGTCTCATTTCTCTTTTCAGGAAGAAGACAAGCCACGCTTTCTACTAGAACTATCCAAGCAATTATCAAACAGGCAGCTCGGAAGGCAGGCATCTCTAAAAAAATACATCCTCACACTTTAAGACACTCTTTCGCAACACACTTACTTGAAAATGGGTACGACCTTCTCACTGTCCAGGCACTCCTGGGCCATCAAAGCCCTGAAACAACGATGATATACGCCCATATTGTCTCTCCAAGATTATTATCTGTCAAAAGCCCACTGGATTGTTTGGAAAGTTATGATAATCAAAAGTAAATTATTCGTAAGAAAGTATTTAAACAAGGGTTTTTTAATTGATAAGATGGGAAAGGAATCAGAAAAGGGGCTAATTGTTTTCCAAGGTAAAACAATTAGGAGAACTTGGTTTAACGATGAATGGTGGTTTTCGATAGTTGATATTGTCGGGGTGCTGACCGAAAGCGATAGGGCTAGGAAATATTGGTCCGACTTAAAAACAAGGCTTGTCGAAGAGGGTTTTGAGTTGTCCGCAAAAATCGGACAACTGAAATTAGCCTCAGCGGACGGCAAATTGTATCTTACTGATTGCGTTAATACAAAAAATGCATTTAGGATAATCCAATCTATTCCCTCTAAGAAAGCAGAGCCATTCAAACAGTGGTTAGCTCAAGTAGGCTATGAAAGGGTTGAAGAAATCCAAAATCCGGAGTTAGCCCAAAAGCGCATGAAAGAGCTCTATAAAGCAAAGGGCTACTCTGATGACTGGGTTGAAAAAAGAGTTAGAGGAATTGCTATCAGGGACGAATTGACCGATGAATGGAAAATGAGAGGGGTATCAGAAGAAAGAGATTTTGCAATTTTAACCGCCGAAATTTCCAAAGCTACGTTTGGCATAACGCCTAGCGAATACAAGAAATTTAAAGGATTAAAAAGAGAAAACTTACGAGATCATATGAACGATTTAGAGCTTATTTTTACGATGTTGGGTGAAAGAGTTTCTACCGAAATCACTAGAAAAGAAGATGCGCAAGGGTATTCACAAGTGGAGGTTGCTGCCAAAAGGGGCGGAAGAGTTGCTGGAAACGCCAGGAGAGACACTGAAAAAGAATTAGGTCGTCCAATAGCATCAAGTGAAAATTATCTTGCTGAACCAGAGAAGAAGAAAAAGAAACAAATTGAAGAGAAAAAATGATTATGATTTTGCCAATTTCCAAATTTTATTAAAAAAGTCTTTCGATTATAATCGAGTGATTTTTGTGAAAATGTCGAGACAGCACGTGCACAATTCATCATCGAGAAGATACTAGGTAGGACTTGTGTACCATTTCCTGACCCTGCATTGCCATAATAATAATTTCTATAGCCTATTGTGGAATTAATCATAAATATTTTTTCTATGACCAATTTGAAGAATGAGAATAATCAGTTTGTCTTTTTCCATATCAAAAATAACTCTGTAGTCGCCAACTCTGAATCTGTACCCTGTCATCCCGATGAGTTTCTTGATATCACAAGATTCAGGTCTGATTCTTAACCTTTCTAACACGACAATAATTCTCTCTTTTGTATCATGTTCAAATTTCTCTAACTGCTTCAATGCTGCTGGAGAATAAATAAGCTCGTACATTTATAGTCTCAATCTCTTTTTTACCTGTTCGTGTGTATAGAACTTTCCTGATTTGATATCAGCCCTTGCTTGTTCAATTTCTTTTTTTGCTTGTTCGTTTACTTCCATTGTATCTTCAACCAAATTCCAAATCACTTCTTCGTAGCTTTCTTTGTCGTATTGTTTTCTTTTTTTAAGGGTGTCTACAAGTTGTTCGCTTACCTGGATTGTTGTTGCCATAGTGACTATATAACCAGCTATAGTATATAAATGTTTCCCCCTATCTTTATAAATCCGTGACACTCGTACTCTTCTATGGTGCTTGATGGTGCTTGAAAAACTGGGGTCCACCCTGAGGGAGAGCTTAAGCAAGATAGCTAAAAGCCTATTTGTAGATGAAAAGCTGATCAATGAGCTTGTCAAAGATATACAAAGGGCTCTTCTGCAAGCAGACGTTCATGTGCAGCTAGTCTTTAAACTTTCAAACACAATCAAAGACAGAATAAAAAATGAAGAAACAGCCCCCGGATTAACAAAAAAAGAGCACCTAATCAATATCGTGTACGAAGAACTTGTCAAGTTTTTAGGCGGGGAAAAAAACGAAATTGTACTCACTGAAAAAAAGCCTTTTAAAATTATGATGGTAGGATTGTTTGGGTCTGGAAAAACTACTTCCATCGGAAAACTTGCAAAATATTACTCAAAACGAGGAAAAAAAGTAGCCGTTCTTGGACTTGACGTATGGAGACCTGCCGCAATGGCGCAACTCGAACAAGTTGCAAAACTTGCGAATGTTCCCGCTTTTATTGACAAAAAAGAAAAAGATCCTGTCAAAATTTTGAAAGAATTTGAAGACGAATATTCTCGGTATGATATTCTCATTATAGACACCGCAGGACGAGACGCATTAAACGAAGAGCTCATTGCAGAGTTAAAAACACTTCATGAACACATTGATGCGGACGAAACTCTTCTTGTCATCTCCGCAGACATTGGACAAACCGCACAAAAACAAGCACAACAATTCCACGAAACGTGCGGAATTACTGGAGTTCTTGTGACTAAAATGGACGGAACTGCAAAAGGTGGAGGGGCACTCTCGGCTTGTGCAGTCACCCAAGCACCCATTAAATTCATCGGAGTAGGAGAGAAAGTTGATGACCTCGAATCATTTAATCCCAAAGGATTTGTAGGAAGACTGCTTGGAATGGGTGATCTTGAAGCATTACTTGAAAAAGCAAAAGAAGCCATTTCTGAAGAAGATGCTGAAGATCTCAGTAAAAAATTTTTGAAAGGAGAATTTACGTTACTTGACTTATACGATCAGATGCAAGCCATGAAAAAAATGGGTCCTTTAACAAAGATTATGGAAATGATCCCGGGCATGGGGCAGTTGAAGTTGCCTAAAGAAGTTCTTGAAACGCAAGAGGGCAAATTAGAAAACTGGAAGCACCTCATGAACTCCTGCACAAAAACAGAGCTTGAAGATCCTGAAATTATTGATAATTCGCGTATGGAAAGAATTGCAAAAGGTTCCGGGAGAAACGTAGGTGAGGTTCGAGAGCTCTTGAAGCAGTACAAACAAGCCAAAAAAATGGCCAAAATGTTAAAAACGCAAAATCCGGAGAAGTTGATGAAAAAATTCCAGAAAGGCGGAATGAAAATGCCTGGAATGAAATGAACTAAACTACTCTTCTTTCTAATCCATCTGCTGCCATCCTTGCAGCATGCCTTGCAACTCTGATTGTTCGGGGATCTGCACTTTTCATTTGTTGGGTGAGAAGAACAGCCAAAGTTTCCTCTCTTACAAGGCGTTGCTTTATCGCATCTCCTAGGTGAGCTCCAACATAAATCTCGACTTTATCATCTTTTATGGTGTAGTAAGAGGGTCTCGCACGTCTTGTTTCTTCTTGAGGAATGAGGTGGACATTAAAGCGAAGTCCGCCGACGGAGTAACTCAAGCCCGATCTGATGGGACAATTACCTTCCACAATACGTGCAACGTCTTGACTATTAGCAGTGTAACGTTCTTCACTTTGAGTTGTCATGCTTTCTATCATAGTGACAATCTTTATATAGTTTTACATACAAATGACTATCATAACAGGTGAAAATAATGCCAAATGAACAGTTAGACGAGCTTGATTTGAAGATTTTAGAACAATTGAACAATGATGGCAGGATGTCCTATCGAGAGATTGGGAGAAAACTCCGCATTGCCCTGGGCACCGTTGCAAGTCGTGTTAAGGCACTGGAACAAAAAGGGATTATCAAAGGTTACAGCGTTATTCTCGACCATGAACAATTGGGGTATGACTTTAATGCTATCATTGAAATCTTTGTAGCGAAAGGAAAACTTGTTGAGGTAGAGAAAAGATTAGCAGAAAGACCAAATGTTTGTGCGGTTTATGACGTTACCGGGGAGGCTGATGCGCTTATTATTGCAAAATTTAGAGGTAGACGGGAACTCAATGATTTTGTAAAAAACATTCTCAAAATGGAAGAAGTGGAGCACACAAATACACACATTGTTTTTAATACAGTAAAAGAAGATTTTAGGTTAACGCGTTAAGCCCCAGCGGGGTGGCACTGCCGAAAGCCATGGCTAAAAAGACGAACAAAATGACAATTATCAGAACAATATAAATTAAGGTTGGGATAAGCCATGCAAGCACTGCTTTTCCTGTCGAAAGCTTATGATATTCTGAAAGGCCGAACGTCATTAAAAAGAACGTGTAAATAATCGAGACCCAACCTACAAAGGGTATGACACGAATAACATAATAAGGAAGAAAACTGTACGCAAAAACTTTATACGTGTCAACATACGAACCTGTGCCCTTAAACATCATCACAAAGAGATGAATAACTCCTGCTCCGATAAAGCTAAAAACAATTGTCCAGAGAGCTCCCAAAAGTGCCATGGCGAAAATCGATGCTGGGGAAGTTCCCATTTCTGGCTTGAGCATCATCAATCCTATAGCTGACATGAGAAAAAATATCAAAAGGGAAATGAGTGTATTCAAGGTTCCCATAACCAAGCTCGTCAGGGTCAACATCAAAAAAGGTTCTTTAAATCTTTTATATTTACCTCTATCCACCCTAATGAGCGCTCCGTCTTGGACTAACTTTGCAAGATAAGGGGAAAGCTCGCTATACTCTTTTTTCATTATCTCAGATAATTCGGATAAGGTAGTTTCCCCATTCTTTCTAGCAACTTCAACCAGAATTTTTCTACTACTTTTTCCTGCCTGATCATAAAACCTAGAAAAGAAGGGTGATAGGACCCTCTTGACAAATTCAATGTCTGCTGCATCAAAATGTTCATTTTTTAATGTATTCTCATCTGATTTCAGTTTAGAGTATGCTGTTGCCATATATGCTGAAAGCACAAAAGGGTGCCCCTCAGTGAGATTATATACCTTGTTGATGATTTCGTCTGATATTAAAAATCCTATTTTATCTAATTTCTTTTTAATGAATACTTCTGATTCATTTTTTGTAAAATTGTCAAGAATGGCAGGTGGAAAAGTTCTAACTAGCGGGGAAAAACCTGTCCCCGATGGACCAGAAATTGTTAATTTTCCAGCAGGTATTATCATCACCGGAACCCTGTCCAGTTGAAGTTGCTCTAACACTGCTCTGAGGTATAACACTAAGTCTGCACGATTCTTTTCCAAAACTCTGGCTTCATCTATAAAAAATACAATTGCTTTTTTGTTATCTTTTAGAGCTTTCCAGGCGATTGTTAAAGCGGAATGTAAATTTGTTGATACTTCTGTATCTTCTGAGATTCCAAGTTCAACAGAATCACCTATCTTTACTTTAATTTTTTTTAAGGTTTGTAAAATAGTCGAAGAAATTCGTTGGAGTATAACTTCTTCATTGACTTTTTCTTTTAGTCTCTCAATAAGGATTTTTGAGAGTGACTCTCTACTTAGTTCATCAAGTTCGTTCAAAGAAAAATAGATTGCAAGAGAATTATCTTCTTCTGCAATAATCTTACATTTATGTAAAAAAGAAGTTTTCCCTATTCCATATTCTCCTGCAACAGCCATGCTCGCTAAAGAACCAGTTTCTGTCTGTCTTAGTTTTTGTTTAAAGCTTTCAATCTCTAGCATTCTACCTACAAAATCATTTGGGTCAACAGGCGAGCCCGCGTTAAAGGGATTAGCTGGTAATGAAGCAGTTATATCGTGTGGCATACTATAATAATAACTAACTAGTATATAAATCTTTGCATAGTATTTTAATTTGGTTACCCGCCACCCTAGTCAATCCCAACCGTCTGTTCTCTTCTGTTCCAATTTTCAGGCCTAGCAAGTTCAGCAGGTAGCTTTCTCGCTGGGATATTCCCCTCTACAAAGTTATACTGTAAGACGCTATCTACAGAGAAGTTTGAATAATCTTTTAATTTGCTGAGAAGTTTGAAATTAGAAAACGACACAAATAACAGGACTAAATGGTCGTTTTCTACTTAGAAACGGACAGTAATGCCATAAAAGTTATGTCCGTTTCT
>JAGWAF010000082.1 GCA_018302085.1 Candidatus Woesearchaeota archaeon | reverse complement strand
TTGTTGTTACTCTCAAGCTCATTTGGTCTTAGGGTTGTTTGTTTTGTCATAATCTCAAACAAAACTAAGACCTATTTCTACCTAACTGTCAAACTCGGGCTAAAAAAAAACCTGAAAAATTACAAAAATGAGCTCAGAAAACGCTAACTGTCAAACTTGGGTTAACATGAAAAAGTAACCCTGCAGCAAAAATCACAGTCGCTACAGCGAAAATATCCACAAACACATACACAAATGGTCTCAATAAGTCTGCGATCATCCTAAGTATTCTCCTATTTTGTATTCAATGTCTGGCTTGCGAATGATTTGCATCAGCTTTTCCTCAAGGACTTTTGCTTCCATTGCAGTGATCTTTCCAGATTTCTGGAGCTTCAACAATTGCTTTTTCATACCTTGCTCATTTAAATCTTTCTGTAACGTATGGCAAATGTCACCATATTTGGGCCCCAAAATGTTAAGGCAGATTTCCTCCACTTGTGACATCTTTTCGGGGGTCAATCTTCCTTCCATAATTTCGCGCACACGCTTCTGCATCTCTTCAAACTCTATTTTACTAACAATACTCTTTTGCTCCAACTCTTTGAGATACTCCTGCACGGCTTTGTCGTTCATGCCTTGTTCACGTAACGTTTCAAATTCATGCACAGATAAAGGGCCGAGGAACTCTTTAAACATCTCTTCTAATCGATGATCTCTTGACTGCTGCGCAGAAAACAGCAAGGTGATGGGCATCATCTTTTTCACTGGTTGTTTAGGAATCGTGAATGTAAATATCGTTCCCTTTTCAGGGATACTTTTCATCCAGATCTTACCACTCTGGGACTCGATGATACCCTTACAAATAGCAAGCCCCAAGCCAGTGCCCCCATACTTCCTGGAAAGGGTTTGCTCCGCTTGATAAAATGGCTCAAAGATCCTGCCCTGCTTCTCATAAGGAATGCCAATACCATCGTCCTTCACGGAAAAAATCAGGTAATCACCGACGGATTCTACATTGATCCAGATTTTTCCATTCTGTTTTGAAAATTTAATAGCGTTATTGATTAAGTTTCTCAACACCTGCATCACTCTGTCTGGATCCGCCTCAATCACAGGAAGTTTTTTCATTGAAAACCCGATTTTAACACTTTTTGCAGGATCAAACCCTTTCATCTCATCCACTAAACGCTTAATGTGCTCTGTTAAATCAGTTTTTTGGAAATTAAACTTTAACCTCGCAGCTTCAATCCTTGAAATTTCAAGAAAATCCATAATAACGTGATCCAGTCTATCTGTGTTGCGCAAAACAATATCTAAAGCATCTTTTTGCTTCTTATTAAGTTTCCCAAAATAACCTTGCAAAAGCATTTGCAACTGCGCCTTCATTGGAGTCATAGGACTTCTTAACTCATGGCTTGTGATGCTAATAAATTGCGTTTTTGCACTGTCAATTTCTTTGCGCACCCGACTTGTTTTTTCCATCGTAGCAATCATGCCGTTAAAAGCGTTCCCTAACTGCTCAAGTTCGTCACCTGTGGGGATGTTCACCCTCGTACTGTAATCCCCTCGTTCTGCTATCATCGTTGCTTCATACAATTTTTTCAATGGCACCGTTATGGATCTTGAGATCTTAACGCTGAGAAGAATGCATAAACTGAGAAAAATAGCTACCGTGACAAAAATCGTGTTACGCAACTGCACAATAGGGGAAAGGACTTCTTGCGCATTATACTCCGTCCAAAGAATCCATCCGAGTCCATGAAAGGAACGGAAGCCCCGAGAATGTACAAAAGCAATAAACTTTTCATCTTCATGCGCTTCAATCGTGGTAAAATATCCCTCTTCATGGCTTTGCACCTGCCGAAGAATTTCTGTCTCTGAAAAATCGCTCATTATAGGGTGATCCTCTGTCGAGAACACCACTTTGCCTTCTCTAGTTATAATATTAAAATTTTGTACAGCGTAAGAGGGCGCAGGGGTTCTCCGTGTGGAGACGCTTATTAACTCATGAAATTTCATTACCAGTATAAACTTCATGACCCCTACAAAATCACCCATCCTATCCTCTATCCTCAACGCAATTTCTAAACTGTACACTCCAGCACTCTCATCGTAAACAATATCGCTAACATAAACACCTTCGGATCGTGCGTGCTGCCACCAAAGCTCATCATTTTGTTTGTAATCACTTGTTTTTTCTGTGGAAGCGACGATGGCTCCAAATCGATTCGTTACGAAGATCTCTGCAAAAACGATTCTTCCCTGCTCCTCAGCATAAAAGTTCATGTGCTCGCGCAGGACTTTAGCGAGGTCATTTTTCAAAACGCCTTGCATAAGCGTTGTTTGATTTTGAAGAATCCATTCTTCATCCTTATCGGACATGTACTTTTCGGGATCGTCAAGGGCTGCAAAGAACTTGTTGGACCCTTCTAGGATATCAGCGTAATGATTCGCAACTTCTTTTACCATGGATTTTGACGCCGAAAGCCTGTTGAAAATTGTACGATCAATATCATCCATGACCTGGGAAGCCAAATTAACGGACGTTGCACCGATCGTTTGCTCCATTGACCTCTGGCTGAGAACTATGGCGACAATCGAAGTCGCCACGAGAAAGAGCACAAGCATCACAAGTCCAAAGGTAAGCCTTCTTTGAATAGAGTCGAAAAGAAATCCACGCAGAGAAAAACCTTTATTCATGATCGTAAAAAAAATTCACCTCTTTTAAAGCATTTTTGATGTTATAGTTTATTATTGTTTCGGATTTTTAAGTGCGATCAAGCTGGCAGCAATCGAGTTGGGTGGGCGAGAGTTCTGAAGTTATCCCTAGGTTTTAGTTGAAATATAGTAACTGACATAATTTTTATATAAAACATATCAGTTACTATATGCAAAGGACATAACCATCTGTATAATAACTTGTGTCCTTTGCTATAGAGAAGTTTGAATAATCTCCAAATTTGTTCAAACTTCTGGCAGATTACTTTGAAAAATAATTACAAGACCGGGTTTTTCAAAGTTCTCTATAATAAGAAATACTCAAACTTCTCTAGAGAACTTTGCAAAGTTCTCTGTATTTTTAGCAATGTCACCACCTTCTTTTGCAGTATGTTTTAACCGGGGAAATCCTTCGACATCTTTCGCGATAGTAATATCTGTTGTCGCTTTCTCGCTCTTCAAATGGCCTCTGAGGCTGTTGGGATTCAACCATGATAAACTCTAACATGTTTGAGTTTGATTTAGTAAGGCTTTCCTTGTGGCAGGCCGGTTACTTGCCCAGCTGAATAACCTTGTCCACGAACATGCTTGACTCTTTAATAAGCTCACTTTGCTCCTTAATGTTTAGGGCGTAGAATACAGCTTTCGTTTTGCTTGCTCTAATCTTATTGACAATGCTTGAAATAAACTTAATGACCGCGTCACGTTTTTGATAAATCATCAAATTTGTTAAGGAGTCAAAGATCAAATACTGAAATTCGTGCTTCAGGAATTTTCCCATCGTCAAGGAAAGCTCCTCCAAAGCAGCAGGCGAGCTCACATAATAACAATAATTCGTTTGATAGGGCTCTGACTTTAACGTTTTGCTAATCGCATCAATAAAAATAATATTGTTCACGTTCACTTTACTTTTCTTAAATAACTCGCGCAAGGAATCGGCTGTTTTGTTTAACGTAACGTAGCAGATACTTGCCCCTGCCAGACCACGAATAATATCAAGAATGTCCTTATTGTACTCGAGACTTGGCATTAACACGAGCATAGTCTGATTTTTTTGGAGTTCGGTTTTGACATTCATGTTACTTTGAATACTGCCTTACTTTTGCCACAATATCCTTAATATCGTAGGGCTTTTGAATGAACCCAATGATGTTTTTCCCCAAAAGTTCTTCTTTTTCTGCTTCACTTGTTCGCACAACACTACAATATACGATCTTAATATCTTTGATTTTTGCAACAACTTCTTTGACTGGCGTACCAGGCATCATAATATCCATCAAAATAAGGGCTGGCTTTACTTTTTTCAACTGACGCAAACAATCGTCACCATCAACGGCAGTAACCACATTATAACCTTCCTTTTCAAGGATTGCCTTGCAGGTGATACGATTATCCTCTTCATCGTCCACAACCATAATAGTTTTTGCCATGATCATCCCTTCAACGCTTTTTTAACTTTTGCAAGCAATGCCTTATCACTAATGGGCTTCTTGACAAAACCCCTCACATTGCCATGCCTAAGCTCTTTTTTTTCTTTGCTTGACATTTGCACGATCGTGAAGTATAAAATGGGTACTCTCTTGATTTTCGCAATAACCTCCTTAACTGGCGGTCCTGGCATCATCACATCCATCAGAACCAGGTGAGGCTTTTGTTTTTTTAATTTTCGCAGGCATTCCGTGCCACTCTTTGCCGTTATCACTTTATAACCATCTTTCCTGAGGATTCGGCTCGCAAGAGCGCGGTTATCTTTTTCGTCATCCGCAATCATAATCGTTTTTGGAATATTTTTCCGCATTTACTTCCTCAGTGCCTTTCGGACACCCTCCAAGAGCGTTTCTTTGTTGAACGGTTTTTGAACAAAGCCATCAATATCAGTCATATCCACTTCTTTTTTCGGAACGATGGAAACAAAAACAATCCGCAGACTGTGATTTTTACTCGATCGCATCAGCCTCAAGACATCGTAGCCACTTAAAATGGGCATTTTAATATTCAACAAAATCAAATCGAAGCTATCAGCTTCAATGGCATCCATGGCCTTTGCACCATTTGTAGCTGTGAAAGTTATATAATCTTCTTTGTCAAGAATCTGCTTCATCGCGTAGAGATCGTCAAACTCATCATCCACAATAAGAATTTTAGTCTTCTTTTCTGCTTTTTTGACGGGCATGGTATAAACATTTAGGTGACTGCCGTGTTTTTAAATCTTTTGGTGGGCGGGGCGCTATCTCGTTTTAGCAGTTTCCCATAGAATGTCAAAATATCGTTTATGTGCAGAGAACTTTGCCTAAAACACTCTGACATTTTGCAAAGTTCTCAATACAAAGAGGAAGCGTTAAGCAACGGTACAAATTACTTGAGAATCCCGGATCTTACTGTCTAATGCTTCTCGTATGAAGTCTTGGCCATGATGAGCTAAAATTTTATTTCTTCTTTCGTAATCAAATCTTAATTGGACAGCAACTGTTTTATCTTCTATCGTTCCTTCAAAAGTAAAATTTTTGATGTTCTTTAAGTCAAATTTTGATAATTTTAATATTTTTGATGCATCCATTATTCTCATTCCGGTTATATATCCTTCTTCATCTAGATCAATGATTATATTATCAAAGTCTATAGATTTCAGATAATTTCTATTTTTTACTTTAAACAAAAGGATATCATTATTATAATCGTAAGTGTGTTCTCCTTTTCCTCTAGCGTCAAGATGTCTTATTTTCATTTTCAAGTCTCTTTAGATTAGGCATGGCGTCTACATTTATAAAGGTTATTATTTCCAATCGATTCTGTTTTTTCTCAATGATAATTTTCATAAAACCCTCCTTTCTCTTATAAAATACAGCATGGCGTCCATTCTTCTGTAACCCTATCCCTCTCGGATTCTCAGCAAGGAGTGTTCTCATAAGAAATTCTTCATTAAAAACAGATCTTTGCGCATCACTAATCTGATCTAACGCATGAGGGCTAACCAAAATATGTGACTTAAAATTAGAGATTAATTCTTGAAAATCAGACAAACTTATACTCAAAGCATTAAATTATCGAACATTACAATGCTTTTCGTAATAGTGAAGATGCACTATCCATATTCGAATATTTGGTGCCTTCACTATATTTCAGCAATAATCTTTAGCAGTATTCATGGGCTAAGAGAAGAATACACGTTTATAAATGTGCTACGTGAAAGGACCCAAAAACGCAAATTGTTTACATAAACATTTGAGATGGTGCCTTTTTATCTCAAAATAAAGATGGATGGCACGAGAAGAGCGGTAGCGTTCATCTTGGAGAAACTCTTGTTATGTTTTCGCTGGTCTGCTTTCTAAAGTGAGCTCCTTTACTTTGCTCACCAATTCTTCGATATTAAATGGCTTCTGAATAAAGCCAACGATGTTTTTCGATTTCAGGAGTTCTTCCTTTTCAGCTTCACTCATGCGAACAACACTGCAATAGGCAATTTTGATGTCTTTGATCTGTGCAACAACCTCCTTAACTGGGGTACCAGGCATCATAATATCCATCAAAATAAGGTCTGGCTTTTTTCGCTTTGTTTTTTTGAGTTTTACGAGGCAATCGTCGCCATTCACTGCGGTTATGACTTTGAAGCCATTGCCTTGCAGAACAGATTTCAAGGTTGTTCTAATATCCTCTTCATCGTCAACAACCATAACAGTCTTTTTCATAAGAACGAAGGCCTTAATCTTGTTAATTACTTTTTTATCATATTATACACATATTATTGAGAAGTTTGAATAACATCCCAATTTGCTGAGAAGTTTGAAATAGTAAGAAATACCCAACCTTTCCTTTAAATAAACCAAAAAGAAGAAATAGTACCTTTTTTCATTTGGGCTATGCGCTCCTCTTTTTTCACGAAGGTTTTCATGAAGATCTTCAAAAGAAAAAACATTCCATACCTGCTCTTCGCAGGGCTTTTTCTTGCCGCAAGCGCCGCGGCAGTTCTATTTGAAATCATCCCTGAAACTTATGAGGAAGCACTCAACTATTCAGAGCGAAAAGTCGCGTACCTTGAACAGGGGGTACTCTCAAAATATTTTCTCTCTTCAGGAGACGGATTTGAATTTGGAAGCATTGACGACCAATTAGAATCAGGAGAAAACATAGGAAATGTAGTTCCCGTCGTTACCGAATTTGATCTGAGGCTACTACGAGGAGGATCAATAGACACCAATGCGGGAGCCACTCAATACACGCAATATCTCAGATTTAGCAATCCCCAAGGGGAAATCGCGGCAGGAAGAAGAAAATCAATCCATGAAGAAGAAACTGACGCGTACAAAGGACGCCTGCGCTTTGAACAAAACACTGTAATGTTTGAGTACCAAATTAATTTTGACAATGGACTGGCAAGCGAAATTGTTTGCGGGAAAGAAGTCTGTACTGCAGATGAACTTCGAAAACTTTCTGACCTCAAAGAAAAAAATATTAATATTCTCGGGGAAAATTTTACGTTCTGGGATGGGGATGTGAATACTGCAGAGGAGAGCGTTAGGTTAGAGTTATTCCACGGCATCCATGATCTTCTCGAAGAAGGGCAAACGAAAAACTATGAGTTAGACGAAAAAAATGTTAGTGTGCACGTGGAAATATTAAGCGATGATAAAAATGAAGTTGTCCTTTCTGTCAATGGTCAAAAAACTCCAAATTTACAAGAAGGAGAAAGAACAAAAATAAACAATGTTGGGGATAATAGCGAAAATAATGCCGAAAATAACGTTGAAAATAACGTCGAACTAGGAATTGTTGAAATCTTTCCAAACGAAGCCGAAGAATACAATGGAGGGGACTTGGTAGAATTTTTTATTTCTACAAACACCCTATCCTTTTTTGATTCGAATTATACAGACCAAAACTTTGAAAGTGGACTTGAAGTAAATGAAAACAACATTGCGGAGGCGCTTGTAAGAATTGACGGAGGCATATTTGAGGACGATCGCTTCATCGTGCGCGACATTTATTATCGTCTAAAAGCACGATCATTTTCTTTTACGACTGGGCAAAATTACAATATTACGATTTCAACCTTACTTCGACGGCAGAAGATGAGTACAACATATTTTTTACAAATCGGGAAGGACTCGCCTTCCACTTTCCTTTTGCGGATAACTCCAATGATCAGGGATTAGGATTCCACATAGGGGACAGGGACGACGATTTTACATGGATAGAAGCAGACAGCAACACAGATTTCAACGGAAGCGATGCAATCCAGCAAAACCAGTACTTTATGGTGAATAGCGAGCCGAGCGAGAATGGCATTACTCATGTACTACAATATGAAGGAGTTAATGTTCCAAAACAAGAACTCACTTTTACAGAACAATACCTTTCTCCGGAAAAAATCAATATTCCCTTTCAGGGTACACCCGGGGTAAATGGAAGGGCCGAGCTGGTTGTGGGCGGCGCTACATACGACGTTTTTATCGGTGGAGAAAATGAAAACTACTCATTAACCATCGATCTGAATGACGATAGCGTGATAGGGGATGGGCAAGGAGTCAATGATGGTGTTGGCCCCAACAACGCTTCGCTTCACGCTTCTCCAACAGCACTCAATGACAGCGCAAGAGCAGTTCTCGTCGTTCACGGCGGAGGAATTGTTGACATTGGCAACGACACTCCCACAACAACATTTAACATGACAGTAACAACAATCGCATCGCAATTTGAAGAAGGGGGAAGAAACGCTGTTCTTGGACAGGATGAAATTGTGCGCATGGAAATTCAAGCTTTACCAAACAACAAACTAGACTTGAACGTGTACGGAATCACATTCAGGCGATATAACCAAAAACCAGACACAAACCAGGCGCGCGCAGTTTACGGCAACAATTTTCTGATTAGCAATGTCGGTGATGAAGGAAGCAATTTACAAATGGAATACCCACTGCACCAAATTTATTACCAAGTATTTATTACTGGAAATGATGCAAAAATTGAGAAGATAACGAGGGAAAGCTAAGCTTGCTTGCACATTGGCAAAGTTGGCTTTTTAAATTTTTCTGTTGTTGCCCCTCATGAGTGGTGTTCAGAATTTCTGCGAAAGCTTTATTAAACCAGTCACTATTAAAGCTTCATGGCAGAACTACAACAAATCCATCGGCTTTTTGAAGAAAAAGAGAAAAGCATCAAAGAGGAAATTCTCAGGGAAGTAGAAAAAGTAGCAGAGCGTGAAATGAAGCTTTTTGAGTTTGAACTGTTTTACTCCTTACTCCTGCAAAATAAAGAAACTGCCAAGTGGGTTCGGGATAAGAGACAAAAAGACTGGAAGAAAGCATTGGAAGATGCGCATGGCGATATCGAAAAGGCAATAACTACTTTTGCTTCCTAGAAAATTTTTGCTTGAATAATTCTCTCATCTGGCTCTCAATTTCTTTTTGAACTGTGGGGAACTTCTTTGCTTCCATCCCAAACAAGTGACAGGCATCTAAGAAGTGATTATTCGTGCTATACACCTTGTTCACTCCCGCAGCCTTAAAGTCTGCTATGATCCAACTGTCAGGAACATGAAACTCGATATTTTTCTCGGCGCTTTCTTTCTTCATCCACTCCAGCAACTCTTTGTTTGAAACATTGACTTCAATAATTTCAATGTTATGCTCTTTACAAAATTTTATGATCTCGTTTGTAGCTGCTCCCTCATTATAATCTCTTTTCTCAACCAGCCATTCTTTTATTTCTTTGACGCATCGTGTATGGGTTACAAATAATCCTTCTTCTGAAAAAATTTGCTCTTCTTTATAGGAAAATAACTCCTTATTTGCAATTAGGTCAATAATCACAGAGGAATCTAGACCGATCCTCCTCAAACCAGCGAAATATGTTTCTCTAGTTATCTTTACGCCTCTTTTTGTCATAAACAACAAGGATAACAACGACTTTTTAAACTTTAGTTAAAAAAATGTTTTTTTTTCAAAGTTCTCTTTTTATGATTATAGTGAAGGCACCAAATATTCGAATATGGATAGTGCATCTTCACTATTACGAAAAGCATTGTAATGTTCGATAATTTAATGCTTTGAGTATAACTTGCTTATTTTTACCTCTCGTTTCAATAATCCACTTTTATGGATAGTTCTATCCACTTTGCTGGGATATTTTGGTTTCACAGGGATTGTGCTACCCGAATTTATTTAAAACTTTCTCTGTTAAAATATTGCTCGTATGTGCCACTTTCGGCAAAAATCCATAAAAGAAAATAATCAAGCTTCAATCTATGTAGTGGTTAACTTTTTAATTTTCTCTTTGTTTTATCTGCTTGCCGTCTTACTGTTGTATAGAATGTAGTGGTTAACTATTTCTTTAGATACCCTCTCAAGATAATTTTGTTCGTATTTCGTTCGTTTTTTCATTTTTGTATTAGCTCTTCTGTTTTTGGAGTAATCACTTCTGTTTTTGGAGTTGTTTTGTTTATGGATTTTGCAAATCCTTGTGTTATCATGATTTTATGGATTCTGTTATGATTTATGCGTAAATCATAATCTCTGTCTATGATTTTTCT
>JAGWAF010000081.1 GCA_018302085.1 Candidatus Woesearchaeota archaeon | reverse complement strand
CTATACTTTTATAGAAAAAAATAATTATAAAAAAGAATTAAAAATGCAAAATAGTCGTTCACTACCTACTTTTTCTTCAATAATTTCCAAATCCAGACATAGACCAGCACAATCAATCCGATGAACAGGATGAGGAACAAAATGCTGTAAGCCCATCCTCCTCCATACGCGCCTCCCATCATCTGGCTACACCATTCATAGATATCTACCATGCTCAACACCTCGTTTTTTTTATTGATACCAATCTTTTTTCAATAGTTCACTTTTATGGTTCTTCCTTTTTTATTAAAATTGATTAAACCAAACAGTTTGGAATAAAAATAAAATAATTATAAAAAACTACTCCACAATAATTTTTCCCGTGCCCATGCCCATGCCGCATGAGAATCCAAATTCACCCTTCTCTGTTGGGGTAAAGGTAATTATGTTGTCCGTACTTGTTACGCTCTTTCGAACTCCAAATTTTGGAATAATCACGGTTCTCATACAGCCTTTAACAGTGTTCAGATCAACAACCATCTTTACAGGAATGTTTTGTTTGACACGAATAACTTGTGGATAATAATTCCCGTTTTGGAATGATAATTGTACAGCCTGCTCTCCTGCAGTGGGCTGTGCAACAACAGCAGCTTCTGGCAAACTGGTGCTGGCACTAGCAGTACCAGGGCTTCTAAAAAGATAAAAGATTGACAATACAATAATGCCAAGCACAACATAATATTTTATTGTGTCAAATGATATTTTCTTGTTTGAAGCACTACTTTTTGTCGAATCATTTTTTGAATCACAGCCGCAAAACTTATTTGCTGTGCTATCCTGGATATTATCTTGCATATTATTTTGTTCTTCCATAGTTTCACCTCAGCCTTTTGGCTTTTAGTAATAATGAATTTCCTACGACGCTGACAGAGCTCAATGCCATAGCTCCTCCTGCGATGATTGGACTCAAGAGCCAGCCTGTGAAAGGATAGAGCGCTCCTGCGGCAATTGGGATCCCTAATACATTGTAAACGAGCGCCCAGAACATATTTTGTTTGATTTTACTCATGGTCTGTTTGCTTAATATAATTGCGCGTATAACATCCTGGATATCGTTTTTCATGAGGACAATGCTTCCACTTTCCATGGCAACGTCCGTTCCTGAGCTCATGGCAATGCCAACATCTGCCTGTGCCAATGCTGGCGCATCATTAATGCCATCGCCTACCATAGCAACTTTTTTACCATGTTGTTGTAAGCGTTTAACGTGCTCTGCTTTTTCATGTGGCAAGACATTTGCAAAAATATGCTCGATGCCTGCTTTGTGAGCGATTGCTTTTGCAGTTCTCTCGTTATCTCCAGTAATCATGTATGGTGTAATGCCCATCTGCTTAAGTTTGCGCATTGCACTGACGACATTTTCTTTCATCGTGTCGGCAACGGCAATTAGAGCAAGAGGTTTTTTATCGTCGGTTAAGATCATGACTGTCTTGCCTTGGTTTTCTAATTCACTGATTTTATTTTCAAAAGTAATGTTAATTTTGTTTTCTTTACAAAGAGTCATGTTTCCTAAATAATATTTTACTTTTTTATTTTTTAAATTTCTATTTTTATCGATAACGGATCCCGAAATGCCCTTTCCTGGTATCGCTTGAAAATTTGAAAGTGCGCATAAATCGATTTTATTCTCCTCTGCGTGTTTGACAATTGCTTCTGCAAGTGGGTGTTCAGAATTTTTCTCTAAGCTTGCGGCTATGACCATAATTTCTTTTTCACTTTGGTTTTGCAGAGGGACGATTTCAGTCACAATTGGTTTTCCGTGGGTAATCGTTCCTGTTTTATCAAAGATGATATGCTTGATTTTGTGTGTTGTTTCTAATGCTTCCCCACCTTTGATGAGGATGCCTTTCTCTGCTCCTTTGCCTGTTCCGACCATAATTGCGGTAGGGGTTGCTAAGCCAAGGGCGCATGGGCAGGCAATTACTAAAACTGCAACTGTTACAATAAGTGCGAACGAAAATGTTTCTGTGCCAATAAAGAACCATCCTAAAAATGTGAGTATCGCTATGACCAAAACTGCAGGTACGAACCATGCGGAAACCGCGTCTGCGAATCTTTGAATTGGTGCTTTATGTCCTTGCGCATCTTCCACAAGTTTAATAATTTGCGCGAGAACCGTTTCTGAGCCTACTTTTGTGGCTTTGAAGATAACGCTGCCGTTTTTGTTCATTGTTCCCCCAATGACCTTGTCGTTTTTCTTTTTCTCAACAGGGATACTTTCTCCAGTAATCATGCTTTCATCAATGCTTGTGTTGCCTTCAACAACAATTCCATCGACGGGAATTTTTTCTCCAGGTTTAACTTTGATAAGATCTCCGGCTATGACTTGGTCTGCGGGAATAAGAACTTCTTTCCCATTTCTGATAACGAGTGCTTGCTTTGGAGCAAGGTTCATAAGTTTTTTAATGGCTTCGCTTGTCTTTCCTTTTGCTCTTGCTTCTAAAAATTTTCCAAGAACAACTAATGTGATAAGAATGGCCGCTGTTTCGAAATACTGTTCGTTCATAGGATCAAAAAAGGTAACATACACGCTGAAAAAGAAAGCAGCGCTTGTTCCGAGTGCGATTAGGGTGTCCATGTTACTTGTTTTATTTTTCAGGGAAACCCATGCTCCTCTGTAAAATTGCCAGCCCACCATAAATTGTACTGGTGTTGCAAGGATTAGTAGAAGATAATTACGATACGGAAAGTCCATTAATAACATTCCTAGGAAGAGTGCAGGAATGCTCATCGCGATCCCAACCATGAGGAGGGTTTTTTGCTTGTTGATTTCTTGCTCTCGCTTCTTTTTTTCTCGATCTTTGGATTTGCCAGTTTCAAGAGAAGCTTGATATCCTTTGTTTTGCACTGCTTTGATGAGTTGTTCCAATGTTGTTGAGTCATCGTGCTCAACAGTGGCTTTTTCAGTAGCATAATTCACGATTGCAGATTTCACTCCGGAAACTTTTTGCAGTGCCTTTGTGAGCAGTGTTGCGCAGCTTGCGCAGTGCATTCCTGTGATGTGCATTGTTGTTGTTTTCATTTTTATGACACTATTCCCGATTTTGGTCCGTAAATCATAATCCAAACGGTTATTGCGGAGATTATCAAGCAAGCACTAAAAAAATGTTGTAATGGGTAAGGCTTGATAATTTTTTCATCACTTGAGGAGTGCTCCTGGTATACAAGGTAGCCCAGGCCAACAAGTATAGAGAGACACGCTGCAATAAATATAGGGGTAAAGATCAGAATATGGTCGGCTAGGAGCATAACGCTCAGCATTGCACCCATGGTTCCGCCCATGAGACCTGCCATCATGCCTTCCATTATTCCCATTATGCCGCAGCACTTGCCAGACCATGCTCCAACGCCAATACCTATGATCATACCATACACAGAGCCCATAAACATGCCATTGGTTGCTCCTACAACGTATCCAAAAGTGAATCCGGTAATCATTCCAAGGGTCATGCCGATCATCATTCCTGTCATGCACGTAACTGCGTTTCTGTAAGATTTCAAATGATACATTGCTGTCGCATTTGCAACAACTGCGAGGAGGAGATAAATAATGTATATTCCAGTTTTTGTCATAAATTCTGGGATAGTTGAAAAATAAAATTTGTATGAGATTCCGAATAACAAGAGTAAAATAATAAATGTAACTCCAGCGACTTCTAGGACGTGTTGTTCAAACAGCTTTTCTTGTTTTTGATGTTGTGTTTCGTTTTCCATTTTATTTGATAATCTTGTAGCCTTCTTTCTGTATGACTTGCTTAATCGCATCAAGCGTTGTTTGCTTTTCATCAAACTCAATCACTGCTTCGCCCTTTGCCGCACTGATCTTAATGGCGCCCATCCCGGGGAGCTCGTTCAGCTCGTCTTTGATCACTGTTTCGCAGCTCGTGCAATGCATTCCATGAATCTTCAAATTTGCTTTCATTCAAATCACCTGAGCTAGGGGAGAAGGCCGGCCTTATTAATATCCTTCGTGAAAAAACAACCCTCCAAAACGGCTATAACCCTTGAATTCTGGTTCGAGACCGTTTAGAAGTCAATATGATAGGTAAATTATTTAAAGGAGCGAAATTGAGGGGGTTTATGCAGCCCAAAACCTTAGCATTTACTTTGATATTAGCCTCCATTGTATTGGCAGGAACCTTTTATGGCTTTAAATTGCAGGAAGACAAATATATAGAGGCAACGATCGCTTCTAATCAGGGGTCTTGTTTTGTGGATGGTATTTGCCTGTACGAATCGCGTTCATGGGTTTGGTATATTATAGGCTGGAGCGTATCAGCATTTCTTCTGGGTTGGGGTATTTATCTGTATTTCTTTGATAAAAGTCAAACTGAATTTAAGGAGTACCAGCAGAAAGTTTCAGCGTCTCTGGCCGAAGCTAAGAAAACTGTGGAAGAAACAGATAAGTGGAAGGCATTCCTCTCTGGATTTACTGAAGATGAGCAGAAAGTTTTAGTCGCGATTAAGGAACAAGATGGCATTCAACAAAGTACTCTGCGATATCGAACAGGGTTGTCAAAAGCAACGCTTTCATTAATGTTGAAAAATTTTGAAGAGAAAGGATTGATTTCGAGAGAAGAAGCCGGCAAAACCAACAAAGTGTTTTGGAAAAAAGTGTATTAATTATTTTTTAATTCTTTAATCAATCCTACACTTTTCAAATATTTCCTTGCACATTCTTTAAAATCTTTGCCCTTAAACATATTTCTAAAAAGAGAAGAGCTGCCCTTCAACTGGGACTCTATTAATATTTTCTGCTGTTTAAACAAGCTGTTATCATTCTTCAGCTTCTTTGCATAGAGTTCTACATAATCGAGGTTAGTCATGGCCTTTGATAACTTTTTCATGTTTCTTAAAGTTTTATAGAGAACTTTGAAAAACCCCATTTTTTAATGATGTTTCAAAGTGATCTATTAGAAGTTTGAACAGATAACTTTGCAAAGTTCTCTAGAGAAGTTTGAGTATTTCTAATTATTTCAAACTTCTCGGCAAATTGTGATATTATCCAAACTTCT
>JAGWAF010000080.1 GCA_018302085.1 Candidatus Woesearchaeota archaeon | reverse complement strand
CAGAATAGGTTACGTGCACTTCATCCATCTCAGGGTCGTTCACGGCAATTTTTTCTAAGGAAACCGTATCCCCCTCAATCACAACAATTTCGTTAGGCCCCGTAATAACTGGCGGAGTATTTGTTCCAAGGACACTGATTTGTAACGTAAATGAATCCTCAAGTTCACCATCACTTACTTTCACAAGCGCTTCATAGGCTCCCACATCTCCTTTCTTTGTTTTCCAGTGGCCATTTGGCGCCAGGGGCGCTCCATAAGTAAATGTTAGTTCGTCTCCATCAGGGTCTGTTGCGGTTGCTTCAACGACAAGTTCGTCAAATTCTTTGATTGTCACAGGCTCAAGCTCATCAAGGATAGGAGCTCTATTCTTACTTCCCACGATGATTTTTACATCCTTGCTCACTTTATGAATTCCGTCAGAAACTGTAACAGTAACAAGATGAATTCCTGCATCATTAAAAGAAGTTTTGTAAGTGTCGCTCGAAATCCATCCTTCGTACGTAAACGTTAGTTTGTCTCCGTCGGGATCGTTTGCTTTGGGAATAATCTGAATCATCTCACCCTCAGCTACATTAATATTTTCAAAATCGTAAAGAGTAGGGGGCTTATTTTCTCCTTCGATAATTAAAAGAATTTTTTGTTCAACTTCGCTTTTCCCATCAGATGCGGTGATCGTAATCACACGCCAGCCAGCATCTCCTTTCCTTGTTTGCCACATTCCATTTTCATTGAGGGGCTGAGAATATTTGTAAACAATCGGATCCCCATCAGGGTCGACCGCTTTGAGATTAGAAAATTCAACTAAGGAACCTTCCTGAACAATTTTTCTCGGCAAATCCAAATACTCATCAGGAATTGCTATGCTTGTTTCTGGTTTTGTAATTTCCGCTGCTTTGGCTTCCAAGGTAGGATTAATATCAGCAAGAACTCTTTCTTCATCAGCAGCACTCAACGGCGCTTCGCTGGTAAGAGTTCCTGTAGGTGTTTTTGCCGCGCATGCCGCAATAAGAAACAAGATCAAGACAACCCAAAACCGCATCGTTTCCCTCTTTATTTTTACATCGCTATCTTTTGCAGAATCTCGACCCGCTATATAAATCTTCCTTTTTGATTTTTGGGCCATCATTATTGGGATTTCTACATTGTTATGATTTTTAAATTAAAAAGAGTGAGCTATCGTTTAATTTTTCTTTCGGTATAAAAAAAGTCCGATAACCAGGCTTAGTGCTGCAAGCATCCATGCTCGTACAACAATGCCAAATGCAAAGTCCGCGAAGAAATTTTGAGGGTAAATATTGACTAATAAATCTCCGGGTTCAAACCAAAAGCTGCCTTCATGAAAAAATAATTGGTGAAATCTGAGAAAGGTGCTTTCAAATGGAAAAATAAAAAAAAGAAGAGGTAGAAGGAAAGCCGCGATGCCTGCAGCAATGAGAAGTTTCTTTCTGTTTGTTGATAGTTTTAAGATAAAAAAAGAGGTGGCACAAAAAATGAGAGAGAAGATCATGATCACGTTAACTCTCTTTTTCACGTCCAACATGTGTTGTTGTTCTTTCTCGGTAAGGCCTGGATAGGTAGGCCCGGAAAAATAATTCGTATCTTTGAAATAGCTCAGGATAACTCCGTTCAGTGGCTGGGCTTTCGTCATATTCACGCCATACTTTTCTTGCAGGGATTCCCAGTGGCCGCGATCGTACACAAGAGAGGAAAAACTCAAAAGAAAAAAAGTTAATGCAAGAACCGCTACACAGCCTAAAAAAGATTTCATAATCTTAAGCAGATGTTGCCGTTGCCAATCCCCATACCCATAAAAGAATGAAGAGGCCAATGAAGATGATAAATGGTATAATAATCATTAACACTGCCCTGAGCGTAGAAACATTGTGAAGCCTCACAAGTCCAACACCAACTAAAATCAGACTCCAGATTTGTGCGAGTCCATTAATGCCCGGAATCCAGCCAAATAGTAAGGCTGGTGTGGAAGCGTACACACAAATTTTGTAAGAATCCGCGTAGTCGCCAATGCCTCCCCAAATCAAACACCATAAGTGGAGAATGGCAGCCCATACAAAGGAAAAGATGAGCGCACTCAAATACATTCCAATTCCCATCAGCGCAGCAAACAAAAGTGTTGCGCCACCCAACATTACCCCTGCTTCAACGCCGAGTATTGCTGCTATAGAAGAACCAACAAAAAAGGCTAATACCAGAACTACAGGGATGACAAAAATCAGAAAAATGAGCCAAATAAACGCATAGAATCCAAATGCTGGACCGATGCCCTCTCCGATTGTATCGTCAAAGAATTCTCCTGGTCTCGTGATAATCGTCCCAATCTTTTGAAAAATGTTCATAATCTTTCCCCCCTCCTTCAAGAGTGCTTCTTCGGTTTATAAATATTATGCTTAAAAAATAATCACCAGGGAGGGACGGAGGCTTCATCACGGAATAATATCTTCATTTAAAAAGGTCAGCTTTCACTTAACTCTCCACCCATCCTCTGCATCAACTGAAATCTCCTCAGTTTTTGTTTTCAAGAATTTTCCAAAGGCTTCGACTTTTTTATGTTTTGTTTTCAATTCTACTTTTAAGAAATCTTCATATCTGATCTGTGAAGTTTTTGTAGCATATCCATCAATAAAAACTTGATCGCCCGGCTTGCTTTTCGGAGCACTGAGGAGTCTTGCGTTTTCTCCAGCCGCTAAAAGCATCCCTTCGCTTTCTACTCCTCGCAATTTTGCTTTTTTCAAGTTAGAAACTAGGATAATATTGCGGTTTAACAATTCCTGCTCCTTGTAATGATCTCTAATTCCAGAAACGATTTGTTTTTTCTCCGTTCCAATGTCCAGTTGAAGAATATACAACTTATCTGCTTCTGGATGAATTTTCACGTCAATAATTTTTGCAACTTTCAGATTGAGGTGGAATATATTTTCTTCCTTCCGTTCAAGTTTTGGGAAGAGCATTTCTGCTTCGTGCATGCTAAAAGCACCTTCTCCAAATTTCAAATCTGGAATCTGTTGCAGTTTAAAGCCAAGTGTGAATGCAATTTTTTCGCAGCAGTTCGGCATAAATGAATGCAAATAGTGCGTTCCGAAGCGAATGCTTTCTAGGGTGTTATACAAAATTTCTTTTTTCTTTTTCTCGTCCTTCACTTTCCAAGGTTCTTGTTCATTCAAATACGCGTTAATTTTTTTAATAAAATTCCAGAGTTCCTCGATTGCCTTGTGGTGCTCTCTTCTCTCCATCAAATCTTGAAGCAGTGCCATGTAATGTTCGGGGTGTAAGGCGTTGTCAAAGCGTTCATTTTGTATCCCCCCTCCGATCTGTGCGGTTAATGTCGTGATTCTTTTGATTAAGTTTCCAAGGTCATTTGCAAGTTCGTTATTGTAGCGCTGGAGTAATTCTTCTTCGTCAAATTTGCCGTCTTCTCCTTGAGGAACGGCGCGGAGCAAATAATAACGTAGTGCATCAACCCCATACTTCGAAATAATCAGGAAGGGATCGACAACATTTCCTCGCGACTTGGACATTTTTTCTCCATGTTTATCATTGATGAATCCATGGACAAGAATTTGTTTTGGCAGAGGAATATCGCACGCAATTAAAATGCAGGGCCAGATAACGCAATGAAACCAAATAATATCTTTTCCAATTACGTGCACTGCATCTTTCCAGTATGTTTCATATTTTTGATTTGGGTAATCTAATGCGGAAATGTAATTAATAAGCGCGTCGAACCAAACGTAAATCACGTGTTGCTCATCATGTGGGAGTTTGATTCCCCACTTTAAACTTGATCTGCTAACACATAAATCTCTCAATGGTTCTTTTAATCTTGCCAGGATTTCATTTCTTCTTGTTTCTGGAACAATAAAATCATGATCTTCTTCAATGTGTTCTATAATTTCGGCTTGATATTTGCTCATTTGAAAGAAATAGGTTTCTTCCTCTGCAGGTTTTGTTTCTCTCTTGCACTGAGGACATTTTCCTTTCACCAATTGAGTATCAGTCCAAAAACTTTCGCAAGGCACACAATACTGTCCTTTGTACACTCCTTTGTAAATATCTCCTTTTTTTCTCACTTTCTCAAATAATAGCTGAGCAATTTTTTTGTGACGCTCTTCTGTTGTGCGGATAAAATCATCATTAGAAATGTTCAATTTTTTACAAAATTCTTTGAAGATGTTTACTTTTTCATTTAAGAAAAGTTCTACCGGTTTTTTTTCCTGCTCCGCAGCTTGGACAATTTTTTGGCTATTCTCATCAGTACCCGTAATGAAAAAGGTGTCATATTCATTGCAGCGATACCATCGCGCATAAGCATCCGCAATAATTTTTTCGAAAGCATGGCCTACGTGGGGATTTGCATTAGGGTAATCAATTGCCGTCGTGATGTAAAATACTTGCTTCGTTGCTTTCTTTTCTTTCGTCATCGAAGCGATTGTATTACGCAGTTTTATAAATTTATACCCCCTTTATTTTTTTCTATATAGAAAACTATTGTGAAATTATTATGAAAGTGGTCATGCCTTGTGCCTAACTTTTTGTTTTTTATTACGCATAAAATCATAGATTTCCTTGTGCCTAACTTATGAACTTCTTATCCGCTTGCTTTCCTCATCATATCTTACCCACTCTGAATCTCCATATCATAAAATTTATAAATGCAAAGTAGACTGGTGATGTTGAGGTGAAAGGATGCAGAAACATGCCCTAATACTCTTTGCAGTTTTCGCTGCACTGCTGCTTGTCGCGTGTAAACCGCAGCAGCCAGAACGACAACCAACAAAAGAAGATGTGGGAGCTAACACTCCTGAGGAATTGGCCGATCGAGAAGAAAAGAGAATTGAAGAAGAAGCCGAAAATCGAAAGGAATACTGTACAGAAAAAATCCGAGGCTTTGAAACTGGAGTTTCTAACGCCGAGAATGATTTGAAAGAACACCAACTTGATCTAGCAGACGCTGAAGCAGCACTCGCCAAAATAAGGCCTGCAGACACGGATTACCCAAAAGCTAAACTTGCCGTTGATGACGCCAAAGATCAAATAGTCAGGGATCAGGAAGATATCCAGAACAACA
>JAGWAF010000058.1 GCA_018302085.1 Candidatus Woesearchaeota archaeon | reverse complement strand
ACATGGGTGGGATAGTATATACAGACATAGACGGGAGCTTACCTTTTTCAGTGCTAGTCGATTGGAGAGCTGAAGCTGAGAGAAGAGGAGAAAAACTTCCTGTTGATTACTATTACGAAATCAAACGGATAGGTTATTCGAAATTACTTTTTTATGTTGGCTGTCCCGGTCTTAACAATCATGAACTTCAAACTGGCCTTGATATTCTTATCAAGTATAAATCAACTTCTCAAGATCTATTAGGACGATACCATGGGAGAATGACGAAAGAACTTTCGGACACGATAAAAAGGATAGATCAAACCGAAGCTGATGTGCAGTATGTTCTTTCTTTTGGAAAAGAAAATCAGGGTTGGGACTATAAGTTGGAAAAAGACATTACTCTCTTGGGTAATCCACTTTATGAAACTTATGATACCGGATTTTACGATGCGCATCCTGACCAGATTCCAGAAAGAAGAGTAACTCTTTCCCCCGTTGGTGTCGACCAGGAATTTCATGATTGGCTGGCACAAAAAGGAGTGGCTACCGAAGACCTTGTATCACAAGGAGATGGAACATACCGTGTGGAAACGCATATAGGATTTTATGAACGGTTACTCGAATTGCGCGGAACTCAAATATCTCTTCAAGAAAGAAAATCATTAATTGAACAAATTCTAGAACATTAATCCACTGGACACTGGACTTCTGCGGAATAGATATATAAATCAGCTCTATTTAAACAAATTTTGGGGGAAAACATGAAAAAAGAGATTATAGAAAGTCTCAGAAGCTCATTTGAAGAAAATGCGCATACAACTGAGGGTGTTGAGTTCTGGTACGCTAGAGATCTGCAACTCTTGCTGGACTATGATGAATGGAGAAATTTTGGCAATGTCATAGAAAAAGCGAAGATAGCTTGTAATAACTCTGGGCAGAGCATTCAGGACCATTTTGTTGACGTCAACAAAATGGTCGAGCTTGGCTCTGGAAGTGGACGAGAAGTGGAAGATATCGTGCTCACCCGTTATGCATGCTATCTCATTGCCCAGAATGGAGACCCTCGAAAGGAACAAATTGCTTTTGCGCAAAGCTATTTTGCAATCCAGACAAGAAAACAAGAATTGATAGAAAAGAGAATTCATCTCATTGAAAGATTACAAGCGAGACAGAAGCTTGTGGACTCAGAGACTGAATTATCCAAGCTTATCTATGAAAGAGGGGTTGACGAGCAAGGATTTGCAAGAATCAGAAGCAGAGGGGACGAAGCTTTATTTGGAGGATTCTCAACATTACAAATGAAAACAAAATTAGGGCTACATCAAAAGAGGTCGCTTGCAGACTTCCTTCCTACTATTACAATAACGGCAAAAAATCTTGCTACAGAAATCACAAATTTCAATGTTAAGAAAGTTGATCTCAAAGGAGAAACGAGAATAACAAAAGAACACGTGAAAAACAATGCCGATGTAAGAGCGCTTCTTTCGAAAAGCGGAATTAGTCCCGAAAAACTACCACCGGAGGAAGATATCCAAAAGCTTGAACGGAAAGTTAAGGCGGATGAAAAAGGAATGGCTGCAAATACAAAAATTCTCTTGCGTAAAGAGAAAGAATAACGAATCGCCGGAACATTCTTCACCTGGTTTTATAGATGTTAAAAAAATATTTCAAAACCACACCTCACTGGACTTTCGTGCAATAGCTATATAAAGCACCCCGGGACTTTCTAATGCTATGGGTAATGTTATAGTTATGCAGCAACCCTACGACGATAGTCTAAGCTCTAAGGCGTTTCATCCTTTGTTCAAGCAGTGGTTCTTTGACAAGTTCAAAAAATTCTCGGACCCGCAAAGATATGCGATGTATAATATTCATGCACGAATGAATACATTAATTTCCTCTCCGACAGGAAGTGGAAAAACACTGGCAGCTTTCGGTTCTATTCTTAATGAATTAATTGATCTGAGTGATAAAAATGTTTTGGAAGATAAAATTTATTGTGTCTATGTCAGTCCGTTAAGAGCTCTCTCGCATGACATTGAAAAAAATCTAAACGAACCATTGCAAGAAATGGAAAAAATTGCCGGAAAAAAACTTAATATTCGTGTCGCTCTAAGAACTGGAGATACAACTCAATCAGAAAAATCAAAAATGTTAAAGCACTCCCCTCACATACTTATCACAACTCCAGAAAGTTTGGCAATTGTGCTCTCATCAACAAAATTTGTTGATCTTTTAAAAGACGTGCAATGGCTAATCATCGATGAAATCCATTCTTTGGCTGAAAATAAGCGTGGAGTTCATATGAACATGAGCATGGAGCGTTTGCAAAATCTCTCTCCAGCGTTGACAAGAATTGGACTTTCAGCGACAGTTGCTCCATTAGATGAAGTTGCAAAGTTTTTAGTAGGTCCAGCACGAGATTGTCATGTTGTTGATGTGCAATTCACCAAGCAATTGGACCTGCAAGTGATGAGTCCAGTTGCTGATTTAATTGATACAACGCATGAGGCAATGCATCACAAACTTTATGACCTGATGGACAAGCTTATTCAGGAGCATAAAACAACGCTGATTTTTACAAACACAAGATCGGCCACAGAACGTGTTGTTCATCATTTGAAGGATCGTTTTCCGAAAAATTATACAGAAAATATTGGTGCACATCATGGTTCCTTATCGAAAAAACATCGTCTTGATTTGGAAAATAATTTGAAGGCTGGAAAGTTAAAGGTAGTCGTTTGCTCAACATCGCTTGAGCTGGGTATTGACATCGGTTTTATTGACCTTGTGATTTGCTTAGGAAGCCCAAAATCTGTTGCAAGAGCTCTTCAAAGGATTGGACGTTCCGGACATCAGCTCCATGCAACGACGAAGGGAAGGATTATTGTTATGGATCGTGACGATTTAGTAGAATGCAGCTTAATTCTCAAATCGGCTATAGAAAAAAAGATCGATCGTATTCACATTCCAAGAAATTGTCTTGACGTTCTTGCGCAGCATATAACGGGCTTGGCCTTAGAGCAGGTTTGGGATGAAAATGAATTATACAGCTTAATTAAGAGGTCATATTGTTATGAGCATCTCTCCAGACCGGATTATGACTCTATCCTTTCTTACCTTGCGGGAGAGTACACTACATTAGAAGAACGTTATATTTATGCAAAGATTTGGAGAAAGGATGGTAAAATTGGCAGAAGGGGGAAGATGATGCGTGTTCTGTACATGACAAACATTGGGACTATTCCAGATGAAAGTTTTATCACGGTTAAAATTGGTGATCAAACTATCGGTCATTTGGACGAAGGCTTTTTAGAACGATTAAAACCAGGCGATGTCTTCCTGCTCGGTGGAAATACATACACGTTTAAATTTTCAAGGGGTATGGTTGCGCAAGTTTCTGCAACGGTGAATCGTTCTCCTACAGTTCCTTCTTGGATTTCAGAAATGTTACCCTTGAGTTATGATCTCGCTATTGAAATTGGCAAATTTCGAGAGTATCTTTTTGAAAAATTCTTAGCCCAAGTGGAAGAGAGAGATATTCTATCTTTTATTCACTCCTGTTTATATGTTGACGAAAATGCTGCACGTGCAATCTATGAATATTTCAAACAGCAATACTTGTATTGTAAACAGATTCCAAGTCATAAAAGAATTGTGGTAGAATATTACCAAGACGAGAAGGAGCATAAAATTATTTTCCATTCGTTATTTGGAAGAAGAGTAAATGATTGCTTAAGCAGAGCAGTCGGATTTATTCTCAGCAAAACGGAAAAGAGGGATGTTGAAATCGGAATAAATGATAATGGTTTTTTTGTGAGTTTCCCAAAGCGTGTCAATGCATTAAAAGCATTTAATATGCTGGAACCTGACAAATTAAAGTTAGTGCTTGATTTGGCCATTGATAAATCTGAAATTTTTAAGAGGAGATTCAGACATTGCGCGACACGTGCGCTCATGATTCTGAGAAACTACAAAGGGCAGCAGAAAACAGCTGGGAGACAACAAGTCAGTTCAATGATTCTTTTGAAAGCTCTACAGCGCATTTCAAATGATTTCTTTCTGTTGAATGAAACACGGAGAGAGGTCTTGGAAGATTTGATGGACATTGAGCACACTAAAGAAGTTCTGCAGAGCATTAAAGATAAAAAAATAAAAATTGTTGAAATAGAAACGCAAATTCCTTCTCCGTTCGCACTTCAATTGGCCTTGCAGGGCAGAATGGATATTTTAAAGATTGAAGAACGACATGAATTCCTGAAAAGAATGCATCAGATGATTCAAGCAAAGATTAGTTTGAAGAGATAATTTTTTAGCACGGCGGCTAAGCAGAAATTAGGTTCTCAACTTGGAAATGTTTTAATAAGTTTGGATTTCTTTCTTTGACGAAAAGGATTTCTATACCGATAACTTGGTTTTTTTTATTAAAATCTATGACGGTATTTTCATCTACTTCTTTTGTATACGCTACTTCCTCGTCTCTTAGTAGGATATAGAGGGCGTCTGCATCTGGGTCGTATCGGATTTTCATGTGATCATAATTCTCATGTTTATGTTTAAATAATTTGCGATAAAAATCATGAGTTATAAAAGAACATTTAAAAAAATTAAAAATTTATCGAATCAATAAAGGACGTGTCACAGTTTTTCTCACGAGTGGATCATCAGTTCTCTGACGCTGATTACCGAAGTAGAATGTAATGTAGTACATTCCCGGAGCAACCCAGCTAGGAATTTCTGTGCTGAGGTGAACTTGTGTACGGGATCCATCGAAATCGTCCGGACCATTGCTTGCATAGATTCCTAAATCATGAATGATCATTTTTACTTTCAGATTATCGATGTTTTCGTCAAAGGTATTTTCCAAGAAAATCCTTGCACTTAAGCTTGAACCACGCCTTATTGTTGGGAACACTTGGTCATTTATTAGAATATGGCTAACTCTCAAGTCATCTCTGCCATTGCCGCGCCCCTGATGAAAAACTTTAGCGTCAACAAGGGGGAGCATGAGCATGATCATTATCATAAAAAAAACTATTCTCTTCATGTAAACCACCTATTAACCACTCGTGAATAACTACGACTTTATATACTTTTTTCAAAGTGACCTAAAATAGTATTGTTTATATATTAGTTATTCTTTCTTTTCATCGAGGTGAATCTTGATGAGAAAAGCTAGGAAATTGGATGTGG
>JAGWAF010000078.1 GCA_018302085.1 Candidatus Woesearchaeota archaeon | reverse complement strand
CATGAAGACAGAATCATCAAAGAAATGCACAAATACAAAATACCCATCCAACTAATCAGACTAATCCTAAAAAAATGAAGTAATTATGCAACACCGCAGTTACTTTAAGTCGCGACCCTCACTACCTATTTTGGTTCAGATGATTTGTACATCTCAAAGATATCATCTATTTCTACAAAGTTGAGTTTTCTATCGGAGATGCGGTTGCAACCAGTGTTAACCCAGACATCGATAAAATTAAAATCGGCAAGCCTGTCAATTTCTAATGTGTCAAATGCGAATAAGCAATAATTTTTATCGCCGCGTGCTTTCAGCTCTTTCGCTTTCATGAGTTGATGCTGACCTGTTTTAACTGTTACCAAGATGCCCACATTTTTTGCGGCTAAGAATCCCGTTAATTGTTTCATTTGGATTTGTTCGTACTCATCAACAATTTCTTTTGAGAGTAAAGAAAGTTCCTGAGTTTCAGGATTATAACAGTATACCGGCTTTTTGGTCGTCAAAGCAATTTTGATCGGGTGAAAATTGCCAGATCCGATGAAAAGAAATGCATCGACTTTATCTTTTAATCTATTTGCATTTTCTGTTCTGCACCCCAGTGTTTGCCCACCGATGATCGAGTTCGGAATTTGTTTTTGAATCTTAGAAAGTTGATCAAGATGCTGAATACTTGTAACAAGCCCGTAAATTTTGCTTTTAGGAAGTTTCGCGAGCGCTTTTTTGGAAAGACTGGCATCTTGCGTAGATTTAGCATAGACGTACATCACTTTCATGTCTTTATTAACCTTAATCAGTTCCATACAAGAAAAAGAAAGAAGGAGGTTTTTAAAGATTTGGTGGGCGCAGAAACAAATCGGCATCGCTTGCCCCATGATAAGGATTGCCTTGACTTTCTGGACCTATTTGTTCTTGGCCGAACGCCAGATCATAATGACTCATGTTCACTCACCGAAAATACGTTTTTACAACTCTTTTATAAATGTTTCTTTTGAGAAAAACAAAAGAGAGAGTTAGGCACAATGTTAAAATAAAAATAAATTCAAAACTCCACTTTGACCAAGCCTTTATCGATGTTGTGGATTATTAAGCCGAGTCTGTCTTTTAATTCATAATCCTGAGTTCCATGAATAATTTGTTGTGACAGGTCGATGATCCTTCTGAACAAACGAATGATGTCGCCCTCCTGCAAATTGCAAATCTTGAGCAAACCCAAGAAGTCTCCTTCCTGATACCACGATTTCATAAACTTGATCATGCGTTTTACGTTAATTTTGTTGACGTTTTTTTCAAAATATTCATTGTGGCGCAGTTTCGCCATGAGGTTTTGGTAGATTGGCTGCGCGTCCTTCCAGTCAAATTCATCCGTACGTTTTGCTTCATAGACGATACTGGCCAAAAGGATGGCTAATTCAACTTCATTAAAGCGCTTGTGCAAATCTGTTGCAAAGAGTTCTCCAATGAGTAATTCTTGAAAATAAATATTCATTAAAAATTTCCCCTTTTCTGTGATGTGATTTTGTTTCGCATATCCTAATTTTTCTAAACGTTTGACAATGTTGTTAAAAGATGCAACAACATTTGCATGTGGTTGTTTTAACTTTCTCAAATAATAATCAAAATTGAGTTTGAGAATTTCCTTAATCTCTTCGGGAGAGTGCATATTCACCATGTTCAGCACGGTGTTTATGCTCAGTTTAAACTGACTCGTAATCGGTTGGGTATCCTCAGATGTGAATTCCTTAATCTTTTTCAGATCTGCAAAGCGATGATCCAAAAGGGCAACTGCGTATCCTACAGTATCAATTCCCCTTCTTCCTGCCCTCCCAGCAAGCTGGAAATATTCTTTGGAATTCAAATAACGGGTGGTGATACCATCATATTTTTCTAAACTATTGAAACATACGGTCTTTGCTGGCATGTTAATACCCACCGCGAAGGTTTCTGTAGCATATAACACTTTGATTAGACCTTGCTCGAAAAGTTCCTCAACAAGCTCCTTGGCTTTGGGCAAACAACCTGCGTGGTGGAATGCAATCCCCCTTCCCAAGGTATGACGCAATGCTTGCACGGAAGAGATCGAGGAGATTTCCGGGGGAATACTCTTTGAGAGAAAAGAAGCCACTTTTGATTTTTCTTCATTAGTGAGGAAATCAAACTGTCTTGCTGATTCCTTTGCTTTCTTTTCGCAATCTGCTCTTGAAAAAACGAAAAAAATGCAGGGAAGTTTATCGCGAATGTCTCGAATAAGATCAAGGTAAGCAACTTTTTGTCGCTCGAAATTTGGCCTTTCTTTTTTTCGCTCATACTCTGGATATGTTTTGACTTCCATAAGTTTATGGATGTTGCTCATGCCGAAGTTGATATCAAAAACAAGATGGTGAAGAGGAACAGCCCTTTGTTTATGTTCCACAACACTGACTTCATGATTTTTTGTGCTCTTGATCCAGTTGGCAAATTCATGAGCGTTTGGAATCGTTGCGGAAAGGCAGAGAAATTTAACAGATTTAGGTGAAAAAATAATACTTTCTTCCCAAACATACCCTCGTTCAATATCTGAAATGAAATGAATTTCATCAAAAATAGCATAGCTTAAATGTTCAAGAAGCGGGTCCCTTGAAATCACCATGTTACGGTAGATTTCTGTCGTCATGACAAGGATTTGCGCGTCCCTGTTAATGGTGACATCTCCTGTAAGAATTCCGACTTTATCTGCGCCATAAGAGCGTTTAAAATCTTTATATTTTTGGTTTGTGAGGGCTTTGATGGGAGAAGTATAGACTACCCTGCGTTTCAGATTCATAAACTTGTCAATGACGTAATCTGCGATAAGGGTTTTCCCAGTGCCTGTCGCTGCTGAAACGATCACTGTATGATTTTTTTCGACGGCATTAATTGCATCAATTTGAAATTGGTCAAGAATGAAATTTTTATATTGCATAGAATGTAGTCTCCAAAGCTGGGATATATAAAGCTTTACTCAGATTTCTTTGAGAAGATAGTTGAAAAATAAAAAATGTCATAAAAAAGAAAAAATTAACGGTATCTTCGTTCCAATGCAAGAGCGTCCAAGATGGTTAAGCGATGATCTCCGTCTATATCAAGTGCGTTACATTGCCCATTAGCGGCTCTATTCCTAATAGCTCCGTAAAACCTATTTTCGCTTAAAGGAACGTTTGCGATAATTTGTGGAATAGCCAATGCAGTTAATCTGCTTCGACCGTATGGATCATTTCCATTACAATCAAGAGCATACCTCATACGAAGTCCTGCAAAGCCGAGATGTGGAAGTTGGTATCTTCCTGCTACATAAGCTTGGTGAGCAATCAAACGATCTGTTTGAGTAACTCTTCCGTCGTTATCAATGTCCATACAAGCAATGCTGCCTGTGATAGTATAGCCTTGACTTGCGTACCAAGCGTACGTGCCGATTACACCGACATCAGCAATGTTTTTAGACCCATTGCCATCAACGTCTCCCACTTCAAAATATGGTCCGCAAGGAGACTGTACTGGTGGTGTTGCCGTTACTGGAGCTACAAATGTTGCCAAGCAAAGCAATACTGTTGCAATCAATGTTTTGATCTTCATGTTCTCACCTAAGACCCGTTGGCCTTATTGTTACTATTATATGGTAGTGATATATAAAGGTTACGTTTTAACTACTTATAGGTGATTAAATTTTATATAAAAAGCTGCGAAGGGGAAAAGAGGTTTATAGTGCCTAACTAAGATTCTGGGGCTTTAATTGATTGCTATATTGTTAATAATAAAAAAGAAAACCAAAAGGATGTACCCATAGCTACAGAGAAGTTTGAAATAGTCATGGCTGGCCAAACTTCTCTGGAGAACTTTGCCTAAAACACTCCATTTTTTGACATTTTGCAAAGTTCTCTATTAACCCTTTTGAAAGAAAGAGAACACGCTCCATCGTATGATAAGTATGGATAACTGCGCAACTTATACCTATTTGGCGCAGTTATCTAATAAGTAAACTGCGTGTACAAGTAGGCTATATCCTACACAGTTTACTATATAGTGAAGGCACCGAATATTCGAACATGAATAGTGCATCTTCACTATTACGAAAAGCATTGTAACGTTCGATAATTTAATGCTTTGAGTATACATCCAACATTTGGCAAAAGAGTTAGCCCAAACATTAATATATGGGTGTTCCCAAAAAATTCAAAACTTGTGGAGGGATACTATGGATATAATGGACAAATGGGCAACTGCCTGGAAAAACGTTTTCTATCTCATTTTTCGAGTGTTAATTGGAGTTATGTTCTTTGCGCATGGATACGGAAAAGTGGTACCCAACTTTGATCCTGCGAGTATGATTGGCATAGCAGGAATTATAGAGGTTGTTGTAGGAGCAATGCTTGTAGTAGGATTGTTTGTACGATGGGCAAGCTTCTTCGGAGCGGGACAAATGCTTGTCGCATATTTTATGGTGCACGCACCCCAAGGCTGGAATCCTCTCGTGAACAAGGGAGAATTGGCACTGCTCTACTTCGCAGCATTCTGCGTAGCCTTTATCCTGGGTAATGGCAAATGGAACCTGCAAAGCATGATCATGAAGAAATAAAAATCCCAACCGCGGCAAGCTGCGGGGTATTACACCCAGTTAAGAAATAAATTTTTTATTTTATTTTTTATTCTGCAAATTTTTAACATCAAAATACAGGCACAGTAGAAAGTCTCTCTTTTTGTGGGGCATGGCGGAGATCTGCTACTCAGTTTATCGTAGGTTTTGCGTCGAACAGCCTGTATAATCGGCTGTTCTCCTGATCTTGCTCCAAGGCACAACAAAATCAGGGATTTTGTGCACAAGAAAACAAAGTTTTCTGTGTGCCGGAAACGCCTTGCGTTTCAGAGCATGCAAGAAAAGCAAGACTTTTCTATGCCATGACCCTCATGATGACTTTTTCTGCAGAGCCCAAAATACCATAACTTTTATATATCTCAAAAGAAAAACTTTAAAGTATGGAAGGAAGAGGGGATCAGGTCTTTTATTTGAAAGTGTTTTTTCTCATTGTGCTGATTGTTACGCTATTGTATCTTCTAAATAACAAGCCAGGAAAAGAAATGAAAGAGGAAGTTGAGGAAGACATTACAGCGGATAATATCACAGAAGTGTTCATAGAAGAGGCCGAAGAACCCATTACAGTTGAGGAGCAACCTATAGCTATTGAACCAGTTCCTCCACCTGTGGCGCAACCAGTACCACAGCCAGTTGCGCAACCA
>JAGWAF010000068.1 GCA_018302085.1 Candidatus Woesearchaeota archaeon | reverse complement strand
GCGTAAGGTCAGGGAGGATGGAACAGTAACAAGAGGTGACACTCACATTCTTCTCATTGGAGATCCGGGCTCTGGAAAAACAAGTTTACTCAAACGAATGCACGCCGTTGCGCCCAAGTCAAGATTCGTTTCCGGAAAAGGTGCAAGTGGAGCTGGATTGACTGCTGCCGTAGTCAAGGATGAATTTCTCTCCGGCTGGAGTCTTGAAGCAGGAGCTCTTGTTTTAGCACACCGGGGCATGGTAATGATTGATGAGTTGGACAAAATGAGTAATGATGATCGTTCTGCGCTGCACGAAGCTTTAGAGGGGCAAACAGTTACGATCAGCAAAGCAAATATTCAGGCAACCTTGAGGTGTGAAACAACTGTTTTAGCTGCTGCAAACCCCAAATTTGGCAGGTTTGATCCGTATGACTTAATAGGAAATCAGATCGATCTTCCCTCAACCTTAATCAATCGTTTCGATTTAATTTTCCCGATTAAGGATCTTCCCGATGCAAAAAAAGATGCTGCCTTGGCGAGCTTCGTGCTCGAATTACATAAGGATACGAGTGTGAAAAAAGCAGACATTCCCACTTCCCTCCTGAGGAAATACGTCGCGTATGCAAAACAAAATATTTTTCCCAAATTAACTAATGAGGCCATGAATGCAATGAAGGAATATTATTTGCGCATGAGATCTTTTGGTTCGCAAGAAGGTGGCATGAAAGCTATTCCGATTTCTGCTAGGCAATTAGAAGGCATGATTAGATTGTGCGAGGCAAGCGCCCGTTTAAGAATGAGTGAAAAAGCAACTAGGATAGATGCAGAACGTGCCATTGCCCTGCTTGAGTACTGCTTACGCCAGGTTGCCATGGACCAGGAGACAGGAACGATTGACATTGACAGAATTGGAAGCAGCATGACTAGTTCTCAAAGAAATAAAGTGCACATCGTGAAAGAGATTATTAACGAGGTAGAAAGTCAGCTTGGCAAAACCATTCCTGTTGAAGAAATTTTGAAATTCACGACAGAGAAAGGCGTTACTGAAGAAGAAGTTGACGAAGTTCTTCAAAAGCTAAAGAAAGCGGGAGACATCTTCGAGCCAAGAAGGGGATTTATACAGAAGTTATGAAAGTTTTTTATTTTAAAAATAACCAAAAAAATAATAAAGATAATAGATGAGCGGACCTACGTCAATGATTCACACGAACTTTTAATGAAGCGATCGGTGATATATTGGCAAACATTTGCATCATTCCTATTGATTGCGAAGTACATGTAGCAATTGTCCCTTTTGCGGTCGTTGATGATGGATGAGCAGAATTGAGGATTTAATGCGACCACAGCAATTTGTCTGAAGCAGTCATCTCTTTCTATTTGCGGGAGAATTGCATCGCAGCTTGCAATAGCATTTTCTGGATTTGTAGAAGCAGCAGCCAAAGCTTCCTGAGTTAATTGCTGCGCCCGTTCTGCCTGCCCTAGGTTGGGAACATCGACACAATCCATGCTGCATGTTTCTGCTGTTTCCCCTGCTTCACAGATAAAGTCCCCGCAGCACAGCTCACTAGAAGTATGTTGGCAAACCCCTCCTATACAACTGTCTTGAGTACAGACATCTAAATCATTACAATTGTTAGGGCAAAGAATTTGCTGTTGACCGAGTCCTGCTCCCACAGTTGAATCAAGTGGTTTGGCATCCTGTGCATCAGGAACACCATCATTGTCATCATCAAAATCTTCTGTATTGGGAATGCCATCATTATCTGTGTCGCAAACTCCTGTATCATCTGAATCAAGAACATCATCATTATCATCGTCTAAATCTGCAATGTCCAAAATAGTATCTTGATCGCAATCTTCTGTGGACTCTGGTGTAACAGGTTGTGGGGGTTTTCCAAGTTTAAGAAGCTCATCATCCGGAGGTGTTACAGAAACATTAGAAGAAATTTCTGATTTTGGTTTTTCAATTGCTTTTATAGTTAAAGAAACGGATTCTGTGAAAATTTGTTGTCCGTACTTTGCTGTCGTTTGCAAAACATAATCTTCCGCAGGAATATTTTTTTTGATGGAAAAGGTAAATGTATGCGCGCCCATCCTTTCAATAGGTACACTTTCTTGTTCTGAAGCAACGACCGCCTCCTGTTTATTTTGAAGTAAATATTGTAGCACAACTGTTCCTTTTGCTCTTTCTGGAACATTTCGAAGCTGCGTCGTAAGTTCTATATTTCCCCCAGGCTCCACTCCTTTCTGGGCACTTGTGAGAACAAGCTGAATCTCCCCTATTATTTCAGAAGGTTTGAGGAAATAAAAAATGAGAATGATAAAAGTGATGAGAAGAACTGCTCCTAAGATTAAGGTAGTGTACAACAGTACATGGGATTTCGCAGTTGTAACTGTCATTCTTGGAGCGTAGATTGCTTGTACCGCATCATCAATCATTCCGGGTGCATACCCTGAATTGAGAAGGTGAGTTTTGATAGCTTCCTGAGAATAGCCTCTCTGCAAGAGTTGTTGAATATAATCCACAAGGGGCTGATAAGCCATAGTTCATCTTTGCGTAACCTTCTTTTTAAACATTGTGTCGAAAAAGGCATAGCAGAAAAAGTCATCGCTAGGGTCTTGGCCTTGGAGCAGAATCAGGAGAACGACCGATTATGCAGATCGTTCGACGCACCACCTACGATAAACTAAGTAGCAGATCTCCGCCATGACCCTCAAAAAGAAAGAATGCTTACTAAGTCGTCGAAAGAGGAAACCATAAACATATTTAAACAGGAAATTATTCGCTATCGCTATGGGGGATGGAAATACGTTTCGGAATGGCGTCGCAGGAAAGGTAGATATCGCAACGCTGTTGAATGCTACGTTTGTAAAAGGTGAAGGTTGGGATCCAACAATTGCCGCGCTTTCTTCAGGGACAAAGTTAACAAAGGTCAATGTTCTTGGAACCGTCGTTGCGAAAGACGAACAAGGCATTTTCCTCAACGATGGATCTAGTCAAATAGCAGTAGTCAGTCTTCAAAACCCAGACCTATTTTCAAACATTAGCGTGGGCCAGTTGGTACAAATTATTGCAAAACCTCGGATCTATCAAGATCAAAAATTATTAGCTGCGGAAATTTGTAAACCAATTCAAAATAAAAGTTGGATGGTAGTACGAAAAAAAGAAATAATCGGGCAATATGCGCAGTTGTTTCCCACAGAAAATGCAATTCTGGAAAAAGCACAAAAAGTACAGATAAAAAATCAAGAGGAATGGAAAGAAAAAGAAAATACGGACACAAACACCACCCAGAAAAAAATCTACGATTTGATCAAAGCACTGGATCAAGGCAAGGGTGCTCCTTATGAGGAAGTGGTTAGCAAGGCACAACACCCTGATAGCCCCCCTGAGGTAGAAAAAATTATTGAACTGCTTCTCCAAAAAGGGTATATTTTCGAAATCACACCAGGAAAATTAAAGGTTCTTGATTAAGGTCTAAAAAGCAAAGGAGTAACAAAAACCTCCAATAAGCCTCCGATCAACAAAAACGCCAGAGAAATGAGTAAAAGGTCCGCCGCATCTAGGAGAACGTGGAAAAACTTTTTTGTTTTGAAATCGTGTCTGATCACTGCCACAGAGATAATTCCCCCCGCAAGTCCTGCAACAATATACCCTAAAACTTCTGGGATACCATGAATCAGATAGCGTGCAAGACTTAGAGAAATAACATAAAAATAACTGCCCGCATCTTTAAATCCTAGAGAGAGGGCATACATTGCAATATGGGTTCTAATAAAATTTCCGATGGCTGCGCCCACAACAGAAGCGTTCCAAGTTAAAATAAAAATGGCTCCTGAACCATACAAGAAAGAAAACAAAATACAGAATATCATCACTTTGAGATTGTTAAGAAAAATTTTTGTAAAAAGCATGGCTTGTTGGCCTTGAAAAAAATTCCCAGTGACATCTTGATTTAAATTATTGATCGTTTGTGTTTGTGAGGAAAAAACAAGGGAAGAAACGTCTGAAGGGAGCATGACATACCACAATGAGAACGCAATCATCGTGCCCAGAAAAAAGAAGAAGAATAAATTTAATGCCTTGGCGTGCTCCTTCAGTAATGTGCGTTCACTTGTGAACAGGTAATCCTTGCTTTCTTCAAGTTTGATGGTGTTATACACCAAAGGTATGGCGGCCATTGTGGTCAAGAACACCATAATCATGCTGGCATACTCTTCAAAAATCCAGAGTCCTAAAAAAAGCCCCACCGTTGCATACATAAAACCAAGCATCAATAAGGCCCATGGTCTGCTTTCTGCGCGAATCGGATTGATTAGGGACTCCAGAACCATACCGTTTCGCTACATTGCGGCTTTAAAAATGTTTTGATCATGGAATTTTATTTTTTTATCTTTTTTATCTGTTGAGAACTTTAAAATCCAGAAAGAAATTTTAAGAGGCTATTCTAGAGAAAGTTACTTTTCGAAAAGAGTAACTTTTATAAAGGTACCTGGTTTTGTAGTATTGTGGATTATGAGCTCATGTTGAAGAAGGGGAGAGAACAACTTCCTGAAAGTGTTTTTGAGAGGGAGCGCTTTGAAATTCCTAAGATACGAGGCCATCTTGAAGGTAATAAAACGATCATCATAAATTTTCAGCAAATTGCCAGCCTGTTACGAAGACCGGTGGAACACATTTTGAAATTCTTACTGAAGGAACTTGCGACTCCGGGCAACTTGATGCCCCACATTTTAATTCTTGCAACAAAGGTTCCCGCTTCCAGGATTAACGAAAAAGTGAGAGAATACGCATTAGAGTTTGTCCTTTGCTATGATTGTGGAAAACCTGACACGCAAATTTTAAGGGAAGGTGAATTTAGCTTTTTGAAGTGTATGGCGTGCGGAGCAAAACATCCTGTAAAATCAAAGATCTAAAATGATTGTGAAGGAACATAGACACCCTGACGGAAAAATCGTTCTTGCAGTTTGTGATAGTGATCTCGTTGGAAAAAAATTCGAGGAAGGTGACAAGCAGCTTAATTTGGCAAGCTCATTTTATAAAGGTTCTGAACAAGAAGATCTTACAGTGGGGGACATGATGCGTAATTCCGATAGTGTGAGTATTGTAGGACCCAAGGCGATACAGCTGGGTTTAAACGAGGGAATCATAGAACAAGAGAGTATTCTCACGATTGCTGGTATCCCTTACGCAACGACTCCCCTAGAGAAAGATATTTAAAACATCCCCTACTTTTGC
>JAGWAF010000067.1 GCA_018302085.1 Candidatus Woesearchaeota archaeon | reverse complement strand
ATCATCAAATGTTGGGAAAAGCTGGCCCTCTTTGGACAGGAACATTATGGGATGAAAATCTTGCAAAAAAAATATGCGACACAGCGCAGAATAATCCTGATTGTTGTGGAGAAACGAGAAAGTTAGCAAAAACAATTGCTGAAGAATCCTTCATCCGACAGCTCGGCTTTTTTGACGTTCACGCCATCGCAAAAGAATTGCACTTAACATCAATTCCTTCCTCTGAACATATTTTCGAAAAAATAAAAGAAAAAAAATACCAATTAGCAAGAACACATTTTGCAAATACCGGCATTAGAACAACGATGCCAGAAAAAGAATTTATGAGGGTACTGAAAAAGTTAAGTGAAAAAATGAAATAAAAATCCCAACCGCGGCAAGCTGCGGGTATTTTTAATCTTAACTGGAAACTAACAATATCGTAGCAAGCTACGGGATATTACACCCAGTTAAGAAATAAAAATGAGGCTTATCACTTATCCTATCGCTCTTCTCACGTCTGTAACTTCCACGGATTGCACTCCCGTGATGGCTGAGACTTTTTTCTCCACTGGTTCCGTGCCCCCCTGGGCTTCATCCTGAATGTAGATAATTTTCAAAGCATTCAAACCAAAAGCGATGGGCTCTATTTCATGCTTTGCAACTTGAAAACCAAATTTTTCAATGATAGAAGAAGCCTCCTGATGAATTGCGTCAAGACTCAATTCAGGTGATTCCGGCATAATTTTCAAAGTAACTATAACCCTTGTCATTAGAATACCTTAGTTTGGTCCTGTAAATTGACAGCTGGGGCAGGTGTACATTGCTGCAGTTTCTCTGCAGTGTCTGCAACGCGTAACCTTAGCTTTTCCACAGTGAGGACAATCAAAAGCGACACTTCCTAGAGTATTAGCAACACTAGTTTTGCAAGTTGAACATTTCTTAACTTCCATTTCCAAACCTCCGCACACGAGGTGGGAGCGCTGGCTTTAAAAAGCTATCTGTCAAACGCCCTTCTGCCCCCTACAAATACCACTTGATAATAATAACATAAGATATTTAAATCACAAATGGATAAATTCACGACAGAAGGGGTGGATTATGAACAAGGGAACAAGGAGTTTCTTTACACTGTTTACGCCAAGTGAAGAAAAAGTCCTGAAACTCAAAGACAATCTGAAAGAACAATACCTAGTTCTCAGAAATAAGCAGCAGGAGCTTTCCCATGTAGACTCCCAGCTCTCCGAAAAGGAAAAAGTGTTTGACAAAAAGGCGGCACTCCTCCAGAAGTTGGATCAGGAAAATAAAAGGTTAACAGAAGAGCACAACCTTCTTCTCAAAGACATCCAAACTCTAGAAAAACAAAAAAAAGAGATTGAAAAGGGACAGAAAACGCTTGAAGACAAAGAAAACAGCCTCAAAAATGAAGAGAAAAGCCTTCAGGAAAAAGAAAACCAAATAGATGAGCAAGAAAATAAACTTCTCACTCTCGAAAAAGAACTTTCTCAAAGGGATAAACTGGTAGAGAAAAAGCAAAAACTCGAACAAGAAGTGCAGTCCCTCCAAACCCAAAAAGAAGAAGTAACGAAAAAATTAGCTCAAGATCAGAGGGTGCTCAGGGAAATTCAAAATAAAAATGCTGAGCTCAAAAGAAGGGAACAAGAAATTCTCGAAAACGAGCAAGAGTTAGACGAAATTCGCGCAAAATTAAGGGAAGCGATCTCCGAAGCAGGAAGAAAAGAAAAAGAGCTTGTTCAGGAAGAAAAGCGCATCGAAGGCATGGAAGCAGATATTCTGCATCAGTTGAAAGAAGAGCAAGAAAAATATGAAGACTTTGCGGAAAAAAACGATCGCCTAGATGAATCCATAACAAAAAAAGAAGATGAAATTAAAACAATTAATGCTCAACTCAAAGAGAAAAAGGCCATAGTCACGAATCTTGACAAAGAGTCTGCAAAAGTTCAGAAATTGAAAGAAGATGCAGACAAAAAATACGCTGAAGCGGTGGATAAAGAAAAGGCACTGCTCGCCCAGAATATTCAGCTGCAACAAAAAGAATCCCTCCTCGCCAAAAAAGAGCAAATTCTTACGAAACAAGAACAGGATTTCAAACGCCGCAGTGCAGATTTGGTAAAAATCAAGCAAGAATATAGCATCATTGAAAAAGAAATTGCCGCGCGTGAAAAATATATTCAAGAAATAGAAAAAGAGGTCCAAAAAAACAAGCAGCGCATGAAGGAAATTGCCGCCTTTGAAAAAGAAATTCAGGACAAAACAGCAGACCTTGCATCCTGGGAAAATCTGCTCACTAAAAAAGAAGAAATTTTGGACAAGAAGGAAAATGAGGCCATGAAGAGGGATAAATTGTTATCCACTCAGGAACAAAAACTGCAGCAAAAGGCTCAGCAGCTTGACGAACAGGAGCATCACCTCGCCGAAACCGTGGCAAAACACAAGCACAAGAAGGAGCAGGAATTACAGCAAAAAGAAGATCAACTCAAAGAACGGGAACAGCAGATCGCTGCGGAAATCACAGGCAGAACCCAGGAAGAACTGGAACGATTAGCACAAGAAGAAACAAGACTCCAGAATATGCGAAGACAACTTGAACAAACTTATCAGCAGAAAATCAAAAATCTCGATGCCCACGAGCAGCAACTGAAAGAGGCTGCAGCAAAACTCAATCAGGCACAACAAGAAATGCAGCAAGAACTCAAGCAGAAGAGGGGTCTCCTCCTAAATATTCAGAAACGCGAAGATAAAGTTAAGGCACAAGAAAAAAAGCTGGAATCAACGTATCAGGAATTACAGCAACTCGATGCAAGAATAACATCCAAGAAAAAAGAAATTTCAAACTCCTTCCAAGTCTTGCAAGAACAACAGAAAGAGTTCTTGAAAGAAAAAATGCGATGGCTTGACACAGAACAAAAAATCAAGGATGGCATGGCCTTGCTCCAAAAAGAAAAAGAGAATCTCGAAACGGAAAGCAATGCGTACCGTGCTAATTTCGATGCCATAAGCAAGGAATGGGCCGGAAAATGGAGCGAGCTTGACGATGTAAAATCCTTAGTCCAAGAACAACAAAAGGTAAGCAAGAACCTTATCACAAATGACTTAAATCTCATGCGAGAAAAAGAAGAAGAAATTCAGGATATTGTTAAAACCATCGAAGCAGATCAGCAATTGCTTAAAGATGAAGAGAAGAGTGTCCTGCAAAAAATCCGTCTTCTGGAAAAAACAGAAGCTTCTTTGACCAGGGTAGAAACAGATCTTTCCAATAAGCACACGTGGTTGAAAGAGCGCGAGCAGAAATTGGAAAAAGAAAAGAAAACAAATGAAAGAATGCAACAAATTCTGCAAAACAAACTTGCAAAAATTGAGAGAAGCAGGGATTTGAAGGAAAATATGAAAGCTTTGGAAGAACAGTATCACACTCTTCATCGTGCAGTTGAGCGAGAAAAACAAAAACTGCGAAAGATGGGTGCGACGGAGCACTTGAAGGAAGAAACCATGAAGGATATTGACAAAGAGCTCAATCGAAGGCAGGAAGCCTTCACGGCCATGGAAGCAAAGAAAAGAATTGAATTGTTGAAACAGGAAAGGGATCTAAAAAGAGAAAATAAGCTTATCGAGCAAAAAGAAAAAGAATTGGCAGAGCAAGAAATAACGGTTGAAAAGAAACAAGAAAAAATCAAAGCGCTGGCAAAACGTCAGGTCGAAGTAAAAAAAGAAGAGAAGATGAAAACAGAGAGGCCAATCGAAAAACCAGCTCAGAAAATTTCTGAAGACCCTGAAACAAGAGTATGCGACCTCCTCAACCAAGCAAAATCATTCATCCAACAACGCAATTTCGAAGAAGCACAGCAATGCCTCGAACAAGCAGAACTTCTCCACACCCATATCAAAAACGAACACAAAAAGCGCATGATCGGCTTTGACCTTATGGAAGCCAAAACAGATTTGAAGCTGGCAACACTGACGTAAATTTATTGATTTTTTGTGGAAACCTTCTTCTTTTCAAAAGGGTTCACCACTTTGATCCCAGTAATCTTTGAAAAGTCTTTGATATTTTCGGTATAAATATGCACGACATTATTCAGTTGCATAGTTGCCGCAATTAAGGAGTCATAATAATGACATTTGCTCATTTTGTGTAATTCAATAGCCTTGAGAATCGTTTTTGAGTCCATGGGAAGTTTTACAAAATTGGTAAATGCAAAAATATCTTTGACAATTTGTTCAGATTCGTCAAGGCTTATTTTTCCCTTCAATTTTTTAGTTAAGGTTACAAAAAGTTCTGACAAAACTTGGGGGGAGACAGCGTACAAGATTTCCCGGTCCCAACATTTCTTAATCAAATTTTTTGCAACGACATGTTTTTCCATTTCATCAGAATCGTAGGCATACACAAGTATATTTGTGTCTATAAAAAAAAGTGGATCAGTAGTCTCTTCCATAAAGCTCTTCCCTATTCCACTTACCTAGTTTACCAAGATGAAAACCTTTTTCAATCCAGTTTTTCTGACGCTGCGCTATTTCCATTTGTTGCATTTCGGCAAGCCAAGAATTCAAAGCTTGACCAATGGCTCTGCCTAAGACACCTTTTTCCGTGCCGAATTTAATTTGTACCGTTTTTCGAAAGCGATCAAGCGTTTCATTATTAACATTAATAGTGAGCGTTCCCATAGAAACATTTAGACAGAGCTTATATTTAAATGTTTTGTTTTTATAAATTAAGTTAGATCGGCAACGGCAAAAATATAAAAACTATTGAGCACACCTAATAATCTTCTCCTCGTCAACACTAAACTTCACCGGTAAGAATTTCTCAACAACGGAAATATTGGTTTTGGTATGTTCTGTGATGTGGGAAACGGAAATGGTTCCTGTAGTCAAGCCCAGCAAAGGAATGAGATTATCTGCCAAGTGGGAGTCAACTGCTGCTCCGGACTCTATCTCCATAAGTAAAGATTGCGCGGCATGCGCCCCTACCTCTTCTCCCGGAACTCCTTTTTCTCCCAAGCCATCCGCGCCTAATCTAAGAGGGTTTTGAAAATCAATTTCTTCCTTTAAAGAATAAATGGCCCACAGAGTAACTCCTGAGCCTGCTGACAGGGTATCTTGATATTGAACATCGATAGAGATAGGCACGCTGAGCTTTTTTAATATCATTCGTGCAGCTTCTTCTTGCCTTTCCGCCACTTTTGCTTGCTGTAAACTCATGCTAGCATGCGAAACACCCCTGATTTGCAGGAGGTTCCCTTGCCGTGTTAAGGAAAGTGGTGCAAGTCCATCCAAACTACACTTTGGCCTAAAACT
>JAGWAF010000057.1 GCA_018302085.1 Candidatus Woesearchaeota archaeon | reverse complement strand
AAGCTCTATAAAAGACTTATAGAATGTAAACAAAATATTGCTAAGAAAAAATATACCCGTGCTGATTTAGGATTTTAATCTTCTTCGTAATTTATTAATAGTATTTTGTTGTTTTTTCTCACTCGTTTTCATTTCATATTCGAAAAGGATGATTTCATTCGTTTCCTTATCTTGATTAAAATAAAGTCTTATCGGCGGATGCTTATTCTTTATTTCATAAATAAACTCTTGAGAATCAAGAAGCTCACCTGCTAAAGGACCTAAAAATTCAATCTTGTTAAACATTTTTGTAAGAATTTCCTGTATCTTCTTATCCTTAGAAGACTTATCTAATTGCTTTTTCAAAATATCATCAAAAACAAGAGTAAAACGTTTCTCCATAAGGCAAAAAAGAATAAAGAAGTATATAAGCGTAACGTCGCCCAGACACCCGTTTATCAATTTTGCGAGGCCATCAAAAATGCTCGGCATTTTTCGGGTCCCGGATTACTTTTCAAGTAACCATTGCCATACTGGCTTTATCACAATCTTTTTTCCCTCAACAGTCCTTTCTCCTTCTTGCTCTTCAGTTAGAATAAGGCCTTCATTTAATTTATGCTCTTTTAATGCTTCGATTAATCCGTCAATCTCCCTTTTTTCAGTTGTTTCGTCCAATTTTTGTGTGACTTGTATTGCTTCAGAAACCTTGTTCTTTCTAACAATCAGAAAATCACAGTCATTTTTGGCTTTATGACGATAGACTGATTCATTTTTTCTCTTCAGCTCTATAAATACTAAATTTTCCAGAAGCTTTCCAATATTCTCTGAAAATTTGAAACTTACAGCATTCAAGATTCCATTGTCTACACAATATAACTTTTTAATTGAGCCCATCTGCTGTGATACAGAATATTCATATTTCAGGTTTTGGAAGAATAAGTACGCGTCTTCAAAGTAAGAAATATGCTCTATAACCGTATTTTTGCTTATATCAAATCCAATCGTCTTCATTCTATTTGCAAGATTACTGTAGGACAGATCACTTGAGACAGACTGGAATAATAACTGCGCAAGAGATTTTAGTTTTTTAACATCCTCTATCTTGTATCTCTCGATTATATCCTTGAATATCACAGAATCGTAATAGCTTTGCAAAATCTGCTCTTTTTGGAGAGTTTTGTCTATGAACAAGGCAGGATAACCACCATTTATTAAAAATTGTGAGAATGCTTTTTTAACAGCTGCTTTTTCTTTACTGTGAGATATTGTTTTAAGATTGTAGGGTACATTACCCCAGGAAAGAGTTTCTTTAAAGCTTAACGGAAATATCTCCTTATTTATCACTCTACCCCTTAATTTTGTTGAAATCTCTTTGCTTAATAACTTTGAGCTTGAGCCAGTAAGTATCAACCTTATATCTTTTCTTTGGTCATATACCTTTCTTGCCCATGAATCCCAGTCTTTCACAATCTGTATCTCATCGAAGAACAAGTATATCTTTTGTTTTTTATTTATTTCAGAAAGTTCTAAGAAATGTTCTAGAATCTTATCTAGATCATCTGCATTTGCACCCAGAAGGTGATTATCCTCAAAGTTTATGTAGAAGATGTTCTCTCTTGAAATGCCATTTTTCATCAACTTTTGCATTAATTGGAAGCAGAAATAAGTCTTTCCTGCCCTTCTTGGGCCGCTTATCGTAATTATAAAGTCTACACTCAAATCTATATCAGAAAGCCTGGGCAATACGTCGGGGATATTGAATTCCTTCCAGTTTATGACTATTTTCTTGTGCTCCATTTTGTCTTGCCCATTGAACAAATTTATGGTAATTTGTATTATACAAAAGACAGTTTATATATAAATGTTTCGGTTTTTTTGCCCAACTTTTTTCTTTTTTTAAGTCAAAACTGTAAGTGATGTTTTTCCAAACAGTTTATCGACGAGACTACTACCTAAATATTCCTATTCTAAAACAGAGGGTTTCATATCTGCTTCGGTTCGCGACAAATTTAAATACCTATCAGTTGTTCTGAATACGTGATAATAAGAAAAGCTAAAATCAAAGAAGCCCAAGAGATAGCTAGAATGTGGAATGAATTCATGAAAGAACATGACTCTAAAGTTATCAAAAAAAATAAAAAAGCAATTCCGCATGTGGCTAAATTATCTAACTCCCAAAGCATATTTGCCGAGTACATCAATACTTGCATTAGGTCAAAAAATGCTTCAGTGCACGTAGCAGAAGACGATGGTAAACTAGTAGCATACTCATTAATAAAAATAAATAAGAATATCCCGGTATTTAAGATAAACACTCTAGGATATTTTGCAGATTTATTTGTTAAAAAAGAATACAGGGGAAAAGGCATAAGCTCAAAATTCAGGGATCTGGCTATTTTATGGTTCAAGAAGAAAGGAATAAAATATATTTCTATAACGGTTCATCCTGAAAATGAATATGCTCATTCCATCTATAAGAAGTGGGGCTTCTTCGATTTTCACGTGGAAATGAGAACTAGAATATAATCATCGCGAAATTCGATTGAGTCTAATTTCTGTTATCCCTGGATAAGATCAATCGATGACATTAATCTCAACATTCGACCAGAACGCGTTTTCATCAATCTTTTCCATAATGAATGACAAAGCATTGTCGCTTGAAGAAGTTACTGCCGCGTATGACACTCCGTTTACCGTATTCAAAATAGTGATCTTATCATATTTCATCTGTGCAACAGTCCCAAAGATGGTTCCCCAGTCAGCAATAACCTGGTCATCGTATGTCGCACTGCTTGTTTCATAAGTAACAGTAACTGTACTGCCGTCAATTTTTACGCCCTGATGCAAAACGCCTTGCGCCGCGAGGATCTTGCCTATTGTCACATCTGCTGTCTGTTTGGCAGGAGATTTGTCAGTATTTGCAGTTTCTGTCTTTCCGCATGCGACTAGTAAAAACATGCAAAGTAACATTGCTGCAATTATTGTTTTTTTCATTTTAATATGGTGATATTCCATTAGGATCGCAATGCTCCGGATCATCAATGCAATCGTTAAGCTTTTTATTTCTCTGCGCGCGCTTTGTCGCAAGTTTTATTGTCGCATCAAATGTTCCCTTTGTCACAGCAGAAATTGTGCTTCCAAAAACTGGAACGTACTCAGTTGCGTATTCAAGACCCTTGCCCAAAAGCACGGCACCTTTAAGCACTTTTGCCTGCCCCTTGTCTATCTTGCCTTCAGCAAGCATCTTGTTATACTCATCAACTTTTTTGTAAACGCCGGAAACTTCGTCATAAACTTTCTTCAGTTTTTCTATCTTACCCGCAATTTCCTCATATTTATCACTTGCCTTGTCATATTTACCTTTCATCTCTTCCAATTTTTCGAGCTGGTCCTTAAACCGATCCCCGCCCTTCGTTTTTACCCAGTCCCAGCCTTTTTCTTTTGCGGCATCAACGAGCTCTTCCTTCTGCTCATCAGCGTATTCCCCGACACTTTCTTTCAGCTGATCTACGAGAGTGTTCGCTTGATCATCCACATTTTTGATAAATTCCTTTTCTTCTTTTATTGCTTTAAGCTTTTCAGTCAAACTGTCAATGCCCCTGTCGCCGCTTTGCGCCTTGTACTTAACGAAATCTTTTCTTATTTCTGATGCGACGTCTTCATCTTCCACATCTTCCATCACTTCGGCTATCTTTCCCTTGTTATACTCTGCAGCAGTAGTCGGTTCCATAAACTCGATCATTCCCTTTCTCTTCTTTTCGGCTTCTTCAAGCTGTTTTCTTAAATCGGCATCATCGGGATCCCTGCCTACCTGGCTTTTCAGATCGTCAATTTCTTCATCAAGATTTTTTACTCTATCTGTAGTGAACAATGCACCAAGCGTTTTTTTGCAGTCCTCATACACTTCTCCGGTGAGACGTTTGCATCCTTCCGGATCTTCGTTTTTGACTGCTATTCCGCCTACGCATTCTTCTTTAGTGTACGATCCTATACCTCCTTTAATGTTACTGCAAACATCATAATCTCCCGTGTTCTGCGCTATCTGAAGGTAACACTTGTCCCTAGGCGGATTTGAGCCGCTACTTGCAAATTCTTTTGGCGGAGTGACTTTTTCGCAACCGTAGGGATCAGAATCTTGAACTGCCGCACTTTGATAGCAGTGCGATGAGTCGGGAATGAAAATGCACGAAAATTCAAGCAAATCACCAAGACATCCGGGAAGTGTAAGCAGCACGGCTATGATAAAAACTGTTCTCGCGACAAGGAAAACCGATCGCATCCTACGCATTTTGCTTCCCCCCGATGAAGATAAAAAGTGCTGAAAAAAATATTGCTGCGATCGAAGCGTAAAACAAAGGGTAACCAATAAAAAGTATTATTGCACTGCCGATTGAGGTGAATCTTCCTTCAAAGTAGACGAGCTGCACTGCAAATGCCAGCCAGCCGCAGTGTGCAAGAATTGAAATAATCTGGTTTGCCGCATGAAAACGTGTTAACGCCAAAAGAGATGCGATTCCCCTTGCGATAATCAGACCAATGAGCGTCAAAATTCCGAGTATTACACCGAATGCCATACCATAACTGCTGAAAATTGAAAGAATCTGCGAATTTCCTGTTCCGTATTCTGTTATTGAATTTTCTTTTGTCATAATAAATCCAAGCGCGAACACCGCTGAAAACACCAAGAAGACTACAATAAAGAAGACACCTTTCCTTGCAAAGACTACGGTCCCTCCCTCTTTAATAACTTCCCCTCCCATAAATGCCTTGTCAAAAATGGGGATATATAAAACTATCGAATAATTCGATTTTGAGGTGGGTGGTCGAGCGAATGCGAGAAGTCGAGAAACCTGCCAATAGATATATAAATAAAGAATACTATAACACCCCTATGAGTGCAACAGAACTAAAACAAGTCATGGATGAACTGAAGACAATAAAAAAAGAACTTGCTGATATCAAAGAGATTATACCTAATAAAGACATGTTTTTAACTACTGATGAATCTGTACTTCTCCAAGAAAGTTTTGAAAATGAACGAAAAGGTCGATTAATTTCTAGTAAAGATTTACGTAATAAACTAGGAAGATGATTATTCATTACGATAAGCAACCTGAGAAATTTCTTACAAAACAAGATGAGCACATTGCTAAAAGATTATTTGATAAAATTGAAAATACTTTAGCTCAAAATCCGGTTCCTTCGGATAGCGTTTATTAAAGGCAGGTTTCTCGATTGAATTTAATGCCTGTTAAACTCCCTGACCGAAGGGAAGGTGCACGAAGTGCAAGTCGGGTGTCTGGGGAAGTAGTCATCTTTTATAAATTAAAACCATCAGGTTTATATAGATAAAACCTTTATGATATGATATGGAAACAGTAACTATACCTAAGCAAGAATATGAAGAAATGAAAACTGAAATAGAAACACTACGTAATACTAAGCTCTATAAAAGATTTATAGAATGTAAACAAAATATTGCTAAGAAAAAATATACGCGTGCTGACTTAGGATTTTAATAATCTCCTTTGTAATTTCTTTATGGTATTACTTTGTTTTTTCTCACTCGTTTTCATTTCATACTCGAAAAGGATGATTTCATTCGTTTCCTTATCTTGATTAAAATAAAGTCTTCGAAGGTCGAGTTTTTGCTGTTTTTTCCAGAACGGAAAAATTTCGAAGAAAAGGCAAAAATTGAATATAATCCATATTAAACTCCTTTTCATGAAATGAAAAGTGCGGAACGATAGTGGAGCAAGTCGTGTCCTGGGCCGTAACGTTATTGTTCGTCTTTGTGGTATAAATCAAGAAAAACAACTTTATTTTCTTCTTTGTTGTAAAGGTAGGAAATCCTGAATGGCTCTATGTAGAGTTCTCTTGTTCCTTTTCTGTTATACATCATTGGTTTTCCTATTTCTGGATTTTCAGCTATTTTGAGTATTTTTTTCTTGATTTTTTCTTTTTGTGTTTGATCTTTTATCTTTTTGACAAGTTTTTCAAAAAGAGGATCAAAACTGACATTTACCATTTGTCTAGCTCTGCAGAGAATTCTTTGAAGCTCATTTCTTTAAATCCTCCTTTTTCATATCTTTTGAGAGCTTCTTCTGTTCTTTTTGCAAATGCTAAATCATCTTTGAAATTTTTATTAAGCTCGCTTGATTTTTTCATGATTATTTGACCTTTATTTTTAATGAGTACTAAAGGTTCTCCTTGTGGTATATCTTCTCTCATCTCTATAGGTATTACTACTTGTCCTTTTGAGCTCATGGTTGTTAATGCAATTTCCATAAAAATCACCTAAGTAAGATAAGTCTTACCGAGTATATAAAGATTTCGCTACTCAAAAAGATAGAAAGAGTAGTGAGACGCCCAGGACACGATTGAGTTTAATGTATATTAAATTCCTTTTACGAATAGTAAAAGTTCGACGACAGAAAGGAGGAGAAAGTCGCGAAGCGATTGAATATAAACACTGTTATATTCGTTTCTGTAATGAAATGTAAGAAACCAAAAGCTTTAACTTCCGTCAGAAGATTAAATGTTTTGAGTTCTGAACAAGACAAGAGCCATTGTGAAGAATTGAATATAATATCTGTTATATTCCCCGAAGGGCGACCGAAGGTCGAGTTTTTGCTGTTTTTTCCAGAACGGAAAAATTTCGAAGAAAAGGAAAAAATTGAATATAAGCCCTGTTAAACTCTCCCGATAGGGATTGAATTTTAGTGCAACGTTCCGTAGCGAAGCGGAGGAAAAATTCAAAGTAAAAAAATCGGCGTATCGAGTGCGGAGCACCATTAGTTAAGAAAATAAGGGGTTTTGGGCGTAATTGATTAGACACTTACTAGTAGTAACAAATAGAAAGATTTAAATACTACTAATTAATATGTATTCTTATGAGCAATTTATTGCGCGAGGTAGCGCAAGAACACTCGGCGTGGTTGAGATTGGCTAGTTAATTCTTATCCATACCAGACGAAACCCGCAGTGAATTGCGTGACG
>JAGWAF010000018.1 GCA_018302085.1 Candidatus Woesearchaeota archaeon | reverse complement strand
CTCAGAAGCAGAGGATTTTGCAGAGAAATGTAATCTCAGGGTAAAAAAACAGGTTCAAAAAATACTCTTTGAAAGGTTTGCAGAAAATGCGCATCATGCCCTTCCGCAACTCATCGCAAGTCACATTGTGGGAATGGAAGATATCAAAGCTGCTGTTGCGTTACAACTGTTTGCGAAAGATCCTGTGCATATTTTACTTTTGGGAGATCCGGGAACTGGAAAAACAGATATTCTCAGATCTGCGGCAGATCTTGCACCCATTGCAACGTTTGGCCTTGGCTCGGGAACAACGGGAGCTGGTTTAGTAGGAACATACAAAGGCTTTGAATTTAGTCCAGGCTTGCTACCACAAGCCCATCAGGGCATTTGCGCCATCGACGAATTAAACTTACTCAAAGAGGAAAGCAGAGCAGGATTATACAATGCGATGGAAAAAGGCTTCGTAACATATGACAAAGGTGGAACGCACGAACGCATGAATGCAGTAGTGAATATTCTTGCAACTGCAAACCCAAAAGGAGATCGTTTTGTAGAAACCAGAAGACTCTGGGATGTGAAAAAACAAATTCCATTTGATCCTGCATTAATGACAAGGTTTCACTTAGTCTTTTTAGTCAACAAACCCAACACGCTGCAATTTGAACAGATTGCAAAATCAATCACAGAAAAAAGTTTTGATGATGCAACAGAAGCTGATACCCAGTTTATTAAAAATTATATTGCTCAAGCAAAAAAACTCAACGTGCGCTTTCCCAAAGATTTGGAGCAGGATATTGTTACATTTGTACAACTTCTGAAAAAACAAGAACGCACGTTTTTAGTGGAAATAACACCTCGCACGGTTGTTGGCTTTATGAACATGGTGAAGGCATCTGCACGTATGAACTTTCGCCCCAAAGTAGAAAAACAAGATATTGAGAGGGTAAAGCTCATTTTTAACAGGTGTTTGTATACGGGATTGGTGTAAAAAATCTAAACGCTGCATCTCACTTCAGCGTCTTTCAAATGCAAGTCAAGTGATTCTCGTGTGAAGTTTTGCCCATGTGTTATGATTGGTTTATTGCGCAAGGTGGACGTGAAGTGCAATTGAATGTTGATAACTTTATTCTCCACTTTAGTGTGCATGACAAATTCTTTGATATGTTTTAATGCCATTTTTGAAAGGTTAAAGACTTTTGAAGCATCAAAAACTTGCAGGCCTGTAATAAAACCTTGTTCGTCAATATCAACAATAAGGTCATCGAAATCTAAAGATTTAAGGTAGTTTCTCTTCTTTGTTTTAAACAAGGGAATATCATTATTGTAATCGTACAAAAACTCCCCTTTGCCTTCAAGATGTTTCATGTGACAATAGCAGACCAGGTAGTATTTATTTTTATTCTTTCAAAAAATGATAAACGAATGTAGAGAAGCGCCGTACAAAAGAAGACCAAAAAAAGATTGAGAAAAGATCGAAAAAAATAAATTAAAAAAGTTTACAACGTTTCAATTCCTAAGTCGTCATTCAGGCGCACTGTTGAGAAGCTTGCTTTCTTCCTGTCCTGCTTGCCAAGAATCCATGGGCTGTTGACTCCAGTGATGATGGTCATGACGGTAACGCGTCCTTTCATATCATCTGTAATTCTGGCTCCCCAAATGACGTTAGCATCCTGGTCCATTTGCTCCGTGACCATTTCTCCTATTCGGTTAATGTCATCCAGAGTAAGGTCGGGTCCTCCGTGGATGTGCAGGATCGCTCCTGTTGCTCCTCGGTAGTCAATGTCGAGCAATGGATTGGACAATGCTCCTTTCACCGACTCTTCTACTTTGTTGTTTGTGTCTGAAGAACCGATACCAATAGCTGCCACGCCTCCATTGGTCATGATTGCGCGCACGTCTGCAAAGTCGAGATTAACTAAGCTTGGAATTGCGATCGTTTCGACAATACCTTTGATCATCGTTGCCACGAGCTCGTTTGCAACGGCAAATGCTTGTTGTACAGGCAAATTTCCTGCGATTTGGACGAGCCTATTGTTATCAACGACGATAACAGTGTCAGAAACTTCCCTGAGCATTTGAAGTCCTTGTTCTGCTTTATCAATTCTTGCTCTTTCAATGTTAAATGGCATGGTTACCGTTCCAATAACAATTGCTCCTGTTTCTTTTGCAACATTGGCAACAACGTGAGCGGCTCCTGTTCCTGTTCCTCCACCCATACCTGCACAGATGAACACCATGTCTGAATTTTTCATGGATTGTTTGATTTCAGCTAAACTTTCCTGTGCGGCTTCTGCGCCTTTGCTTGGAAATCCTCCACAGCCTAAACCTCGGGTTAAATCTCTACCAATAAGGAATTTTCTATCTGCCTCTGTAAAATCAAGATGTTGTTGGTCCGTGTTACACGCTAGGATTTCCGCGCCTTTAATTCCTTTTTTATAGAGCCATGAAACCATGTTGTTTCCGGCTCCGCCAACGCCAATCACTTTAATATTTGCTTTGCCTATTGCAGCAGCACTCAATTCGGGCTGCTCCTGTTTTACCGCTTTTTGCACCATGAAGTCCATTGTTAACGCCTCCTTGCCAATTTTACCTTTTTAATTACTTTTTTGAATGAAAATGAAAGGGTCTCCGTGCATTTGTGGGGGGTGGTTTGATAGAAATGACAGCTATGGAGACCCTTGACGAATGTAATTTTCCTTCCCTTTCACCTCATTGTTGATTTTTGTATACTAGTGGTTTTTTAGATATACCCATATATAAATGTTTCGATTTAGGGAATTGATATAGGTTTTAGAGCTTCTACTCGACGAGACGTGACATGAAATGCGGATGTGTAAAAAATTGAAAGAGGTATCTTCTGACTACCAGTATACAGAAACAATATCTTTATATAGAGGTAAACGCCAAACACAATGGGGGCAGGTAAGGGTAGAATTATACTATGGTCATCTTATTTGATAGATACAACTTACCCGAAGATATCTTTGAAATTATCTTCGCTACAGAACAGCAAACGATCGTAGCGAAAGAGCTCGTCAAATACATAGCTGAAAACAAAGGGGAGATTACAAAAACAGAAATGAGCCTGTTTGCGACACGATTGCACGACGGACTGTATGAATGTGTGCTCGATGTTCCACCTTACAAAGGAAAACACGTTAAATTAAGTTACAATAAACGGCAATTCTACGACAGAATTTTAACACCGATGAAAACGATGGGACTCATTGACTACGATTTGTACAAGAAGACATATAAAATTTGTGCAAAATTCCAGCAAGAAATGATAAGACTCGGTTTAATGTGGAAACAAGAATTAAAGAAGTACGGATTTGAATTCTGATTTAGACAAATCGCTGAAGCAATGTTCTGCATGCCTCTTCAAAAGTTTGTAATTGAGATGCACAATCAAGATTGGTGTCTATGGTTGTGTAAAGCCTTCGTCCGCCCGACGGGATATCAGCCCATGTTAAATAATTATATCTTGGATCGGTTGTAATAGAATTGAATGCTGCGTCTACGGCCTCAGGCCCTTTCGATTCATCGCAACCAGTTCCGATAATGACAACTCTACCTTGTTCGTAATCCCAAAAAAAAGAAACGGTGGGAATAACCCCATTTGCCCGAGTTGCATACCCAAGAGTTGTATCATCAACTCTTTCAAGAGGAGAAGGTGAAAGACGTTGAAAACCCCTCATAATTTTTTGTTGAAGCTCCGTTACTCCTACAGACAAATCTATTGCATACCCATTCATAAAGTAGGGAAATACCTCCGATTTATAAAATTATTCTTCGTCAGGGTCTTTTGTCAAGACTTCAACTTTGTCATCGATAAGAAAAGTATTTTCAAATTGAGAAATGAAACCTTTTTCATCTTCAGCAAGAGGAGGATAACAAGTAATGACTCCTGCATGAAGAAGTTCTCGCAAACCAATGGTAACTTTCATTGCTGGAATGTGTTTGAGTAAATTTCTTGTCGTGAAAACCAGGCCATTATAATTTTTTACAAGATCAAGAATTTCCCGAGCACTAGAACTACGCACAGGTTTTTTAGCAACAACGGAAAACAAATTGCCATTATCACGTTCGTGAATCATACCCTTGCCATTCGTTGCGAAAGGTTCTATTGCGATAATTTGCCCTTTATGTAAAGAAGTTGGACTTTTGTTATCAAAATTAGGAATAGAAGGGGGTGCGTGGATGATGTAGCGTTGCAAACCGTGACCACAAAGATTTTTTATCGGACGAAAGCCGTAACTCTCAATCGTTTCTTGAACCGTTTTTCCAATTTCCCCCAATGTTGTTCCGATTTGTAAAATTTTTGTAGCATTGTCCAAAGCTGCACGACTTGCCTTCACAAGATCTTTATATTTTCCACTTAAATCGACTGATAACGCATTGTCGCCAATAGCGCCATTGACAGAAACTCCTACATCGATGCACAGCAGCTGATCTTCAAAAATTGCGGGGTCATTCGGCTCTGCACAGTAATGAGCCGCAATCTCATTTGCACTAATCTGGCACGGCCATGCGGGAAACGCACCCAGTTCTATAATTTTCGCATCCACCTTTTCACTAACTTCCAACAAAGAAACTCCGGGCTTGACAAGTGATTCTGCATATTTCAAACATCGTCTTGCAATCAAACCTGCCTTTCTCCAGTCATCAAAATTCTCTTCCATCACATCAGTCTTTTGAACAGCTTATATAAAGATTTGGGCTTTTCTGCTGTGTCGCATAATTATAGATCTTTTTTGAGGATTATATCAAAAACATGGGTTTTTGCACCATAATTCTTGAGAATTTTGATTAATTTGTTAGAATCTTCAATTTTTGTTATAATCACAGACCTGATTGGTTTAAGGTTTGGTATTTTTTGCAATAGTCCTTTTCTTTCGTATTCATATTTTCCATTATTAGATTTATCAGTATACCCAAAAAGTTCTCTTTTTAGTTTGCTTCTTGCTTTGTGTCCTTTTTGTTTTATGGTATAACAGATTAATTTTGCTTTCATAGTACCTAGTAGAAAACCGATATATTTAAATCTTTGTACTAACTTATAAGTTAGTAAAGGTGATTAAAATGGCAAATTCGAAAAGATGGAGCAAAGTGTTCATAGACAAAAGAGACTGGAGAGATCATGAACACAAAGCAACCAAGAAATATGAGATTTATCTTGACCTTGACTGGGTAAAAAGCTGGAAACCTGAATTAGAAGAGATGAACAAAAACAAATTGCTGTGCGACAGACAAGATTTAGGAAACTAAGAGCGGTTCTTAAAATTAGGAAAGCACTGGTCACTGGACAAGTTTGAACAAAGTATTTAAAGCACGTATATTTGATAAGCATAAAAATGGACCCGGAAACATCATTGATCTTTTTTCAAGGGAAAAACATACGAAGAGTTTGGTATAATGAAGAATGGTTCTTCTCTATTGTAGACATTGTGGCAGTCCTAACTGGTAGCTCAATCCCCAGAAGGTATTGGTCTGATCTTAAAATTAAGCTTAAAGATGAAGGATTTGAGATGTACGATAAAATCGTACAACTGAAGTTACCTTCTCCCGATGGAAAATCTTATGAGACGGACTGTGCTAATACTGAAACTCTCTTGAGGATAATTCAATCCATTCCATCTCCTAAAGCAGAGCCTTTTAAAAGATGGCTGGCAAAAGTAGTGTATGAAAGAGTGCGGGAAATAGAGAATCCTGAACTTGCTCAGAAGAGAATGAGAGAGTTATACAAAAAGAAGGGGTATTCTGACGAATGGGTTGAGCGAAGAGTAAGAGGCATAGCAGTACGAGATGAACTTACCAGCGAATGGGATAAGCGAGCAATAAAGACCGAAAAAGAATATGCCATACTGACTGCCGAAATCTCTAAAGCAACATTTGGCTTAACTCCCTTAGAGTACAAAGAGTTAAAGGGACTAAAACGTGAGAATCTACGAGATCATATGACCGACCTGAAACATTCTCTTTTTTGACACTTTGCAAAGTTCTCAAGAGACATTTAGAAACAAATCCCTAGTAAATTACTGCAGCTAGAACTCTCTTTACTTGTTCGAATCTAATCTTGCCAGGATCAGGAGAATCATTGTTGTCTCCTCGAGTAATTGCATACCATCCTTGATTATCCGTACCGATTTTAATAATTCTGTGCACGATAATTCCATGGACATATGCGGATTCGTAAGCAACAATGTCACCCACTTCAAGCTCTGCGGGTGATTTTGGAATAATTTCCAAACCATTTGCACCTTGATCTAAAACAGGATCCATGCTCAAAGTGTCAGTATACGTTGCCCACTCCATATTCGGAATATCAATAACAACACGATTATCATACACATGAATTTGTGATTCTTTAATTCTATCCTGCGGAGAGGCTTTTTGACGAACATCAGAAAATCTTATATCGGAAGGCAAAGTTTTTTCCAGAATCTTTTGTGATTGCACTGTTGGAGATGCAAGATCAGTTATATTGTTAAAAACTTCATTGATAAGCATGCCTAAGACTCCGCCTAGGATAAAAAAAAGACCAGCCATTGCTAATGTGAAACGCTTCATTACAGTCACTTAACAGCAGAAAAAGGGCAGAGTTTTTAAAGATGGAGCAGGGCTTAATTTTTAGAAAGTTGCCACCTATAAGTAGTTACAAAACGAAACCTTTATATACTTACGGCAAACCCATGACTCGAAATTTTTTTCTGACAGATTTCCTTTTAGTTCCCCGAATACGGAGAAATCTGGCGCTCGAAATGGGTTGTGGACTATGATTGGTTTTACCCCTGAAGAAGCATATGAAGAATTAAAAAAGGTTGGGTTTGTATTCCCAGAATAAGAAAAATAAAAATTAATAAGAAAAAATCTATTTCTGAATAGCGCACATGATTTTCTTAACGCCAAGTAGGATGAATGCTACAGTGTACCAATTGTAGGTCCACCAAGTAATCCTTCCCATGTCCTGGAGTAAGTATAGTATACCTATCACAAGCACGAGAACGCCACACCACATGCACATATTGCTTGAACAGCTAGGGCACGTTTGACCTTCTGATTTCATCATTTTTACCATAATCATTACCTCCTTTACCTATCGAAACGGCAGAATAGCCGTTTTGGTATATTGGGATATAAAAAGGTTTCTGTTTTCAACAAAATCATTTTATACTATAAAATATTTTTCAAGACCATGCAGTTAGCAGCTGATTTGGCACAGAAAAGTCGTATGGTAAGTGCAATCCAACTTGCAGCGCAAATAGGTCAGAGAATTCAAAGGGGATACACCGGCCTTATTGCTGATTCCTCAGAATTAGAAGAACTCTGCAGAAAGCATAGGATTTTAGGAGGGAAAAAAGGAGGAGCAGTTTGTAGAGAAAATGGAACAGGAATCCACGCTCTTTCCAAAGAAGAAAAAAGCAGAGCTGGAAGAAATGGTGGAAGTATATCAGGAAGACGACAGTACGAAGCCGGTATTGGCATTCACGGTTTAACACTAGCACAAAAAAGTGAGTTAGGAAGAAGAGCGGTACAAGCAAGTGGTTTAACACCTTGGGCGCAAGAAACGCCAGAAATGTTTAGCGAATTAGAGTATGCGTTAAGATTAAGAGAAGACCCTTGGTTTAGATACGAACATGGCCAGAACAAAGGAAAGTGCAATATGTACCTTATTGTGAACGCAATCAATCAATTATACCACGAAGGAAAACAGGTAAGAAAGACTAATGCTGTTGAAATGGCAATACGGGTGTATAGAAAAAGACTAGAGAAATTAGTCACAATTTCTCAAGCGCGATCGTAAACTCATGATCTTTAATGAGCTCAGAAGTGGTGTGTTGAAGTTTGGGAGCTTCTGCCTGACTTAAAGTAAATTGTTTTGCTCCGACTTTTTCTTTCACGTGTCCATGCCAACCTTCAAGAAGTTCTTCGAGTTGTTCATCTACTTTGATGTGAAGCTTAATAGAATCTTGCTTGACAAGCCCTGCACTTTTTCTCAGAGCTTGCACTCTTCTCATAATTTCACGAGCGAAGCCCTCCCCATCGAGCTCGTCATTCCTTGTTAAGTCGAGGAAGACACTGCCTTCTTTGAAAGGGCCCATCACATAAGGCTCGCAGACGTGTTGAGTTACTTTCACATGATCCTTCACAATTTCGAATTTCTTTTTTCCAATGACAAGTTCATATTTTTTGTCAACATCCAGGGAAATAAGCAATTTTTCTGGCTTGATTTGCTTCAAAGCATTTGCGACATCCTTAGCGTCTTTTGTAAACGCTATTCCAAGTTTGCCCATATCGGGTTCAATCGTTGTTTTGCAAGCCTCAAAATTTTCCACAACCTGAACTTCTTTCACATTTACCTGAGTTTGCAATAAAGAAGCGAGAGCTTTTGCAGCCTGTTGGATGTGTTTGACATTGGTTGCGATGATTAAACTTTTCAGAGGCCAGCGCACACTCCATTTTGCTTTTTCTCGTACGTACAATGCCGCTGCAATGACATCCTGCACATCGCGCATTTGCTTTTCAAGATCTTCGTTAATGAAATGTGCATCATACGTTGGCCATGAACAAGTATGAATACTCTCCTCTTTGAGTTTGAATTCTTTCTTAAGATTTTGGTACATCGCCTCGCAAATGAATGGGCATGTTGGGGAAAAAAGTTTCAGAAGAGTTATAACCGTATGATACATGGTGTAGAGTACAAGCTCTTTCTCTTCATCAGCACCAGAAGCTACTTTTTCCCGGACAAGTTGAATGTATGTTCTTGAAAGTTCTAAAAAGAGTTCCTCGACAACAAGGGGAGTTTGGTACATATGATATTGCTCGTATAGCTCCGTAAGCTTTCTTGTTGTGGAATGGAGTTTTGAAAAAATGTATTTCTCAGGAGTGCTGAAAAGCTTATGCATTTTTTTATGATCTAACTTTTCTGGGTTTGTTTCCACTTGACGCGCCAATTCAATCAGATAATTGTGCAAATTCCACAACACAATCAGGTTGCGATATTTTAGTTTCACATCTTCAAAGTTGTAGTTTAAATCTAAACCTGGATTTGCTCCCCCTATCATATAATATCGTAATGTATCTGCACCATACTGTTGCACAACTTCCTCTGGAAGAATATAATTGCTCAAACTTTTGGACATTTTTCTGCCCAATGCATCGTTAATGAAACCGTGCATGTACACTGCTTTGAAGCTTGGTTTATTATGCGCGATCATGCTTGCAATCAGCAGAAGATTGAACCAGCCCCTAATTTGGTCAATCCCCTCAATGATGATATCTGCAGGGAAAAGTTTTTCGAAGAGGTCTTTTCTTTTGGGAAAGTCCAGGGCGTTCCAGCTTGCACAGCCCGCGTCCACCCAAACGTCTAGAATGTCTGGAATTCTCCTCATCTGTTTCCCGCAGGAACACTGCATTGTTACTTCATCAATCCATGGTTTGTGAAGGTGGATGAACTTTTTTTTGGAACGCTTTTCAATCTCTGCAACGGTATCAAAAACTTCATATTTCCCGCAAACACATTTCCAAATTGGCAAAGGCGTTCCCCAAAAACGTTGTTTTGTTATGCTGTTATCTCTAAGATTGCGAAGCCAGGAATCAAATGCGTTATAGGCACTTTGCGGAACCCATTTTATTTTATTATTTTCTTTAATCATTTGTTCTTTGATATCTTCTACTTTGAAGAACCACTGCACGGTTGTTCTGAAGACGATGGGATCATGACAGCGTTGGCAGTGCGCATAGTCGTGTTCGATACTTGATGAGGCTACGAGCGCATTTTTTTCTTTTATTTTTTCAATGAAGATTTTATCTTCTTTCTTTGCCGTAAAGTTTGAAAGAGCGCCCGCGTTCTCGTACACACCGTGCTCGTTTAGAAGATTAAATGGTTTGATGTTATTTTTATGACCGACTTCGTAATCCTCAGGGCCACAACCGGGAGCGCAGTGCACTATGCCCGTACCATCTTCCAGATTGACATACTCTTCCGATAACAAAACGGTGAATGCCTTGGGGCACTCTTTTTTCCACTGTGTCAATTGGGGAATTTCTTCTTCGAAAAGAGGTTCATATTCTAGTCCTTCCAATTTTTTTCCTTTGATCTCTTCAAGAATTTCGAAACCTTTCTCTGCATGTTCTGCAATCACTTTATTTGCCAATGTTTTTGCAACAATCCAAATTTCATTATCAACTTTACATTTGACGTAGTCAAACTCCGGATGAACCATCACTGCAAGGTTGAATGGGATGGTCCATGGGGTTGTTGTCCAAATGATAAGGTATTCATTTTCAGAATTGTTTAGATTTTTTTCGTTATCTTTTGCACTTACTTTTGCACTTGTTATTTTTGTTTTAAGATTATTTTTTAATTTAAATTTGACAAAGATAGAATGATCGCGGATTTTTTTATATTCTAATTCGTGTTTTGCGCATGCGGTTGCGCAGGAGCTACACCATGTCATGGTACGCTCCCCTTCGTATAAACGTCCTTTTTCGTGGGCTTGTTTGATGAGCCACCATTCTCCCTCAATATACTCTTGAGTGATTGGCATGTACGCGTTTTCAAAATCAAACCATGCGCCAAGCCTCTTAAAATCTACATTCATCTGTTTCGCATTTTCCAAAGCAAGTTTTTCACATTCCTGAATAAACTTTGCAACACCGAACTCCACGATTGCTTTTTTGCCATGAAGATTAAGCTTTTTTTCAGTTGCATGTTCTGTTGGCAAACCATGCATGTCATAACCCCAACGATCAAAAACATCAAAACCCTGCATGCGTTTGTATCTTACAAAACAATCTTTGAGAGAGAGGTTCCAAGCGTGCCCAATATGAACTCTTCCTGAAGTGTACGGCGGACCCTCTAGAAAGTAGTAAGACTCTTTTCCTTTATTTTTTTCCTTTGCCTTTTGATAAATTTTATTTGTATCCCAGAACGCCAGGATTTCTGGCTCCAGCTTCTTTTCATCGTATTTTTCAGGCATGATTTTGGATTTGCACGGTTGCTATTTAAAGGTTGCGCCGTTCCAGGAGAGTGATATTTTTATATAAGTGGTCCCTAAATGGTATGATGAATGGAAAATTTGAAAAAATAACGACCTGGATTCTTGTCCTCCTATCCTTATTTGGGTTTAGTGTCGCTTCTTATCTAACTTGGGTGCATTATAACCCACCCTTGCCAGGAGAAGAAGTATTCGGGTGTATTGCGGGAGGGAGCTGTGCTGCAGTAAATGCGAGTGAGTACAGTGTGATTTTTGGAATTCCTGTTGCACTGATTGGCACAATGGGGTATCTTCTAATTTTTGTTTTAATTTTGGATCGTCTTATAAATAAATCCAAAAATGTCGCGTCATTAATTTTTCTTTTTTCTCTCATTGGAGCTTTTTTCCAAGGATATTTAGTGTATATCTCTGCAACGATTATTCGTGCATATTGCTCCCTATGCCTTATGTCGATGGCAACTATTAGCTTGATCACAATCCTCAGCTTTTTTCTGGCCTTCCCCTGTCTTCGAGAGCTGTGGGATAAGTATGTTGAGTAGGGTCGTAGTTTGAAATAGTTTTCTCACTGAGTCCGTCAAGGCAGAAGTCAAGAATTTCGTCGAGTAACTGATATGTTTTCGGAAGCTCTTGTTTTGTGCCTGCCAGTGATGTTTGTGCCCTGAGAAGCATTGCAGAAATATTGTTCTGGGATAATGGGAACCTGAAAGAGATTGCCACAAACTCTAAGGATCCGGAAGGAGTATAATGCACTGAGCAGCGGAGAGCATCTTCACCCTGTTTTACGTCAATAATAGCGTAGGTGAGTGTGAGGGATTTAAAGCGAAGCGTGTATTCGAATTCTGAGGTATTATCCCTTATCATAACAACTTGTTCCATGTACCCCGGAGTTGCATTTCGTTCGTGAATAAAGACCATGACTTATTTGATAGTATTTAATTTATAAAGCTTTACTCTTAATTTTAGATATGGTTAATAATCATGTTGTCATTTTAGAGTGGTTACAAAATCGAAAGTTTTATATAGTTTGGATGCCTAGAAGCTGTCAAGAGGGGTGCGCTTATGAAGAAACGACAATCTGTAATAACAAAAATCAAAGCTATGATTTCATGGGCAGAAAGTACTGCTCGAAAACTCAAAAAAGGAACCTATCCCGTATTCTACTCTTTAAAAACTGCAAGGCAGAACAAGAAAGGGCAGATTGAATACTGGAAATTACAAGGGGAAAACATTACCGTGCATTCCTTAGACTTTGTTAAAAAAGAGGTTCAAAAGATGACCATCCCATTAGATGCCGTGAAATATTTTGCAGTAAAGAGCGTATTCCGCAATATCCTTGAATTAAATATCGTTGGAAAAGACCATTTATTCAACATTTACACATTACGAAGTAATAAAGACTCCGTTGAGAAATGGAATACCGCTTTGAAAAAAAGAATTCCTCACGCAGAATACATCGTTGACTCCAAAGTTGATTTACGATTAACACAAGCTGCAGCAATAAGCATCGGATTCGCAATCGCAGTTCTTGGCGTAAGGGTATTTCAAGCAACTCAGAGGATGCAAAGCGTCGGCTACACAAGCATCGGCAGTGTCGCGTCCGTCTTGGTACTCGGAAGCCTCGTAGCAGCATTTGCACTCGCAATCAAATTCAGAAAACAAGTTGTGCAAGCGTTGATGTAGGATTAGGTGAAAGCAATGAAAGATGAGAAAAGAAGTACAAAAATAGTTGAAGATGTTCGCGCCGCAGTAGTATTAGCGGCATTTTTAGGAGCACTTGCAGGTTTTGTGCATTTAGGATGATCATTCTTGATTATTTAGAAAAAGGCAATAAGATCGTTGTAAGTCTGAAAGGAATTACATGGATTCATAATACAAATGCAAATATGAAAAGGGGCATCGCTCGAGGTCTTGAACTTTGAAATCGGTGAGAGCCTTAACCTCTCCTCATCTTAGCAACCAAACGTTCTGCACTGTCTAAACGCTCTTTTAATTCTGCCCTTTCCCTCTCTAGAGCTTGAATTTTTTGAGTCACTTTTCCTAATTCGAAATCTTCCTTTTTGATGTTTGAAGTGATTTCTTTCAACCTTGCAATTTGTTCATTCAAGGAGGTGAGTTGCGTTACTGCTTCATGGATTTTCGTTTTTATACTTTTATAATTGTCAATATCCACTTTTAACGCTTCTGAATGTGACAATAATTCATTTTGCAATTCAGCGTCAAACTTCTCCATGATCTCATTTTGCATTTCCCCTTTTAACACTTTGAAATGATACACCTCATTTTTCAAATCTTCAACATGATCTCCAATGCTCACTTGATCTTTTTCAAAGTCGCGAATCAAACGCTTTTGCTCTTCAATGATTTGCCTTTGCTGTTCAGCGAAAACATTCATTACCCTTTGCAATTCTTCGATATTTTTTGAAAGAGATTGAACTGAGATGGAATGAGTATCTACCGTTGATTTTAGATGGTCTAACTCTTCCTTGATTTGTATCAAAGCCTTGATTTTGTCAAACATGGAAGAAGAAAAATGTGGGGGTATAAAAAGTAGGATGGTTTAATTCCTTCTGGCTACTGAGCCATGCACAGTTTCGTCAGCCAAAGGGTCTCTCAGTTCGGAGACAGGAGCGGAGGGGACCCTGGATTTGTGTGCCGCCTGGGAAGGATCCAACTCAGGTGACCCAACAGCGGGTAAAACATCGGGTACTATAGATCTCTGTTGACTTATTCCACTAAAATTACCACCAGGCAACAATTGTCTAACAATATCTGATAAGTTATTCATGCAACGGGAATGGGTTGCCATCTTTTTAGCTTGAGTTTCGATTTCACCAGATTTTGAATTGAGATAATCACTAAAGATTTTTTTAAACGATTCATCATCCCACCTGTTAGGTTGTGAGATTCTAATTCTTTTTGGATACAACCATAATGTTTGTAGAGTATTTCTCATTTCTATTGCAGTACGTCTTTCAGAACTCCCCTGTGGGTATGTTGATTGAATAAGGGAATTTAATGTGCCAATATCATTTTCAAATTTTTGAGTTGTATAATGCCTTCTAACAATTCGCTTACCATCTTGTATGCCTACGCTCACATCATAGAGGGCATCTTTCATCAAAGCTATTTGTTTTTCAACAGCATTATAACTCGTATTTGCCTTAATACTATTTACACGATCAGATTTTGCATTTTTTATAGATTGCTCTTTTTTGATTCTTCTTTGATGTTGCTTTTTCTCCCTTTTTTGCCCAGATACGTAAGCTTGTTCAACCCTTCTGATTCCTGTGTATGTCAATGCTCCGATTCCCACCGCAGCTCCTATGATACCGGCAACGCCGAGAAGAGCGCCTGCTCCTATGGTTAATGCACCGGCTGCACTGATATAAAGAGTTCCGTGAACAATTTCTGCAAGGCCTTGTTTTGCTGTTTGGGGAAATTGAGAAGTTTTTTCGTAACGTTTTGTTTCAGGATTATATCTATCTAAACCAGCTGTAACAGCGTCGTACACCTGTTTTTTTACCAAACTGTTGTAGAGTCGTGCAATGTAGTTCATTGTGATTAATCCCCAGAACGCCGTATCTTTCTTTATATGAAGGCTATTTAAATAATTTTGCCATGATGCTGTCAAAAATGGCCGATTGAAAACTCTTGTTTATATCATAACAATATAGAAAATAATTGTTGCATAATGTAAAACAAAAAAATAAATAAACAAGAAGAATGAAAAAGTAACAATGGACACCGCATTAATCGTCATCCTCAGCCTCATAGGACTTGGAGCATTGTACTGGGTACTGTTTGGACAATGGAAATTTAACAAAATGGTAAAAGAAACGCAGGAAAAAATTGATGACTTGGGAAAAGAACCGCCGAAAGCGAAGTTGTAAAAAATGAAAATAACGAGTTAAAGGTTATACCACTCTTTTGAGAAACCGAAAAGTATATAAACTTAACTTTATACATGTAAAGTAAAATGGATATATATAAACTTAAATGGACAGTATTGGAGCAGGAGATTTTTTCCCTGCTTTGTTATATGGCAGGAGAACGACTGAGCCAGAGGGAAATAGCAAAGAAACTCAAAGTGTCACCTACAGCAGTTGCTAATTCATTAAAAAAATTAAAAAAAGAGAATATGATAACTGTAGAAAAAACAAAAACCATCAATTTTATAGCAATGAACAGGGATGAAAAGAGAGCATTTGAACTTAAAAGAATAGAAAATATCAAAAATGTATACCTTTCAGGGTTGTCTGACTATCTTGAAAGTGAATTGCCAGGAGGAACCATTATACTCTTCGGCAGTTATGCAAAAGGAGAGGACACCCAAACCTCAGATATAGACATTGCAGTTATAGGAAGAAAAGATAAAATTCTTGACCTTGAAAACTACGATCAAATATTGCATAGAAAAGTAAATATTAATTTTTATGACAGTTGGAAAAAAATCCATGAACATTTAAAAAATAATATTCTCAACGGTATTCTTTTGCATGGAGGCATAGCACTGTGAGACAAATAAAAACATTTGAAGAATACATTCAGAGGGGGATTATTAAAAAAATAAGTAGGGATAACCAAAGAGCGAAAAGTCTGATTATAGAATCTGAAAGAAAGATGAACTCCCTCAAGGAAAAATTAGAAAAGATAAGCATAAAAAACGAAAACGCAAACGATTTTGTTGAATATTGCTACGACATCATGATGATTCGCATCAGAGCAAAACTCTTATTAGAGGGATACTCAAGCAGCGGACAAGGAGCACACGAAGCAGAAGTCTCCTACACCAAACACCTTGGTTTAAACGATAATGATATACAATTTCTAGACCAAATACGGTACTATAGAAACGGTATACTCTACTACGGAACCCAACTCGACAAAGAATATGCAGAAAAAGTTATACAATTCATCAACAAGATATATCCGAAACTAAAAAACGTGATAAAGTGAAGATAATGAGTTAAAGATTCCCTATCGCGGTCAATAGTTTTCTATGCCCTTCTATCAGCTTCTTAAATCTTTCTAACTCCTCCGAAACGATCTCTAATCTTAACTTATCTTTTGAATTCTCGGATTTTACCATGTTTCATCCACTCCTTCAGTTCCTGATCGTTATAGTGGTTTTCTCTAGAGGTATTTAAAACTTTATTTTTATTGAGAAGTTTGAAATAATGAGAGATACTCAAACTTCTCTAGAGAACTTTGCCTAAAATACCCTATTTTTTGATATTTTGCAAAGTTCTCTATTGAAACGAAATGTGGTAAAAAACACGGATCTTGAGAAGATGATAAAAATACCTTGTGCCTAACTTTTCTATTTAAAAATTAAAAAAAAGAAGTTGAATAAAAAGAGATTGAATTGACCTTAACAAAACTTATAAAGAAGTAATTAATACAAAAAGCGATGGGAATTTTCAAAGCGTATGACGTCCGAGGTATATTCGGGGAAGACTTAACTGAAGAAATTGCTTACAAAATAGGAAGGGCCTTTGTAACATTTCTCAAATGCAAAGAAGTTGTTATTGGCAATGATATGCGCGACTCTGGAAAAATACTCGTTCCCGCGCTCATCAAAGGAATCACCGACCAAGGAGCAGATGTAATAAAAATCGGATTAAGTTCAACACCCATGTTCTACTACGCGTGCCATGACAAACAAGCTGGAATTATGGTAACCGCATCTCACAACCCTGCAAAATATAACGGATTCAAACTCTGCAGAGAAAACGCAACGCCGATAAGCGGAGACACTGGAATTAAAGAAATTGAACAGCTTGTTTTGAAAAATAATTTTAAAGTTCCGAATAAAAAAGGGAACATTGTTGAAAAAAATGTTTTTAACGACTTCATTCAGTTTAATTTAAACTTTGGAAAAGGAATCAAAAAATTCAAAGTGGTATACGACGCTGGAAACGGCATGGGAGGATACACCGATTTAACGGTTTATAGGAAACTTGGGCTGCAAGTTATCCCACTATTTACAGAACTCGATGGAAATTTCCCAAACCATGAAGCAGACCCAATCAAACCACAAAACAGGATTTTTGCAGAAAAAGCAGTTATAGAAAACAAAGCGGATCTTGGCATTTTAACAGATGGAGATGGGGACAGAGTTGTTTTTGTCGATGAAAAAGGGCAAGGCATTGCGGCCGATCTCATCTTGGCATTGATTGGAAGCAAAATTGTTGAAACCCGCCCCGGAGCAACCGTTTTATACGATTTACGCTCTTCAAGAATTGTAAAAGAAGTCGTCGAACAAAAAAAAGGAAAAGCAATTGAATGCCGAGTTGGACACGCTTTCATCAAACAACAAATGAGAAAAGAAAACGCTCTCGTCGCAGGAGAATTAGCCGCGCACTTCTACTACAAAGAACATTTCTTTACAGAATCAGCCCTTCTTACCGCAATCTTTGTCATGAAAATGATGAGTGAAACAGGGAAAAAATTATCAGAACTCATCGCCCCTTTAAAAAAATATTTTTGCTCAGGCGAAATCAACAGCGAGGTACATGATAAAGAAGCAGTTATAAAAAAACTTGCAGAGAAATACAAAGATGGAAAAGTATCATGGCTTGACGGAGTTAAAGTAACATTCAAAGACTGGTGGTTCAATGTACGGCCGTCAAATACTGAACCATTGTTAAGATTAAATCTTGAAGCAGATTCTCAAAAATTAATGGAAGAGAAGAAGAAAGAGATACTTGAGATTATAAGAAAAAGTTAAAAAAAATAAGATAAGAAATTGCTTACAACACTTTTATAAAGATTCTTTGATTTCTTTATAGACATGCGAAAACGCCACAAAAAAATCAGTATTGACCTCGGAGAGTTAGTATCTTTCCGATTGGTAGAAACGACGGTAGACAATGAAAGGGTGTTCCTCCTTAAAACCACTGAGGGAACCTCTGTTTCTTACGCTTCAACGCTACAGAAATTTCAAATGGAAGGCCAACCTGACAGATACTTTTTCTATGCAAGAAAAGCGTTTGAAGAAGGATTCGTCAACGAACAAGGACTGGAACTTTTGGTCCAAATGGAAAAACTGACCCTAAAAGAGTATTACGATGACGTTCAGAGTGGAGAACGCGAGCAATTCCCTCATGGAACCCATCTTAACAGAGCAAATGTTGCAATCTTGACAGAATTAGCCCTTGAAACTATTGAAGGGTTTGAAACCGCAAATCGAGAAGGAAAAATAAAGCTCATAAGAGACAAAATTATTGGCAAAAACGAAGAAACCGGCAAAAGGGTGCTACAATTTTTTCTTGACTGTGGATTAGGAGGAATGCTTATGCACTCGAGATACCTCGACAAAAAAAACTCCCCCTTGGCAGTTTTAGAACTTTACAATCGAGAAAGGAAACTTAACCTTTTCGATCGCAGCCAGGGGGAATACCTTGGGAGATGGGAAATCCGAAAAAGAGGAATGTGGAAAGGAAAAGCGGGAAAAGACCTAGCGGTAGAAGCAATTGAAGACGTGTTATGGAAAATACCGGGGTATAAAACAGCAACACGAGAGGAAAAAATAAGGCTGATCAGAACATATGTAATGGGCTACAGAAGCCCCACGGGAAAAGAACATGGAACACTTCAATTCTTCAAAGATAGTGGCTTATCAGGAATGCTCTCTAAATCCCCCCACCTTGCAAAACATTCCTCCCCCCCTGCGGTGCTTCGGCTTTATGACGAAGGGAGGAGCGTTGGCTTGTTTGACCCCGACAAAGATGATAGTATTAAAGAAACAGAATTGAGACGAGGACACCAATCACATCGTTATGGTAAATAGGTTTCTTTGGTTAATCTTAAATAATCCAGCACAACAAGTTACTCATGGGCTTTACGGAAGTGATGCTAAGAAGATATATGAGAGATATTACTTCTCTGGGAAGCATTGTTGTTTCAGGATTGCTAATTGTTTATTTCTATTTAACACGACAATGGAGAATTGCGAATATTCTTGTCCTTGGTTCTGTGATGTGTGTTGCTATTCCTGCAGTCATAAGAAAAGTCTATTTCAAAAAAAGACCTCGAACTCAGGAGTATCACTCTTCACTGGAAAAACTCGACGCTTCATCATTTCCTAGCGTTCATGCAACGAGAAGTTTTTTCTTCGCGTACAGCTTATCTTATTATTTTCAAAATGAAATATTATCAATTTTCTTTTTTGCCCTAGCAGCACTTATTTCATACACGAGAATTTACTTAAAGAAACACGATTGGGTTGATATCACTGTTGGTGTCATTCTTGGAGTCATCATTGGGGCGCTCTTACACTTCTTCACTATGTTTTGATGTTAACAACAATAGCCACCCTCTATAAGCCCAATAATATGATTGAAATCACGTTCTGCTTCATGTCGAACTCTATCAAGTACAAGTTTTTCAAAATCAGAGCAGGGATTAGTTTTCATTAAAAGGGTGATGTATGTTGCAAGAATCACCAACGTTGGAAGGAAGGTATCACGTCCTGAACCCCTTAAGGTCATAAGTATGGCATTTGCATACGCCCTGGATTCTAAAATTGCTTTAAACGTATCGGTTTGAACAAGTCCGCAATTCTCATGATTCAGAACAACATCACCCAAAGATATGCCATCACTATAATCCCTTGCGTGCGTATACTCATGTCCCTTAAGTACACAACGAAATTCTTCTTCAGATAATTCAAAAGCAGAAGGCATGACAAAAATCGGATGTCTCCTTTTCAAGCCCAAAAGTTGATGGCCACCTTCAATCAACATAAGAGATCCTTCACCATTATCTTTTTTTCTACAGGCTATTTCAGCTTCATCTAATATTTTCTCAACACCGAGCTCATCGAGGTACCCACCCCTTTGGATATGACCAGGATCGTACTAGATTGTGCTTACATAAGGACTTGGATGACCGACAAGAAATTCGTCTAAATAAGGTTGCCTCATTGATTCTGCCGTCTGTGCTTCTCTATATCCCGTCATTCTTCTAGTAAACAAAACTATGTATATAAATCTGAGTTAACTTTATAAATACCCCTGTGATCCTTATCGATTATGCCTCGAAAAAAGAAAGAAGTAGCAGTGGAAGAAAAAGAACAGAAAAGAGAAGAAAAGAAAACGGAAAAAAGAGTTGAAAAAACAAAAAAGAAACTTCTCGTTCAGCCGGAAATCAATATTGGATTAGTAGGACACGTTGACCACGGAAAGACAACATTGGTTAAAGCATTAACGGGAAAGTGGACCGATACTCATTCTGAAGAAATGAAGCGAGGAATTACTATCCGGTTGGGATACGCCGATGCGACGATCTACCATTGTGAAAAATGCGATCTTTGGGGTGTACATCCAGAATGCGAACAATGCAAAGGGCATACAGACCCTATCAGAAAAGTAAGTTTTGTTGACGCTCCGGGACATGAAAGCTTAATGGCAACCATGCTATCTGGTGCAACTATTATGGATGGAGCATTATTACTCGTTTCTGCAGCAGAGGAATGCCCACAACCCCAAACAAGGGAACACGTTCAAGCGTTACAAATTATTGGAATTAACAAAGTTATTGTAGTACAAAATAAAATTGACATTGTAACAGAAGAAAAAGCAAAGCAGAACTATCAGCAAATTAAAGAATTTTTAAAAAACACCCCCTTCAAAGATGCTCCTATCATTCCCGTCAGCGCGCAACACAGTATCAACATCAATTTTCTTAGCCAAGCAATCCAAGAAAAAATCCCTACTCCAGAACGGGACCTAAGTAAGGATCCTACCCTCTTTGTTGCGAGAAGCTTTGACATCAACAAACCAGGATCCGACATTGATAGTTTTGTAGGAGGAGTTCTTGGAGGAGCATTGCAGCAAGGGTGCCTTAATGTAGGAGATGAAATAGAGATTTTGCCAGGGTACCCTGTTGAAGAGAGAAATCAAAAAGTGTACAAGCCATTGAAAACAAAAATCGCTGACCTCATGACCGGAGGAGAAAAAGTTAAGGCAATCTATCCCGGGGGAAGTGTAGCAATCCTCACTCAATTGGACCCGTCCATTGTACGGAGCGACCGATTAACAGGAGCACTCGTAGGAAAACCTGGAACACTGCCTAAAGTCTGGTATGATTTCACTTTAGAAACGCATTTACTTGAAAGAATGGTTGGCTTGAAAGATGAATTACTTGTTGATCCGCTCAAAATGACAGAAGTGCTCATGTTGAATGTGAATTCGGCAGCAACAGTCGGAGTGATTATGAAATTACAAAAAAATTTGATTGACTGCAAATTAAAATTACCAGTCTGCGCGGCACCCGGATCTCGCGTTACTATTTCTCGAAGGGTAGGAAACCGATGGCGACTGATCGGGTATGGAATAATTAAGGGATAAGTTGAAGAATTCTAAAATTGGAAGGGAAAAAATAGGAAAAAAATTGAAGGAAAAGCTTTAAATACGACATGGATTAAGAACAAGCTATGCTTACCAAACAGGAGATATTACAGAAAATTGAAAAGCATAAAGAAGAAATCAAAGCATTAGGAGTGAATAGACTAGTCTTATTTGGTTCATATGCAAAAGGAAAACAAAAGAAAGAGAGTGATGTTGATTTTTTAGTAGAATTTGCCCCCGGAAGGGGACTCTATAAGGATTATGTGCAACTACTTCAGTTATTACGAAAAAACCTGCACAAAAAAATAGATTTGGTAAAACCATCTTTAGTGAGAGAAGAACTTAGGGAATCCATTTTAAGAGGGACTCAAGTTGAAGCGAAGATTTGATCTTTTTCTCAAAGATATGCTTGCCTCTACTCTAAAGATAGAGCTATACACCCAAAAGATGAGTAGTGAAGATTTCAAAAAAAGTAAAAATGATCCGCCCTTTGTTTCGTTCGCTTGATCTTCTTCTAAGGAAACTTAATACTGATTTAAAAAAAACTTTTTGAAAAAATAAGAAAGTTGAACGAAAAAAAGAAACGAAATTATTTCTTACTCGCCTTGTCCTGCAGGCCGAGTTTCTTCGCTGAAGGCATCTAATGCACCTGCGTCTTGCTGACAAATGGAAACAACCCAGATATTGCCACAACCCGAGGCACCTGTCATGAGAGGTGGATTCCAAACGTCTTCAGTAGTAAGAGCGGGATCCCACTCTGCATCAATAACTTCTGCCCCGCCTGGCTGTGGTCTGATACAACGACAATAGCGCTGCAAACCTTGGGCTTGCTCCGCTTGGGTAGCCCTAAAGCCCTCTCCGATAAAATCTTGTCCGAAGCTTTTCTTGACAACAGGCTGCCCGCCAGGAGTTGTTGAGATTGTGACACCCTGACCGATCATGAGAACACTAATACCTACAATAGCAACAATTGCAACGATGCTCATCAATGCAAAATCACTTCTTTCTGCCATAAATATTTTGATGAAGTTTCCTATAAAAACTTTTGCATTTATCGTTACTCCTCTTTAGTACTCATGAAGTATTTTAAATAAATAAAGTGCCTTTCCCCTATAATGAGGAGTTATTGTGGTTTGAGAGGGGTAGTTGTTATTCTCCTATGCCTTAGCCTCCTGAGTTCTGTCGTTGGACAGAAGGGATTACAAGATTACCCCTGGCTATTTGTGCAGAATAACGCCCTCAAAACTAAAATTATTGTTGGGGAAAGTGCAAGCGCAGGTATTTCCACCTCAGCTTTTAACCTCGCAACGAGCTTAACAAATTTTTTTACAGATTATAATGCAGACCTCGCACAACCGGGAGCAACACCGACGGGACCTGATGAAACAGTGCGTTATATTTTTGAAGATTTAGAATTAGAAGAGCCCTTTGGGGAGAAAGAAGAAAGCATAACAGAAAATGATTTTGAAGAACTGCTTCCAGACGGAAGAATATCAACAAGCGAGGGTTCAACGGACTACACCCAATATCTTCGTTTTGAAGCCCCAGATGGTAGCATTCAAGGTGGAAGAATTGTCTATGACGAGTATAGTGACGAACTCAGTGATTATCTTCTTTTTGCACAGGGCGATGTCATGTTTGAATACCAAATTGAATTTGAAGATGGATTACAATCAGATATTGAAAGTGGCCACGCAGAGGATATTGAGGGTGAGGTTATTAACATTCTGGGAACGGATTACCTCGTGCTCGATGCTGGTATTAATAACAACCAGATACAGCTTGAGCTTCTGAGCAAAGATGCAGAACTCCTACTTATAGAAGGTCAACCAGTAACCATCAAAATTGGAGATCAAAGCATCACGATTGAAGCAACAACGATTTCTGACTCAAGTGAAGAAGTCATCCTTGATGTAAATGGAGAAACAAGCGACGCATTAGAAAAAGGAGAGAGGTTCACTACCGAAGACGACCTCCACGTCGGAATAAAAGAAGTTCTCATCAATGAGGCATTGGAGATCAGCGACACAGGATCCCTACAGCCAATAAATACACAGCAATTCCAAGGTATGACACCCGCCCAAATCCAAGATTATCTTGCAACAACAGCTGGCATTACAGGAGGACGCGATCTTGTCTCTGTGTACGTCGGATCACAACTTCTCGAATTCTCGGACCAGTTCAATGATAATACTTTTTCAAGAACAGTGCATGTTAACGACGATCGCCTGGACGATGGAACGGTTAAAATCGAGGGCGGCTCGAGCAATAACGAAATTACCCTAGATCGCTTAACCTACAGAGCAGAAGCGGACCCAGAATCAGGAAATGAGGTCTACATCGAATCTGAGAATGGATTGCGCTCGGAGTTGCAAGATCCACAAGTTCTCATCAACGAAAATTTTGATTTTGTATACAATGGATTAGGCGACGTTGAAACGACCGAAATTCATTTTGACCCTGTGAGTTCTGATAAACAGTACGAATTAACCTTCACAAATAGGGAAAATGAAGAGTGTGAAATCCCCCTACTTGACAATTCCAATACGGGAAGTCTCGGCTTTAATCTTGGAGATGAAAGCAACGACCTCTTTTTTGTAGAATGCGCCGGTGGAACACCATGTATCACAACAAGCGATTACCTTATCTTAAGCACAGAAAATGACCACACGGGAACAACGTACGTCCTCCAATACAATTCTTTTAGCAACAATCAACTCACGTTTGAGGATAAATGTTCTGGAGAAACAATTACGGCGACCGCAAGCAACAATGCAGGACAGATTAATATTCGCGGATCCACATTCTCCTTTACAGTGGGTGCATTGAACAGTATTGCTGTTGACCTAAATGATGATGGAGACATTGCAGCCCCTGACGAAGCTGTGATTGTTGCAAAAGGAGGGGCACTCATTGATTTAGGTTCAACAAATTCGCCGACGTCACCCTTCACCGTTACAGCCTCAGTAGAAGGTTCACTTTTTGAGAGAGATGGTCCATTCGATTTTGGAGGGGATGAGTCAGTGTCCATAAGTTTAACAAGCAGACCTGGCAATGAAGTTGGGCTTCTTCTGGCAGACCAAAGCCACCTCAAATTAAATTCAGGGGATGAAGCAAATGTCAAAAAAGGAATGAGTCCCTACGGGGCGTTGTATGAATACACTGATGATGGCAATAATGCGCAAGAACTTACGATTGACTTCCCTGAAGAACAATTGTTGGGAAGTGTCTCACTCGAACTTTCCCCGAGGGAAATTGTGGATGTCGCGGCACAGGTGACAACCCCAGTTGATATCGCAGCATTCTCAGCAAGCCCTACAGGAATTGATAGTGACGCATTTTCAGCAACGGACAACGTGATCGTCATTGGCAATCCTTGCACGAACACTGTAGCCGCGCGATTGTTAGATAGTCCACAACCCTGCGACGCAGGTATGAGGCAAGACATAGGAATTATTCGGCTTTTCCAAAGTGGAAATGCATATCAAATCCTTGTCGCCGGAAAAACAGACGAAGATGTAAGAAAAGCAATGGTCGTATTGGCAAACTTTGAAGATTACCAACTATCAGGGGAACTTGTTCAAGTTACCGGAACAGAGGCAAACCCTGTTGTGGGTACTGCAAGCCTTCAGGACTGGCTTTCCGGGTTTAATGCAGATAAGCAAGGTGTCATCCCGCCCACGGCTGCTGCCGTATGTTCAGATAGTATAGACAATGATTACGATGGAAAAATTGATTATCCTCAAGATCCGGGATGCAGTTCTGCACAGGACAATGACGAAACAGATGGTCCCCCACTCCTTGTGTATCAGTGCTCAGATAATATAGATAATGATTACGATGAAGAAATAGACTACCCACAGGATCAGGGATGCAGCTTCGCACAAGATAACGATGAAATGGACGTAGTCGTTCCTCCCCTCGAAGAAAAACCAGTTAAGGTTGAAGAAGGATTTGGCGCCGGAGTCTGGATTATTATCGGATTAATCCTAGTTGGCGGTGCAGGAGCCGCACTTTATTTTGTGATGAAAAAAGGCAAGAAAAAAGAGGAAGAAATGCCCGTCCCAGAAGGGTACACAAAAGAACAATGGAAACAAGCCCTTGCCTATTACAAAGAACACTATCCTGAATGGTATGCGAAATATCTTGGATGGTGGCAACAAAACAAACCTAAGGGTTCCAAAGAAATGACACTTGTGATTGTTCTCGTTGCAGTGAGCCTGCTGGGCCTTGCCATGATTATTACAGTTTCATGGCCCGACGAGCAACAAGTAGGATTTGCAGCGGACAGTGCGGGAAGAGCCTACACTGCGATGCCCCAGCTCATTATATGTACTCACATTGAAACAGGTGTTAGCATGAGCACTCCTGAAGAAGTTTCTGAAGAGCAACTCCTCGATTTACTTTGTTCGCGATCAGGGCCGTGGAATTGCGTCTATCGAGGTATAAGCCAGTTATTGAGTTGTCAGGAATAGAGAACTTTGCAAAATGTCAAAAAATGGGGTGTTTTAGGCAAAGTTCTCTAGAGAAGTTTGAATATCTCAAAATTTGTTCAAACTTCTAATAGACAACTTTGAAAAATAGTTAAAAAAAATTGATTTTTCAAAGTTCTCTTTAAGAATGGGTTTTTCAAAGTCCTCTATTTCTTATTATTTCAAACTTCTCAATAGTTTGAATAGTTTTTTCTGATTTTTTGATGAGAAAAGTGGTTAAGAAGGGGAATGTGATCGAGAAAAAGGAGAAAGAAAAAAAAGGATAAAAAAGATAGCGACTACTTCATCGCCCACTTTCTTGCAATCTCCTCTGCCATGATTTCGTTGTCCATGCCAGAAGCAAGGAGACGTAGTTTGATATCTTCAATTAATAGAACTTTTTTGTTGTAGATCATCCCGCCACCCCCTATGTATCCACACAAATGAAAAAATAATAAAAATCGAAATAAAATAAATTTATTTTGCTTTTCCAAGCATGCAACAAACAGTTGTTCCACATTTGCCGCATTTCCCTTTCATCATACGCATCTTATTCTTCGTCACAACTTCTTTGCCACTTTGAATTTCGACTTGTTTCGCACATCTCATGCATCTTCCTTCAGACATAGTAGATCACCTTAGATAGTGTTTTCTCCAGTCTTGCATAGCTGGGTATTTAAATCCTTTGAAAAATGGGAAACTTCAACCTTTGCTTCTCTTGGAACTGCTTCCATAAGCTCCAGAATCCTCGATTTCTTAGTTTTACCAAAATTAGCGCCCACACGCATACGACCCACCCCATAGTGCTTATCCCTTTCAACTATATATAGATTTCGTAAATGTTTTAAAAGCAGAAAAAGTACATGAGCTATGGATTTTTTGAAGAGAAAAAGCATCGATGGAACGGTAAAATATGGATTCAGAACACCGGATAACAACCTTATCGAAGCGGTTTTTATTCCCCAAAAAAGAACTAATGTAATATGCCTCTCGTCACAGGTGGGGTGCGCTTTAAAGTGCAAGTTCTGTGTGACAGGATATGCCGGCTTTACAAGAAATCTTAGCAAGGAAGAAATTATTGAACAATACCTTGCAATCATTACCGATCAGCAGTTGAAAGAGTTGCCGAACATTGTTTTTATGGGTATGGGAGAACCATTACTTAATTTTGAACATGTAAAAGAAGCTGTGGAGTATTTACACGATGCTCTTCATCTTTCAAAAAGAAAAATAACCCTCTCAACGGTTGGCATTGTTGACAAGATGAGTGACACAGCAAAACTTGGCGTACAATTTGCCCTCTCGTTACACGCCCCAAGTGATGCATTGAGAAGAAAAATCATGCCGATTGCGGAGAAATGCAGTTTAAAAGAAATTTTTGAGGCTTGTAAAGAAATAGTGTTTAACAAAAACAAACCATTTATGATCCAGTATGTTATGATTGACGGAATAAACGACAAGGAAGAAGATGCAGAGCAGCTCATTGCATTGTTGAGGCAACATCCTTGTTGTTATGTTATTAATTTAATTCCGTACAATGAACACTCTTTTATTGATTTTAAACGAAGCAGCGATGAACGATTGAATCATTTCAAACAACAGCTTATCAAAGCAGGATTCAAAACATTTATTCGAGAAACACGAGGACAAGATATTGCTGCGGCGTGCGGGATGTTAAGGCAGAGAAAGTGACTTAGATGATCTTCTCAAGATTTGTTCTAGAACACAAATATTTCTTATTTTCGCATATTCCCTGGTTGTACCGTCTACCATAACAGAAACGTATTCAATATCCTTAACCCCAGTGGTTACATGAACGGCTTGCAAACCAACTTTAAGAGCGGCTTCGACATCTTTTCCGAAATGATCACCCACATAAACAATTGCCTTAGGATCCCTTGTTTTGTATATATCGATCAAACGAAGAAACCCATCAGGAGACGGCTTTTTATTTTTTACATTTTCAGAACATAAGATTGGAAAATGATCCCCTGTTGGCATTGAAAACATGCCAAGATCGAAGCCAAGAGCATTGGCGACTGCCACTACCGTTTGATAGGCTTCCGTGGTAAGTATTCCCAAACCATATCCTCTTTCTTTTAAAGTTAAAAAAAGGTCGCGCAGTTTAGGATCTCTGGGAAGGATGGAACCAAATTCAATATGTTGCAGCAATTCCCCATTCAAATAGCCCGAATCTAAACGAAATTCGTTAACAAATACTTTTCCGTTTGAACCATGTTGCTCAACTTTTTGAAGAAATTCAGATTTTAAATCTTCAGGAATTTTTGCAACACGTTGCGAAAGTGCCCCCGCCACTGCTGCTCTCTCCTTGTACTCTTTTACAAGAGCCAGAGCAACTTCGTCAGCTGATCCACTCTCTTTTAAGTGTTGCCATGCTAAAAATCGAAAAAAATCATGAGCGGTTTGAATGGATCCACGACCTGGCTTGTATTCAATACTCTTGTCGTATAGAGTTCCGTCTACATCAAAGATTACATGCTCTATCCTGGATGCCTCAAACATAATCCGAAGAAGGAGTTGGAACTATAAAAAAGTTAGGTTCAGAGAAGTTTGAAATATACTCACTGACATAAATAATTTTGCAATAGATGCCAGTTCGTAATAAGCAAAATACAATTTTGTATAGAGAAGTTTGAAATTAGTAAATGGTCGTTTTCTACTTAGAAACGGACAGTAATGCCATAAAAGTTATGTCCGTTTCTAAATAATAAGAAATACTCAAACTTCTCTAGAGAACTTTGTCCAAGATACTCCTTTTTTTGAACGCTAAAAATTCAAAAGGAATTTTGGCGTGCTCAAAAACATAGGTTTTTGACATTTTGCAAAGTTCTCTTCAAGATTCTACAAACAAGCTATGTTTTTCTTGGCCGAGAAGCTCTGCGAGGATTCTCCTGGCAACGACCTTTTCTGGGTCAGGCATTAGTTTAACCCTTGTTTTAATGTCCGCGAAATTTTCGAAGGGCTTTTCCTGTCTGGCCTCAATAATTTCCCACATATGCTTTTTGCCAAGCCCTGGAAGTAATTCGAGCTGATGCATCCTCATTGTTAACGGTTGACTTTTATTGAAAAATTCTACGAAGCGCTGCTCGTTCTTGTGCACATAATCTGTCACGACAAACTCTAATTCTGACTTTGCAGTCATCGTTAATCTACCCGGATCAAGTTTTCCGAGAATATGGTGCACTTTATCCCTTTTTCCTTCACCAATGTAAATTTCCTCGTATGGCTGGAGAAAAACATCAGATTTTGGAACTAATTCTAGCAAGGTGAAGTGGTCTTTACCCAGGGCCTGAATAATAGAAGTTTTCTTATGTCCTGGCCTGCTATCAAGAGGATAGCCGTTGGGCAGGAAGTCAAGTACAATGGCTTTTTCTTCGTGTACTGGTTTTCTTTCCATAAAAATCCACTCATTAAGGTTCTTGAAGCGGAGGGAGTATAAATAAGTTTGTGTTAAGAAGGCTTCAGAAGCGATCCGGAAGCGCCTAAGAGGAATGACTTGCAACGACTTCAACAATCTTCGCAAGGCCCTCATTATTCAAGGTGAGAGTATAACCCTGCAAAACAACTTTAAGTTCCTTCACAGTTTTTGGAAGCAGATCGACAATTTTGTTGAGGTGAATATCTTTTATCCTCGGAATGTTGAGAGCAACGAGAGCATCGTAAAGTTCTTTCGCTTTTTTGGGAGAAGTTTTTACAACGCTATTCAAGTATTCTTCCGTTTTGTTTGCACGAAAATTGAGTTCCCCATCTCTTTTTTTGATACGTGCAAGTTCCTCTTTTACTGAGGCCAAGCTCATTGCACTTTCCTTGATTATATCTGGCTTTGTCATGGTGTTGATTATACCGTTTTAAGGTGCACGGGATGTACGATAAGTGTTTTTTCCTTACCTTTGTCGTTAATTTTTACGTGATAACAGGAACCTGCTTTGCCTTCGATCACTCCAATTTTTCCGTGAAAGCGATGAAAGTACATGCCCCCATGGACTGCTGGCTCTGCTTGCAAAATCACAGATTGACCATCCTTAAGCTGAGCAAAATACCTGCCCATACTGATTTTGCCACGCATCCAAGGATCTTTTGTTAAAATTTGTTTGCTCTTCCTTCGCAAAGAGCCCGTCTTCATGACCATGCAGCGAAGAAAAGACAAGGGGTTTAAAAAGCTTGCGGTAAGGATTTCACAAGGAGATTGATGAACGGTAGCTAGGCACAAGGATACCTTGTTTTGCCCCTTTTTTAAAATATTTTTTAAATATTTTTATTACGCTTACACCCCATCTTTGCACATAAAAACGGAGCAAAAGGAAACAAAAAAAGAGAAGAAAAGGAAATAAAAAAATAAAAAATAGAATAACATATTGAAGTTAGGCACAGTGTTTTATGAACTCTTACCTGACACTTCCTTTATAAATTTGTAATCAGAACATTTATATAGGGGTATTTATTTAGAGGGGCGCAGTGAAAGTTAGATAGTAACAGGAGGCAGATGACCATGGGATTTTTTTCATCGTTAAAGAGCAGATTTTCTGGAGCGTCAGCGGCGCAAACGGCCTATGAGGAAGAGGGCACGGAAAGCGAAGCAGGTTATGTTGAGCTTGATACGCAGGCAGAAGAAAATAAAGCTAAAGTCCTCGTGCGACCCTTTGTTCTGGAAGAATTTGACGACATCAAACCCATACTCGATAGTTTGCGAGAGGGTTACACCATCGCACTTGTCAACATTAAGCCATTGAAAGAAAAAGATATTGTTGAATTAAAAAGGGCAATTAACAAACTCAAAAAAACAACAGATGCTATCGAAGGCCAAATTGCAGGCTTTGGTGACGATTACGTCGTGATTACTCCCGCATTTGCATCCATCTACCGCTCTTCTAAAGTGATGCAGGAAGTCAAAGAAGAATAAAAGAGAAGTTTGAAATAATGATAAATACTCAACCTTCTCTAGAGAACTTTGCCTAAAACACTCCATTTTTGGCATTTTGCAAAGTTCTCAAAAACATTTTTTATTTATCTTTCTCATCTTATCTGAACCATCGATTCGAGTAAACAAAAATTTATAAAGAAAGAAGATGTAGATAAGGCCATGGCGGATGAAGAAGTACACGTCCTCGCAGGACAGAAATGCCCCATGTGCGGGAAGAAAACCTTGGCCCTCACCGAAGCTGAGACTGAAGTTCCTTTTTTTGGCAAAGTACTCCTGTTCTCCATGAGCTGTGAAGAATGTAAATACCATAAATCGGATGTGGAGTCCATGGAGCAACACGAGCCATCCCGATGGACATTTGAAATCGACAATGAAAAGGATATGCACATTAGAGTTGTAAAAAGTGCAGAAGCGACCGTAAAAATTCCTCACATGATTACAATCGAGTCAGGACCCAGCAGTAATGGGTATGTTACGAATATTGAAGGTGTGCTGAATCGCGTTAAAAAAATGATAGAAACGGTGCGCGACCAGGAAGAGGACGAAGAGGCAAGAA
>JAGWAF010000070.1 GCA_018302085.1 Candidatus Woesearchaeota archaeon | reverse complement strand
CACTTTGGCCTAAAACTAATTTCAACAACACCCCCTCCTTTTGGATAATACCCTCTTTTAATTACTTTTATATCAATGTCACAATATCTTCTCAATTGTGGAACAAGAACTTCTTTGAAATAATCAACAGGCATAGCCCACTTCACATCCGTTCCACCCATGATTTTCAAAGTGATGGGTTTTGAAGCAAACATGCAGGGCAATAAAATTGATTGTAAAAGAAGTGTGATGGATCCGGCAGTTCCAATATTAACTTCAATATTTTTAGGCAGAAATTTTCCAGGGGTAAATGTCAAAGTTGACGACCCCAAGGTTGCTCCTTCCACATCGCAAACACAGAGCTTCTTCAAGGCTTCAATGCATTGCACATGTTGCGCTTTTAATCCAGGTTCTGGCCTTCCTTGACGTATGTTTGTTATCCTAAACGCCTTGCCGCACAATACACTTAGCGCGAGAGCAGTTCTGACAATTTGCCCCCCTGCTTCCCCATGACTCCCGTCAATTTCGATCATGGAACGAGAAGAGTTTGATGATTATAAAAATGTTGTTAAAAATCATTTTTTGTCGATGAGATAAGATAATTCATCGAGAATAGATTTATTAAGAAGGATCTCATCTTCACCAGTTATGATACCCTCATTTTTTAGGTCATTTACAATTGTCTTTTTTGAGATAAAATTTGAAAAGATAATAACTCTATTTCCTTTTGATAGTTGCTATAAACCATGATAAGTCCGTAAACAAAAAAACCTACGCTGATGATAAATAGAAATTTCATAAAGTCCTGAACTTCCAAAAGAGGCTTGACAAATAAATAAAAAAAAGAAACAGTTACCAGAGCCCCACTTATCAACACCAGAAGAAAATTGAATCTAACATACTTGGGTAGGCTTAAATCCATTTTTTGGATAGAAATGTCTTTCTAAAAACCCCAAAAACCAAAGCACCAATAATGATGATAAACCCCGGGGGTTGACTCATATAAACCGTAATAACTGCACCAATTATCGCAATGATGAAAACCAAAGCATCAGCCCTCTGATTTCTTGAAGCCATGTTGGACGTTATATAACCAAAATATATAAATCTTCCTGATGAGTAAACCCCAACAGATCATAGAAATAAAAAATAAAAAAATTAAATGTTCATGTTTTCCAATTCTGCAAGGTCTTTATCCAGGCTATCTAGGTCACTCGTGTCCAGATCCGTGTTTGCTTGATCAACATCTTTCAAATCTTTGTCAAGCGCGGAGATGTCTTCATCGCTCACTTCCCCAATTTGAGTACCCGGCGTTGCCTTTTCTTCTGCTGTTGGAGTTTTTTCAACAGCTTTTTCCTTTGAAACTCCTTTTCCGCAGCCACTTACAACAAGCAATGCTGCCACTAAGACAATTGCTAATAGTGTTTTCATCAAGATCACCTTTCAAATTTTTTTTATGCCTTAAGCTGTTGCTGCATCTGCAGTGTTATCACTTGAAGTAGCTTCAGCTGTATCATCTTCTTTGTCGTCGCTTTCAGGTTCGTTGCCAGAAACAATGCCGGCATTCTCTGACTTGAGAGTTCTCCTCAATTCCATGACTTCTGCATTAAGCTTTTTGAGTATGCCATGGGCCTCTTTCAACAGAGCATGTTGCTCCCTGCCTTCAGCGGCTGCTGCTTCGTCAAGCTTTGCTCGGAGATCGGAAAGCAATGATTTTGCTTCAGTGACATCCACTCCTTTTTCAGAAAGCCTTCCGATTATGGCTTCAAACTTGTCTGCTGCATTGTTCATGCGTTCTACAACCTTGTCAAGTTTGCGATTGACGACATTCTTTGCAAATTCTTTAAAGTCTTCCTTGATTTCTTTCCATTTTGCACGGAGTTCTTCAGCAATTGCTTTGTAGTTTTCCCTTGTATTTTCCTTTGTCAAAGCTTCAATTTTTGTTTTAAGGGCTTCGACATCTGCAATATATTGATCAAGGGTTACGGTAGCTTTATCCTTGTCTTCTTGACTCCATTCAGAGTTTGCCACGCGATCCCTCATTTTATCAAGGCCGCTCAAGATTCTGTCAACGCTTCTCAATAAGAATTCTTTGCTGTCACCTTTTGCCTTTTCTTTAACATCTTGGCATGCGTCAGAGTTAGGGTCTTCCGCGCATATTCTCTTTAATTCTTCCCTGCGTTCAGCTAGGTTTTCACGAGCTTCTTTTACCTTTGCACGGTGTTCCGCAATGTCTTCCCTGATTTCTTTAATTTTATCAGCTGTCTTTTCTCTGCGTTCTTTATTATTTTCGTATCGTTCCTTTACAACTTCCCTGCGCGTCAGACGATCATCATCATTTGTATCATCATCGTCATTCGCATCGTCATCGTTGTCCGTTGAGTCATCTTCAGCAAATGCTAAGGGCACCATACTGACGAGGAAAAGCCCAAGGACTAATGTGCTAAACATTTTTTTGCTATTCACTGTTTTCATGGTTTTTACCTCCATGCGTTTTTTATGTTTTTATGCTATTTTTATATGTTTTTATATGTTGTTTTTAGCTCTTTAGTTTTACAGGTTATTCAAACCTCTCAATAATAAACCTTTGAAAAGCCATCGCGAGGCGCACGAGGTTTCTGGGGAGAGGCTTCGTGCGCCCTTGATGACCATTTGAAAGGCAAGAGAGTGGGAGGCAAGATTATTTATAAGCATACTTTCTGCTGGCTTTACAAAACTTTATTTACTCCGTTTATTCTTTACATAAATTATTTAAACAGAAGCCTTTATGGACGATCTATGAGAGTATTGTTATTAGGATTGTTAGGGGTTTTGACCACCTTTCTTGTACTGGCCTCAGGATTATCTCTAAGCGTGCATGCCACAACAATTGAGGGGGATGTCTACGATGCTGATTTTACTTTGATGAAAACTGCCATTGTGAGTATTAATACAACCCCACAACAACAAAAAGTAACGATAAATGGTCACTATTATTTTCAAGTACTCCCTGGAAATTACCTCATTACGGCAAGTGTTCTTGAAAAAAATGAAACGATTGAGATGGAAGAAGAGCCTATCGTCGTCACGAGTGAGGGCACCTTTGTTTTAGACCTGATTTTATTCCCTAACTTGGAAGAAGAGATGGACTTGCTTGAAGAGGCAGAAGAAAATTATAATGACGAAACCTTTGGCGAGATTCCCGAAGAAAAAATAATTCCGAAAATAATCCCCATAAACTGGTACATTATTGCAGGACTTATTCTTATAATTGTATTTTTTATTATTTTGAAAACCACGAAGGAAGTCAGAAGGGAGGATGAAGAGAAGAACTCAAGAAAAGAAAAAGAAGAAAAATCTTTGGAAGGCGGAAAAGAAAAAATACAAACACCCCCTCCTGAAGGGGACCTCAAGGACTACATCGATTACTTACAAAGAGAGAAAAGAGTTACGCAAAAAGAAATGCGCAAACAATTTCCAGTTTCTGAAGCAAAAATTTCTTTAATCCTCGCGGAGCTTGAGTCAAAAGGCAAAATTGAAAAACTCAAAAAAGGCAGAGGCAACATCATTATTTGGAAGGGATGATGCTCAGAGCAAATTCTTCGTATATTGTGCGGCCCTCTCAGCTTCTTGCAAAGAAATATGAAACTTCTTTCCAGTCTTTACATCTTGAACAATGACATTGTTGCCCACGTGAATAACTCTGACTACTTCCCCTTTGTACGATAACTCCCCTCCCTTTTTGAAACTCATCTGTCTGAAAAGAATGGTCAACCGATACAGGTCCTTGCTCGTTTCCTTACTTTTTGTGTGTAGCGTTGCGCTGGTTTTCAATTCCCCAACAAAGCTTTCTTCTAATTTACGACCAAGACTTCTCAAAAATCGTTTGTCACTGAAATAAAAGTCACCTCCTCCGAGAACAAGTTTTTCTTTGCTGATAAACGCAAAAGGGTGTTTGAGGGCTTGTTCTCTAACAAAATCAATAACCTCATCTGTACAATCACGAACCTGGAGGATTCCTTCAAAATACTGGGGATTTTTCGCTTGAGATTTATGCATAAACTCCCTCATGCCTAGGTGTATAAAAACTTAACCACAATCTTTATAAATTGAAGAGGAGTTTGAAAAAAGAGATGCAAAACAAGGGGAAATCCACGTGGGGGAGAATTTGGTATTTTATTTGGAAAGATGATAGTGTTTGGAGTTGGATTGTCAACATTATTCTTGCTTTTCTTCTGATTAAGTTCATTGTTTACCCGGGACTCGGCTTCGTTTTAGGAACTGATTATCCCGTGGTTGCTGTTGTTTCAGGAAGTATGGAGCATGATGGAAGTTTTGATGATTGGTGGAATTCCGACAATTGTTGTAAGGACAGAATTTGCGCGCAATCAAAAACGCAAGAAATGATGTACTCTGATTACGAAATCGCCAAGGCAGACTTCATGAATTTTCCTTACGAAAACGGTTTCAATAAGGGAGACATTATGATTTTACAAAGTGGAAAGAAAGTAAGAGTGGGAGATGTCATCGTCTTCACAGTTCCAGCTCAGAGTGACCCGATCATTCATAGGGTGGTCAAGGTCAGCGAGGCAGATGGCGAGTATTACTATTCAACGAAGGGTGATCATAACTGTGGCTCAAGTCCCTTTGAGCAGAATATCCAGCAAAGCAGGGTCTTGGGAAAAGCATTACAAAGAGTTCCCTTTCTAGGCTGGATCAAAATTATATTTGTGGAAATTATAAGCATATTCAAGTGGTGAAAGAATGTCAATGTTCTGTCCGAGATGCGGCTCAATATTAATGCCGAAAGTTGAGAAAGGAAAGAAAGTTGTTGGCTGTAGTTGTGGGTATAAAGAAAAAGAAAAGGTGAGCATTCAATTGACAGAAAGGCCCAAGCAGGAACGAGAACTCGTAGTTGTAGAAAAAGAAGATGAGAATTTACTTCCTAAAACTGAAGCGGAGTGCCATCAATGCCAAAACAAAGAAGCATATTTCTGGACAGTCCAGACCAGAGCAGGTGATGAGCCAGAAACCAAATTCTTACGCTGCACAAAGTGTAAGCACACGTGGAGAGATTATAATTAAAAAAAGTTCAGAAAGTTCGCTGCCATCCTCAGGGCGAGCGAATAAAAGAAAAGGATAAGCAGAGCCGAGGGGGAAGCCCCATCGGGGATACGGCGTTACAATAAACAAAAAAAGATAGTCTCGCGAGCAGATGGCAGCGAACACAAATCGTTAGCATAGACATCAAAAAATAAAATGAACATAGAGCAATACGTCCACAACAACACTTTAGCAATTCTTGCCAAGCCCAATGCCCCAAAAACAGAACTTCTAGGTTACGACGAGAGCAGAAAAGCGGTGAAAATAGCAATCGCTGCTCCCCCAGACAAGAACAAGGCAAATGAAGCATTGTTAAAATTTCTTACCCGAGTTTGACAGTTTCTTAATTATTTCGCTCAATAATTGCGTTTGACAGAAGTCAATATTTTTGCTTTTTCTCAAGAAAATGTCAGGTTATTGCTG
>JAGWAF010000064.1 GCA_018302085.1 Candidatus Woesearchaeota archaeon | reverse complement strand
ACTTATTTCTTGGAGAAAAGAAAATGCAACCGTGAGGGTAGAGCATCCTACACGTCCCGATCGTGCCCATTCTCTGGGATATAAAGCAAAACAAGGAGTATTTGTCGTACGACAACGCGTTCAAAGAGGAGGAAGAAAGCGTGAAGTTATGGACGGCGGACGACGTTCAAAACGCTCTTCTTTACGATTAAACCTGAACAAAAATTATCAGCAAGTTGCCGAAGAGAGAGCACAAAAAAGTTACATCAATTGTGTTGTTTTGAACTCCTACTGGGTAGGACAGGATGGTAAAAATATTTGGTACGAAATTGTCATGGTAGATCCTGGCTGTCCCGTTGTACAAAGTGATAAACAACTTTCCTGGACAATGGACAAAGCCCACCAAGGAAGAGCACACAGAGGCTTGACAAGTGCGGGAAGGAAAGCACGTGGATTGCGCAACAAAGGAAAAGGCGCAGAGAAATTAAGACCAAGCAAGGGAGCTTCCTGGCGCAGAAAAGCCAACAGCTGGGGAAAGTTTTTCTAAAGAGGACTTTGAAAAACCCAATTTTTTTTAATTTTTCAAAGTAATCTGTCAGAAGTTTGAACAAATTGAGAAATTATTCAAACTTCTCTAAATTTTTTTTATTTTTTTATAATAACCATTTTTTATCTGTATTTTTTTGATTATTTTTAGTAAAAATATTTTTTATGTTTGATAACCCCTTATTTTTTAATTGTTATTTCTCATTATCAATGTTCAGCAAGTTTAAAAGAGAAACGGGGATAAAGAAACTAGCATATGATAAAGACGTGTACTCTGCTTGTATTTACATTGCAAATAAAATAAGTAAAGATCAAGTTAAAAAAACAAAGGGGTTAAATGAAAACATTATTCTCGACTTTGACTAAAAAGGAAAACTGTTGGGGGCAGAGATTCTCAATGCACGCAGAATTGATTGCTAGTTAGGGAATCTTTATATTTGGTGTTTGATTTCCTTGATTTATGTTAAAAGTGTATTCTGCGTGGTCTCTTGATGAGTGGGTAGAAATGTTTGTTGGTATTTATGGCTCTGGCAATGAGAGCACTTCTGATTCTGATCTTTGGCTTCATGTTGTTGAGGAAGTAGGAGAACTTGCTGAAGGCCTAAGAAAAATTGATGGATCGGATGACGAGTTTCTTGAGAATATCGCTGACACTTTTGCTTGGATGTGCGCTTTTGCTGAAAGATATGGCTCATTTGAAGACATGGTATGGGAGAAATACCCTTCTGCATGCTTCTATTGTGTGCAAGAAATTGATTGTGTATGTCCTGTAGATAAGAAAGATGAGGAAAAACTAAAAAATTTATCAACCACCGAAAGACCTAGCAACCTTTACGGTTGGCAGAACATGCTTAACAGAGTCTATGGGAAAGCAAATCAGGAAAGAACCTTAGAAGAAATCGGATTCCACCTATTTGAAGAAATAGGGGAAGTGGCAAAAGCGCTACGCAAAAAAGACCCTGAAGAAATAAGAAACGAACTTGCAGATTCATTCGCCTGGCTCGCAGCTCTAATAAACAGATACGATTCTGGCTTACAACTTGGTGACATAATCTGGAAAAGATATCCAGACAAATGCCCTCATTGCGAAACCAAACCCTGCAAAGAAACTTATAATGACTAGCAGGAAATCAACTCAAAATCTTCAATCTTCCGATAAAGTTGAGAAGGCTTTTATTGCAAACTAAAAATCCGCACTCATTTTCTGAAAGTCGCTGATCATGCTTAAATATCCTGTAGAAGTTGTTGCTGATTTGAATTTTTTCAGTCGTTCTTGAATTTTTCCCATGAAAGAGTTGAGCTTTTCAAACGTTTCTTCTTCGTTTTCAAACAACACAACTTGATGCCCTCCAAGAATATCGTCAACATCATTTCCGCTAAATCCCTGTGGATGGAAGCTTTTCACGAATTTTTTGATTTCGGTAAGGATTTTTTCAGTATACGCGTCTTTATCACCCACAGTAACATTCCAGTGCAAAACATGGGGAGAACTATGTTGAAACCACACGCTCAGTTGAACCTCCGCTTTAGCTGGCAAGAAATTAGTTACTTCAGCTCTTTTGACCCTGATGGAAATCTTGTTCATAGTACAGGAGAGGCAAAAACAAGTATAAGAATGTTATTATTTTTGATGAACACACCTAAAACAATCCCCTTCCCAATCGCAACCTTTATAAACAGGCCAGGATTTCGTGGTGCAGAGATTCAAATGAATTACGGAGTACACGATGAGTAGCATTTATGACGTACCAGCAAACGACCTGATTGCGAAGGTCACTGAAGAATTGAAGAAAAATAATAAGATTAAGCCTCCCGTTTGGAGCGTGTTCGCAAAAACAGGCGTTCACAAAGAAAGGCCGCCAATAAATCCAGAATGGTGGTATGTGCGCTGCGCGGCAGTCCTGAGAAAATTAAGTATCCGAGGTCCCATCGGGGTTTCCAAATTACGCTCACAATACGGTGGAAATAAGAACAGGGGAATGAAACCGGAGAGATTTAGAAAGGGCAGTGGCAGTGTTGCAAGAAAAGTACTTCAACAACTAGAAGCTGCAGGTTACGCTCGTCAAGTTCAAAGGGCTGGGCACAAAGGAAGGGTCATCACCCCCATTGGACAGTCCGTGTTAGACAAAGCGGCTAGTGCTTTACGCAAAAATGGATGAGTTTGAAGAATTGAGGCAGAGACGTCAGCAAGCGTTGCAGGAACAAGCAGAGTTACAGCAACAGCTTGAACAACTGGAAGGCCTTGTGAAGAACAACATGAGCAAGGATGCTCTGGCAAGGTATGGCAATTTGAAGGTTGCCCATCCGGAAAGGGCTGTTCAACTCCTGATTGTTTTGGCACAGGCTATTCAAGCAAAACAAATTGGCAAAGTGGATGACGAAACCCTGAAAAGGATTTTGGAAAAAATCACACCCCAAAAAAGGGATATCACAATTCGGAGAGTATAAGTATGGCACGATACAAGCATTTGAGCAGAAAAATACGCTTAGCAAAATTGAACAAAAAAACACGTTGGGCTCCTTTCTGGACCATTCCAAAAACATTTGGAAAAGGAAGAAGGGTCCACCCAGGAAGATTAACGAGTACAAAAAGATCTTGGCGAAGAACCAAGACCAAGGCTTAGGTGAATCGAGATGGCCGTTATTGAACGAACATACACAATCCCGTTACGCAAAGAATTTTTGAAAGTGCCCAAGTATAAACGGGCAAAGAAGGCAGTCACAGGACTCAAAAGTTTCTTAGTACGCCACATGAAATCTCAGGACGTGTACATTGGAAAATATTTGAACGATTACATGTGGAGTCGAGGTATTAAAAACCCGCCGCATAAAGTGCAAGTTCAAGTGCGAAAAGGAGAAGATGGCAGGGTCATCGCAGAGCTTGTCGGCAAGCCAATGCCCGCCTTGAAAGGAAAGAAAGACGAGAAAAGCAAAATTGAAAAGATAGCCGAAAAATTCAAGGGTAAGAAGAAAGAAGTTAAGGAAGCTGAAGTTGTCAAAGAAGAAAAGAAAGCAGAGAAAAAAGAGGCTAGTCCAGCAGAGCCGAAAAAAGAAATGCCAAAAGCTGCACCTAAAACAGAATCAAAACCAACAAAAACTGCATAAAGAATTCTTTATTTTTTTAAAATATTTTTAGAATGTTTACAAAATGAAAAGATATTTTTCCGAAAATATTATATGTTCTTCAGAAAACTTTCCGGAAATTTCTGAGAAAGATATTTTAACGTGGAACTGAGTGAATTTTCAATGGAGAAAAAAGAAAAAACTGGTTGTCACCCTGTAAATAGGGGTTATTCAAAGTCCTTTATAGAGAACTTTGCAAAATTCAAAGGGTGGGGTGTTTTGGGCAAAGTTCTCTATACAAATCGCTTTTTCCTTTTAAGAAATGAAACAGAAAGAAGAATACGACCAGAAAATTATTTAAATAACCCCATCTAAGGGTATGATGTTAAGACGGAAGGGAAGCGTGGGATTTGTGCCAGACAACTTGCCCTCTGGTGTTATAGTGAAGGCACCAAATTTTCGAATATAGATAGTGTTCTTCACTATTACGAAAAGCATTGTAATGTTCGATAATTTAATGCTTTGAGTATATATCATGGTTTCTACGCACTTAACGATTCCGAAGCACATTCTTTAAAAAGAGAGGCATTTCTAAGGAGAATATGACTGATTTACTCCCCTTCGAAAAGCTGCAGAGAAAAATTCTGATAAGAAAAAACGCCAAAACAGATCCTAAATTTGGAAAAGCGCTCGGTGAGAGAACAGTTGTAGAATTATTAGATGCGGGTGCCATTAATCTCAACAAACCTAAAGGCCCTACATCGCATCAAGTTTCTGCGTATGTGCAAAAAATTTTTAATATTAACAGAACTGGGCATTCAGGAACGTTAGATCCGCGCGTAACAGGGGTTCTTCCCGTAACATTGGGAAGGGCCACGAGAGTTGTGGAAGCTTTGCTACACGCGGGCAAGGAGTACGTTTGTATTATGCACCTGCACAAATTGATCCCGGAACAACAACTACGAAAAGCGATGGAAGAATTTGTCGGCAGAATTAAACAATTACCCCCTGTAAAATCTGCAGTAAAGAGAGAGTGGCGTTTTAGAAAAATTTACTATCTAGATATTCTCGAAATTGACGGTCAGGATGTACTTTTTAGGGTAGGATGCCAAGCGGGAACGTACATTCGAAAACTGTGCCACGACATCGGAACAAAGCTTGGCATTGGCGCACACATGGCGGAACTCGTCAGAACAAAAGCAGGACCTTTTCAATTTGGTGACAAAATGTTTACATTGCAGGACTGCGAAGATGCAATGTATTATTACGAAAAAGAAAAAAATGAAAAATTCCTCAGAGCCATGCTGCAACCAATGGAGAGCGCAATTGTTCATCTTCCAAAAGTGTGGGTTTTCGATCAAGTAGTGGATGTGTTATGTCATGGGAGTGACTTGAAAGTTCCCGGCATTGTCAAAGTATCTTCCGATATTCAGGTGGATGAGATGGTAGGGATCATGACCTTAAAAGATGAATTGATCGCATTAGGACATGTCAAGATGACTTCTAAAGATTTAGTTACTCAAGAAAAAGGCCTGGCAATCAAAACATACAAAGTATTGATGCAGCCTGGAGTTTATCCTAAGTGGAAAAGGGAAGAAGAGATTTCAAAAGATTTATAAACTTTGAAGAAAAAAAGTTGTTATGCTTTCAGACAGAAATTCAGGGATTATTTTGCTCATTGCGTTGATACTAATGTTTGTGAGAATTCCTTTTGTCCTTTTTGACGGGAATTACATCGCAGCATTAATGGAAAAGGCAAAGATGGGAAAGCCTGTTGATGAAAAAACGGGCCATGCGAAAATTCGTGCTAAAGAATTTGTCTGCCCAGAATGTGGATATACAGAAGAAAAAGAAGAGTACGAATCAAAACTTGTTGCAAATATCAAGTATACGTGCCCCAAATGCAAAAAAGACGGTGAAATACAAATCCCATACAAGAGAAAAAAAGTTGATGGTGTCGATGCGTTAGTTTTCAATTGTAAAGCTTGTAATGAAAAAATTCTTATTACAAAAAAAATGAAAGATCCCAAAGCGAAAGGTAGCAGCGTCGAGGATGACGAATAACCTTATCTTCTAAAAATATTTTAAAAAAATAAACGATAAAGATCTATAGATAACTGCGCAACTTATAGCCTATTTGGCGCAGTTATCTAATAAGTAAACTACGTGTACAAGTAGGCTATATCCTACGCAGTTTACTATAAAAACCTCACCTTTATTAATAATCAAAAAATCAAACTACTGATGGACCCGTGGTCTAGTGGTTATGACGCCACCTTCACACGGTGGAGACCGCCAGTTCGAATCTGGCCGGGTCCATTGCATTTCTTACGCAAGTGGGCTGTTGAGCGTCAGCGAAACAGTCCGTAGGCTGATAAGGATTTATCCTTATGTGAGAATCCGGACAGGCCCATTCCGTTTTTTATTTTTTTAGTTTATACAATATTATTCTGAAAAGAAAAGAAGACGTACGAAGAAAACGAAAAATAGAAATACAAAAATAAAAAAGTTCTTAACTTACACATGTTAAGGTTTTTTCGTAGCTGCCTGCATCCGACAATGGAACAGGCATGCTGATAAGTGTTCCAAGGTCAATATGATCAAACGACCAGATCACGCCTTCATCGAAATTGTCAATTTTTCTTTTCGTCAAGAGATGCGTATCATCAATTCTACAAGCTTCAACAATCCTGTGGGCTTCCGAATCTGGCCTGAAACGCAGATTAGCTTGAACAATCGATGCGATTTTTTCATCGATAAGACGTTTTGCCTTCACATCCCAGCTTTCCTGCACATAATCTTCATAGGCTCTTTGCACCGTGCGTAACGATAAATCTTCACGAGCTGCAGTTAAGTCAATGTCCCCAGAAGTGCTGGGTGTTGGTTGCGTTGTTGGTTGAGTTATCGCTGGAGCTTGAGCGGGCGCCGCGACCTCTGCGATTGCATCTTCCCTCTCTTTTTTAATAGCTTCAACATCTTTCTTTATACCGGAAAGATCATTCTTCAGTTGTGTGTTTTCTTGCGTTAAGCTCGCAATTTGCTGATTTCTCTGTGTTAATTCAGTTTGTAAGTTCGTGATGGTAGTTTTTTGTGTCTCTACAACAGAGGCTCCTGTCGTCGTATTATCATACCAAAACAGCATCCCCATGAGGATGATGACGAGGACAACTACAACGAGAGCTCCTGCGATATTTGCTGCTTTCATACCTTCACCCCAAAAAAGGGGAAAGAAAAAAGGGTATATAAGAATTTCGTTTAGAGAAGTTTGAAATTAGAAAACGACACAAATAATAGGACTAAATGGTCGTTTTCTACTTAGAAACGGACAGTAATGCCATAAAAGTTATGTCCGT
>JAGWAF010000063.1 GCA_018302085.1 Candidatus Woesearchaeota archaeon | reverse complement strand
TCAAAGTAAACTTCTTTTAGAACTGCATCCTGAGAAATCAAAAATACTTTTGCTAGACCAAGGAGTAGGATTTTTAGGATTCAAAATTTTCTATCACTATAAAATTCTTACAGCAAAAAATAAGAGAAAGTTTCGAAACAAACTAAAAAGTATGAGAAAAGATTATCAAAGTGAAAAGATAGATCGAGAAAAAATAGTGGAGAAATTTGAAGGGTGGTTAGCACACGCATCAAATGCTAATACTTACAAATATAGAAAATATATTACGAGCAAATTCAATCAGTATTTCCCAGTTAAAAAAGAACCCCAAATCATTCAAGTTAAAAAACACGAAAACCTAAACAAAAAAATAGATGACAGCAAAACACAATTCACACAGCAAAAAACGCTTTATTTTATCAATAAAGGACTATCAATAAAGGAAATAGCAGAACAAAGAGGGTTAAAAGAAGGCACAATCTGGGAGCACATCGCAAACCTCGCAGAACACCATCAGATAAAATTAAGCAGGATAATGCAAACATGGAAAGTCCATAAAATAAAAGAGAGCACACACAACATAAACGACAAATTAACAGAAATAAAAAAAAGAATAAATGAGCCTGAAATAACATTTAATGAAATAAACTGTGTCTTAGCAAATTCAAGAGCCAAACAAAAAAAGCAATCATTACATTACTATGTTGAATGGTATAAAAAAGTAAACTGCCGAAGAAAATGCTACTTCAACAAAAAACAAAGAACTGAATGCAGAGCAAAATTTCAGCTCCTAGAATCAAAATGTCCAGAAATGAAATTCACAAAAAATGAATTTCTAGACTTCATACATAATAAAACGAGCATCTGCGTTCTTCCAGAATCAGAAAAAAATAGTTTTGTATCATGGCAAGAGTTCAACAACAAATAAACATTGATTTCTTGTTGTCTTGTCACGTTTCTTTTTTCTAATTCTATCGTGAGGTACTTTTTTATGTTTGGTCTGAGGTTGTATGTGTTTGCTTGTTTTTCCTCGTCGTGCTTTCCTATAAGCTCCTTCTAAATTTTCAATGGAAATTAATTTTTCGTAGAGGTGTTTGTAGGTTTTCATAAGGAAAATCCCAAGAGCTAAACTTTGTACTAGGGTTATTGCGCGAGCCAGCCTATTGTTATTGAATTGACTGTGGGCATTAACATCGTTGTTGTGTGTAGCCCCTTCAAAGCTTTATTCCATTTCAAGGCATAAGCTCTTGGGAAACTAAAAAAGAAAAGAAGAAGATAATAAAAGTATTGATTAAACCCTTATTTTTTCGGCGCGACGGCTACCGAAAGAGCACGCCTATCGCTAAAGAATAGACTGAGGGCATCGACGTTGCCGATGACGACGCCAGCCGCAGAAGGACGGGCAACAACTAAACCACTATCTTGCGTAACTCCAGCGTCTAACAAATCTTTTACAATTAAACTTCCATAATTAGTATGCGTAACTCCTCTAATACGACTCAAACCTGCAATGTATCCATCAAGACCTTCTTCTTTAAACAAGTTTTTCAAATGCTCATAATTTCTAGCTTGAGCTAATGTTAATGATGTCCAATTTCCTTCTGGAAGAGGAGTTTTTTCTGCTTTATCCCATGCTTTTCTTACTGCAAGAACAAGAGAACCAGTTGCTGGCTCTTCACCAATTTTATCTTGTAAAGCATAAGTAAGTTCATGAAATTGATGAGTGCCATTATCTGTACTTGTATGTGCTGCATAACCTGCTTGTGATAGAACAAGAAGATCTGCTGGATCTAAAGCAACAGAACAAGACACTGCTTGTTTGTCTTGCCAACCCGCAAGGATTATTTCTGAAAAATGAGTAGGTTCACGAAAAAGAGAAAGACGATCATCATTGCTTAAGCCTTCTAAACCAAATAGAGTACCATACATATGAGCGGAAGAAAGACGACTTCCTTCTGGAACCCCTTCTAAAGCTCGATGTTGAGGAACATAACCTCTCGGATCATAAGTAAACGTAGCTATTTTTCCATCAGTACCTGGAAAATTTTCAACACGATATGACACTTGTTTAGTAACTACTGGTTTCGGACTAGCCATAAAATATCACCAAGAGATTTTAAATGAAGGTTATATTTAAAGATGAGCAAGACTAATCTGTTTTCTTATCCGTGTTTAGCGAGAAATAGATCATGCAATACGCTTCTGAACTCTTGCCTTACAAAACCTTAAAATCTGTTTTGAGAAGTTTGAAATATAGTGAAGGCACCAAATATTCGAACATGAATAGTGCATCTTCACTATTACGAAAAGCATTGTAATGTTCGATAATTTAATGCTTTGAGTATAATAAGAAATACTCAAACTTCTCCAAAGTTCTCTTTTGTTGATCCTGCTTGGCCCGCCGGATAAAAAGCGGTCTTCTAGGAACACTATTGCGCATTGGTGGTCTTCCATAAGCGATATTCTGACATTCTCTGAGAAACGGCGAAAAAATGACGAAAGATTTAAATATACCTGGGTATACTTAAGTATATGGTGAGATCATGGACGAGAGTACAACAATAAAAATCCACGAAGGTACTAAACTGGAACTGGACCACTTTAGGGAATACAAAAATGAAAGCTATGACGAAGTAATTAAGAAAGTGGTGTTTATAGCCAAAACCTGCAAAACTGAACCAGAACTCAGCAAAGAGACAATCCACGCCATCGAAAAAGCACGAGAAAGAATAAAAAAAGGAAAGTTTCTTACAGAAGCAGAAGCGCGAAAGAGGCTAGGACTGTAATGTATGATGTTATCTTCGATGATGAAGCCATCGAATTCCTTAACAAGCTTCCGAAGGAGATAAAAGAAAGAATGTTTAATAAAATTATTTTTTCAAAAGAAAATCCTTTCCATTTCTTTGAAAGATTAGCCGGAAGAATTGATTACAAACTGAGAATTGGAGATTATCGTGTCATAGCTGATATTGATCAGGGAAATAGAACGATTAAAGTGACTATAATTGGCCATCGAAAAAACATTTACAAAAAGCTGGATTAACGCCCAATCTGCAAGATACGTAAAAAGCGGTCTTCCACGAAGAAACACTATTGCACATTGATGACTTTCCGCAAAAATAATATTTATAAGCACCACCTAAATAAGTTGAGCAAATGAAAGCTAACACTCCGATTGACTTAAAAATTTGGAAAATATTCTTGACTTTAATATTAATCACAATCATAGGCTGCACTCCCAAAGATGCACAATCCCCTGAACAAATTACTACAGAACCTGCTTCTGAAACAATTATAATCGATAGAGAAAGTAAAGTGCCCACCGATGCAGTTAAGATGAATCCGCAAACAGATGCCGCACCGGTAAAATCACTCTCCTCAGAATATAACGACCCAGTTCCACTGCAGTACCCAATAAACACGGCAGGAGCGGAAGATTCACCATTTATAATGCCAGACGGAAACACATTGTATTTCTTTTTCACACCAGATGTAAGAGTTCCTGTTGAAAAACAAGTTATTGATGAAGTTACCGGGATCTACGTTGCGAAAAAAATCAACGGAGAATGGCAAAAACCAGAAAGAATACTTTTGCAAGAACCAGGCAAAGCAGGTACGGATGGTTGTGAATTTGCGCAGGATAATGTAATATATTTTTGCACCGTAAGAGAAGGCTACACAGGAATTCATTGGTTCAAAGCAGATTACGCCAATGGCAAATGGCAAAATTGGAGAAGTGCGGATAAAGAACTTAAAACAGATGAGTACAAAACAGGAGAGTTGCACATCTCAAGCAGCAACCAAGAATTATATTTCCACGCAGATAATAAAGCTGGAGGAAAAGGCAGCAGGGACATTTGGATTTCTAAAAAAATCAACGGAGAATGGGGAGAGCCAAAAAATGTTGCTGCTGTTAACACAGAAAGAGATGACGGATACCCTGCATTGAACCCAGAGAATAATGAGTTATGGTTTACAAGAGATTACGGGACATGGAGATCAAAAAAAATCAACGGAGAATGGCAAACACCTGAGCAAATGTTCTCCCCACTCGCAGGCGAGCCATCAATTGACAACGCAGGAAACGTGTACTTCATCCACCACTTCTTCAATAAAGATAAAATGATAGAAGCAGATATCTACGTTGCACGTAAGAAATAATTAAAAAAATTCTGCCCCAAAAACCTCTAATCCGGCTTCTTTAAATAGAAAGCTTTGAATACCGGCTTCTCGCTTTTTTATTATTTTTCTTTACGACTGACATGGCAGAAATCGTTGCCGATTTCTGAGCATGCTCAGAAACTCCGTTTCTGACATTCCCCGACTGGGACATCCCCCTTGTCAGTGTCCCTTCTCTTGTCCAAGAAGCTCGACCTGAGGCCGGTGACCTTTATTTAGGACAGAGCCGATTGTTTGCACGTCGAAAACGCGGCGTGCGCACGCAACACAAATCTTTAAAAATATCTTGCCAATCTAGAGCATACATGGCAATAGAACTTCATGTTGAACCTAGAAAGGTGTATACTTGGTCTGAGTTTGTAGGGGCCAAGCCACCATACTCAATTGCGTTAGATGGTTTTGTAAACGCTCCCACTCAAAGGAATCCAAGAGGGCCATATGCCAATTTTGACCATCATTCAGGAGTCGATAGGTTAGCTACTCGTTCTACTTCTGAACAGGTACACATGGAAATTAATATGGGTTTATTTGATACCTTCAGAATGAATGGTGTTCCAACTGCGCATGTTCATGTTAACGATCCTGACGAAGATACTTGTTTAGCATGGTGGCTTTTGAAGAATAATGAACAAGTAAGAGGTCATGCCAACCCTAGAATTAATAGACTTGTATATTGCGAAGATCGGTTGGATTGCACAGCAGGAGCGTATCCATTCGGCGATATAAAAATGAGACGCCAAATGGCATGGATTTTTGAACCATATAATAACGCAAGATTTCATGGGAGAGTAGCTCAAATGGATTCTGCCGAAATGAGAAATGTAGTTGAAGCAGTAGAGGGAAGGATTAATGCCCACATATTCGGCGAATCTGGCGAATTAGCTCTGGAAGGTCATTATGAAAGAATTGGTGGCGGAAATGGTTGGACATTTGTGAGAGAAACCGGATCAGCTTCACGAATGGCAATGTATAATGATGGAATATGCGCGTTTGCAGCGCTTGTAGCAGAAAAGCCGAATGGTTCAAGAGTTTATACGTTTGGAAGAAGATCAGTATGGGTTCCATTTGATATTCCTGCGCTGTACAAAAGGTTGAATAAAGAAGAAGGAGATTTGGTTGACCCGAATAATCAATGGGGCGGAAGCGATACCATTGGTGGTTCCCCCAGAGAAACAGGAAGCAGAATTGAACCCAAAAAGTTACAGCAAATAATCAATGAAGTTCTACAATCTTAATGTACGCTAAATATGAAAAGCTCTTAAGACACGATTTCACCGGCGCAAACTTTATAAACCCAAAAGATCAGGAGAATGATATGGCAAAGAAGAGACGAGCAAAAAAGGGTTCCGCCACTTACATTCAAGACCTTGAAAGGGACGTCTGCGAGCATGAGTTGCATCAGAAATGCTTGCGCTGCGGAGCGATGGAGTTTACAATTGGATTGATCACAGGAGTCATCGTTGCCGTTCTCCTTACATACGCATTGTAATAGTATAGTAAACTGCGTAGGATATAGCCTACTTGTACACGCAGTTTACTTATTAGATAACTGCGCCAAATAGGCTATAAGTTGCGCAGTTATCTATAGAGAGGTTTGAATAACCTGTTAAATTTGTTCAAACCTTTAATAGAGAAGTTTGAATGATCTCTTAATTTGTTCAAACTTCTGGCAGATTACTTTGAATAAATGCTGGATTAGGGGGTTATTCAAAGTCCTCTATAAATTACGATGATTTTTAAACATTTCATTTGCTGTAAGATTTAAATAAAGAACCGTTTTTCTTTTCTCTATGAAGCTCGAAGAAATAAAACAATACCTTGCACCTGAAGTGTTGAGAGTACTCTCTAAAGATATTGAAACCCTCACGCCTGCACAAGAAAAAGCAGTCAAAGCAGGTCTTTTCGAAAACAAAAACTTACTTGTTTGCACGCCCACTGCATCAGGAAAAACACTCATCGGAGAATTTGCAGCAACAACAGCAATTGCGCAAAATAGGGGGAAGGCCATCTATATTGTTCCGTTAAAAGCATTGGCAAATGAAAAATATAAGGATTTCAAAAAAAGATATGCTGGCTTGTTTAAAATAGCAATATCCATTGGAGACACTGACTCTGCAGACACTTACCTGTCAAATTATGATTTTATTATTTGTACTTCAGAAAAACTCGATTCATTGATTCGCCACCACACTCCATGGCTAAAATCCGTTGCCGTGGTTATTGTGGATGAAATTCATCTTCTCAATGATGCAGGACGTGGCCCCACTCTAGAAATTCTTCTCACATTACTTCGCAAACTTCTTGCTAAAGTCCAGGTTATCGGCTTGAGCGCGACAATTGGAAATGCCCCAGAACTGGCTCATTGGCTGGACGCAAATCTCATCGTGGACGAATGGCGGCCGGTAAAGCTTCACAAAGGCATTTATTATGATGGAGAAATAGAATTTAAAGAAGAGTAGGTTATTTTATTATCTTTTCTATTTTATTTTTGATAATTCTTTAGAGAACTTTGCAAAATGTCAAAAAAGGGAGTGTTTTAGGCAAAGTTCTCTAGGGGGAAGTTTGAAATGGTCATGGCTGGCCAAACTTCTTTAGACAACTTTGCCTCATTTTCATGTTTTGCAAAGTTCTCTGTTAAATTTGTTCAAACTTCTGG